>CAZVUP010000022.1:0-23804 GCA_964630365.1 uncultured Muribaculaceae bacterium
TTATCTCACCATTTTCTGGGTCTGCATAAAACTTTCCTTCATAATATTGCCAACCATGCAATAATCTATTTGATCCTATTCCGAAGAAATAATTTTTTCCGTCTATTTCTTGGAAACCTTCAAGTTTTTCCCCATTTTCATAATAATATGTTTCATTATTTTCTTCTACCCATCCTTCATTTGCATAAACAATTTTAGGTATAAAGCATAATGCAACTATGACTAAAGAAATCTTTTTTTTCACTATTACCACATCCTTATTCTTTTTGTAACTATATTTTTTATTTTTCTTGGTATTTTTAAAATTATATCGCCTAATTTAAATGTTTTAGAGTTGATGATTTTTTCATATTCTTCCTTATAATTAATTGTTTTTTCCTCTAGCATATTCTTATTATAATTATTTATGTAATCCTTAAATTCTTCTTTTTTTAATAATAATTGATATGTTGGCTCATTCATACTCTTATCATCCCATAGATGTTCTTTAAGTATCCATTCAAAATAGTCATTAATATTGTTCTTAAAGTGTTTTATATCAAAGACACTGTTATAGTCATTCATGTTTGCGTTTAATGCATATAATGATAGAAGCGTCCTCATACATTTTGAACAAATACTACAATTATTTTTATCTTTTACACATACGTGTAAGTACTTTTTTGTTAATCCATCTTTATAAATGAATGCTGTTTTTTCTAATCTATTCTCGGCTCCACCTTCTGAATATATTTTTAAGTTATTTGTACTAAAACAATCTAATGATAGCAGCTCATAACTAGCACAGTCATGCATTGAACTATTTACTATGTTAAATGCAGAATAATCATATCCTGATGATCCATAATAATATACTGCCCACAATTTTTGCAGACAAAGAATGGCAAATGATGAACTGTAAGTGTGGGTATATAAATGATTTTGATATATTTCTTGTAAAAAGTTTGAGTCAGTTACTATTAATGGTAAATTGACTTCTTTAGCAAATTCCATTGCTTTTTTAATACGATATTTTCTAACTTTTTCTGTGCCTACCTCTTCATAAGTTTCATTGAATGCTCCAACGTTATTAATACATAAATGTGTTAACTTAAATTGTTTATTATCAAAATTATAGTGCTTTAAATATGCATGAATTGAATCAACTCCACATGAGCATCCTGTACCAACAGCACCTGATGATTTAACAGTTGGTTTTGTTTTTATATTTATATTTATATAATGCAAATTAGAATCATATTTGCTAAGTGCTGGCATTAAATGATTTACAATTTTATATTTTATTTCTTCTGTTATATAACTATCGCTTTCTATGTCATGATTTCCTCTCATTGCGTATGATAATAATCCGACAACAATCGCATCTACTCTATCATCGCATAAGTATTTTTTATATTCACTATCTACTTCAAACCATACCTTTTTCTTGTTTTTATCAATTTCGATATCAAAAGTCAATCTATATTTATTATTTTTTTTTGCGATATATGGTTTGTGTAAGTATATCATTATATCACATCACTTTCATCTTTCATTCTACCAGTTATCCTATTAATAGCATTTAAAAATTTATCCATGGTTTTCCACCTTTTACTGTTATATATTGTATTCAATTCTTTTGAAAGTCGATCTACTTCTTCTTTTAGATTCTCTGACTCAGTTTGTAAATGATTTAATTCGTTTTCAAATTCTTTTTCTTTTAAACTTTTACTTATCTCTTCAAATGTTTTAGAATCAAAATCTATTAATGATATATTTCTCAATAATGGCCTATCTATGGATTTAAGACATAAATAATTATACTTTTCAACATCACTATATTCGCATTGAATAACATCACATACGTTTGGTGTATTAATCTTTTCAAATAGTTCCATCCCGGCTTGGCTGTTTATTATCACTTGCGAAACGCCTTGATTATCAAAAAATTCAGGATGGCTTATCTCAATACCCCAATAGTCGCCAATTATTATATCAGCATGATTATTTTTTCCTTTAAATTTGCAATCATAGCAACTTTCCCGTTCAAGAATGTTTTTTAAATATAAGTACATTAATGTATTATCTGTAAACTGCTCAACTACTACTTTATTATCTTGTTCGTAACTTACACTTGATGTATGCCAATTATTATGTTCTTTTGTCCTAAATTTCCAGTTTTTTATAGGACCACCTTTTTTCGTTAATTCATCTAGATATTTGTTATATATTTTTTTATTCATAACACCATGACAAACTACAGATACTGTTATCAAATTTTTTTCATTTGCCCCAATTAATGATTTAATAGCACCAATCTGGCACGGTGTTCCTGAAAACAATACTTTTTTGCCATGCTCTAAATCATTTTTAATCATATCAAATGTTTCTAACAATGAACTTTGAATATACTTTGAACCACGAATTCTAGATAGATCTTTAATTTTAGATATTCTTGTGTGAAAAGCTCTATTTTCTTGCATTTCAACACCATAAACTACCCCTTTTTCTGATATTATCTTTTTTGCTAAAAGACTAAAGGCTCCTCCAGATGTTGACTCTAAAACTTCTTTCTTATTTTTTGATTTTAAAGCATATACTCTTGAGGTATATTTATTTTCCACTCTTGGTTTATTTATTGGACATTTTTTTCGACATTGATTGCAATTAATACATTTATTTAAATTTATAGTTGGGTATATATATCCTTCTTTATCTTCTTTCATTTCTATTGCATCTACCGGGCAAACATTGCTGCATAATCCACAACCAATGCATTTTGCTTTATCACATATTTTTCTCTTTTCTTGTTCTTGCAATTTTGATACAACTTTATCAAAAATATGTGATGATTCATTGATAATAGTTGGCATTTGTTTTTTTAAAGACTCTATGATTAACTCACTATTTTCCATGATGAAATTATATTTTTCAATTAATTTTTCTATTGTTAAATCCTTACTATCAATAACATAATTTCCATAATCACCAAACAAATCCTTAGCTATTCCTTTTGCTTTTACTGAGTACCCTATTACCAAAGTAGGAATGCAACTTGAATATGCTGCAATTGATGCATGTGTCCTAGCTGCTATTACCATGCAACTCTTAGATATAATATATTTTAATTCAGTGCAATCATATTTATCCTCTTCTAAAAAAACTCTTTTTTCTTGTTTAAACTTTTCTTTAAGCCTAGTGAGAATATCCATATCGTTGCAATCTTCGGTGGTTACATGTGGCAACAAGCAAATTGAGTATTTTGTTGCCCTTAGAATATATTTTATAAAATTAATAATTGTTCTGAATTGTTCATCATTTTTAATCGTTAAAGGAGATACATTTAATACTATGTACTTGCGATTTTTATACCATGGATTCATGCTAATCTTTTTTGTTTTTAATGCAAATGCTGGATCTTTTGCAAAAATAATTTTGTTTGGATCAACATAGTCCTTAACGGCATCTAGAGTCAAACTTTCTCTAATTACGAGAACATCAAAATTTTTTAAATTACTTATTAAGTTTATGTCATCTATTTTTTCAAATAAGGATGCTCCCCATAGTACCGTTTTTTTATTTAAGTCATGACTTTTTTTATCTAGAGCATAAAGCCAATTACATGGTTGATAACAATAGCTATCGCCTCCAACTGATATGCATATATCAGCGCCATCCATCGCTTTTACTACATCTTTCTGATATAATTGTTCAAATTTATTATAATCAAATGGCATATTAAGATATTCTTTTTCTAGTTTTTTTTCTTCTTCTGTCAAGTGATTTTTTCTATTATGCTCAATATATCTAATTCTATCAGCATAATATTTCTTATTATATTCCAAATCAAAACTTGCAATTTGCAAATCATAATTATTAGGTATTTGATTTATGGTTGAATTAACTATTGCCTCTACCCCTCTATTTTTAAATGTTCCCACTCCATATATTAAAATGTTTTTCATATATTCATCCACCCTCTATAGTTTCTAACACCATTATATCAAAATATCAAAAAAAAGAAAGGGATTAATCCCTTTTAAATGGTTTTTTAATATAATAAATCAACACTTTAAAAATAAGTATTATTCCTGATGCTATTGCCTTGAAAAATCTTTTTAATGATATTACAAATTCTTTTAATAGTTTTTTAAAGCTTCTTAACCATTCTATAATATCTTTCCCTTGGTTAAATGCACCATATCTATATAATCTATTTGATATTTTTCTATATATTCTTTGATGCTTACTCTTTTTAGCTGTTGGGTATACTCCTAAATTTCTTTCATAATAATCATTTGTGTAATTAAAATATAATCTATTAAATGCTTCACAAGCTATTTCATATGTCGTTGTATCTTGTAATTCTAGTTTTCTGTTTTTTTCTTCTTCTATTACTTCATCAAATATTTTATCAAATTTCTTTGACATTAAATCTAGAGTAAATCCTTCAATAATTCGTTTACGACAATTTTTCTTAATTTTTTCTAAGTTCTCAACTACTCGTAATGTTTCTTTAACATATTCTTCTATCTCTGCTTCATATACTTCTGGTGTTGGATTTTCATTAAAATGAACTAATCCTCCTACTGTTTCATTAATTAATTCTGCTTGTCCCCCAGCATCTGTTGATATTACTGGTACTCCCATTGCTAATGACTCATAAGAAGTTAAAGCTAATCCTTCAAATGATGAGCAGTTAAATGTAGCATCACTTAATGCATATATTTCTTCCGTCTTTTTAATCATACCTAATAATTTAAAGTTTTCATCTACGTTTGCCCTTACTTTTGGCATTAATGGGCCATCTCCTGCTACAACCCAGAAGATATTATTATTTATTTTAGATACTCTTTTTGCTATTTCTACAAACATTAGTGGCCTTTTTTGATCACTTAATCTACAGATAAATGAAATAATAGTTTTATTTTGTGGAATATTATATTTTTCTCTTAATTCTTCTTTATTAAATTTTGCAGGATCAAACTTCTTTTCATCTGTTCCAATATATATGGTTTCAGCATTTTTAATTCCAAAATCCTCTCTTAATTCTCTTAGAGTGGAATTGTTGCAGCAATATGTTCTTGATAAATAATTAGTAACATCTCTAGAGCATCTAGCAAATCCCTTTCTTGGATCATGAATATCTACGCAATGAATATAGTCTATAAATGGTATGGTTGGATATTTGCTTTTTAAATATGGAGTCATATAATATCCATATTCACTATTTGATACAAATACTAAATCTACTTTTCTTGAGGAAATCATATAATCTGCAAAATTTATATAATTAATTCTATCCATGAATGATGACATATCATAGACTTCAGCGTATTCTTCAAATAATTGTCTTATCGGATTAGCACTTGGCGTTGTTGTAAGAATTATTGCTCTATATTTATCTTGAGGTAGGCGCTTTATTAAATCTAAGTTAAAGAAATCTGCTCCTCCAACTACCATCCATGGAAAAATATAAAGAATCGTTTTTCTTTTATCTTTTTTATAGTCTGGTAATATCATATCAAATTCATTTGTCATGGCATAATTATCACCATATCTTGGATACTGTATTACTTCAACTTGATTGTTTTCAATACCAGCTGCGGTTTCTCTGACATATTTCATTGCCTCTTTATTATTTTTTAATGCCCTTGAAAGTTCTCCTTTTCCTGTTTGTCTATACCAGAAAAGAGGTGCATTAATTCGCAATGGTTTTTTACCTGCTTTAATAAGTTTTAGCCATAAATTCCAATCTTCATACATTGCTTTTTCTTTTATACCAAAGCAACCAACTTCTAATAAATCATCTTTTCTAACTAAAGCACTTACTGTTATTAAATTTTCTTCTTTTTCTTGCTCAATTGTTAGATATTTTTCCCAATAATATTCTTTCATTCCAAAATTTACAACACTAGTATAGGCAAAAGATGCATCTTTATTTGTTTCTAAAGCCCAATACATACATTCTAGAGCAGTTGGATCTATTGTATCATCACTATCTAAAAAGAAAACATATTTTGACTTTGATGATGTTTTTTCTATTCCAAAATCTCTAGCCTGAGATGGTCCTCCATTTTCTTTGCTATATACTTTTATCCTATTATCTTTTTTTTCTATTTCTTTTAATTTTTTTATTGACTCTTTATCTTTTGACCCATCATCTATTATAATCCATTCATAAAATGGATATGTTTGATTCATTACTGAATTAAAAGTTTCTTCAATTGTTTCACCACTATTATAAAATGGTGTTACTATACTAATAATAGGATCACTTTTATTAAGCAATTCATTTTTTTGTAATAGTATCTTTCCTGGATATTTTTTAAAGTCCATTAACTTCACCTTCCTTGATTAAATTATATCATACTATTTAAATAAAGCAAAAAAAGAGATTCATTATCTCTTTTTATAATTCTTCTACAAAACTTTTTTCTAACTTTTTAAATATTGAATAACCAATAATTAATAAAATTACACTTAATATTGCCCATATTCCAAATATCTTCATTTCTGGTAGTTTATGATAAAAAAGCACGGCTCTATATGATTCAACTATTACAGCCATAGGATTTACACGCATAGCCCATTGAAATTTTTCTGGAAGCATTGATGTTAAATAAACAATTGGTGTTGCATAAAATCCTAGAGTTAACGCTACACTTACAAAATGATCAACATCATGAACAAATACTGTTATTGCTGATAATACGAAATTTATAGCTAAAGTAAGTATATATTGTACTAATATAATTAATGGTAATAATAAAATGTGTTTAGAAAAACCTACTCCACTAAAAACAATAAAAATAAACATTATAATACAAGTAATTAAAAAGTTAATTAACTGTGATGTTGTTATGGAAATTGGTATTATTTCTCGTGGAAAATAAACTTTTTTCAATATGTTACCATTAGCGACAACACAACCGGTTCCAGTTTGTACAGCCGTTGTGAAGAAAGTCCAAGGAATAAGGGCAACAATCATAAATATTGTATAATTTTCTACATTAACTCTTAAAATATAAGGAAAGACAAATGCATATACTGCAAGCATTAACAATGGATTTAAGAATGTCCAAATAATTCCTAACCACGATCCCTTATACTTACCTCTTATTTCCTTTTTTATCGTAGTTTTAAGCAACTCTCGATAATTATATAAATCTTTAAATATGCTCATCTAATCACCCACAAACCTTTAGATATTCATCAAGTACTTTATCAATTTTTCCATCCATTCTTATTTCACCTTTATATAACCATACTGCTCGATCACAAAACTGTTTTACTTGATTTGTATTATGTGTAACTATAACTATTGTCTTACCTGACTCTTTTAACTCCATTAGTTTTTTGAAACATTTATCTTGAAAATGTTGATCTCCTACTGCAAGGATTTCATCAATCAGTAGTATTTCAGCTTGAACATTTATAGCAACAGAAAAAGCAAGGCGCATATACATTCCTGATGAATATGTTCTGACAGGATTATCGATAAAGTCACCTAATTCTGAAAAATCTATTATTTCAGCAATTTTCTCATCAATTTCTTGCCTTGTTAAGCCAAATATTGAAGCATTGAAATAAATATTTTCTCTTCCAGTAAAGTCTTCATGAAAACCTGCTCCTAATTCTAGTAATGATGTTAACTTTCCATTAGTTATTATTTTACCTTTATTAGGATATATGATTTTAGTCATTAATTTAAGCAATGTTGATTTACCACTACCATTTGTTCCAATTAGAGCTACACTTTCACCTTTTTTTATTTCAAGATTAATATCTTTCAGTACATGTAATATATCATTTTTATTTTTATTTTTCTTTGAAAAAAACAAAATCTTTTCTTTTAGTGTATGTGCTTTATCATAATAAAGTTTAAAATCTTTAGATACATGTACTACTTTAATCGCTATATCTTTTTCCACATTAAAACCTCTTTCCACTGTTGATATTATATAATAATTATTTTTTTTTGTAAAATATTTATATAGAAAATAAAAGACCTTAATGATTTTTCTATTTTTACTTATGGTCTTTTATTTTTCTTCTAGATTTTCTGAAATAATATACCTAGGTCTTGCTTTTGTTTCACTATATATTTTACCTATATACTCTCCTATAACACCAATACTAATCATTTGAAGGCCACCAATAAACCAATTTGATATTGCTAGGAATGTCCAACCACTAACTGTATTACCCATAAAATGCCTAATTAGTGAATAAATCATAATGCAAATACTTACGAAGAGAATTATAAAACCAACTATACATATAAAGCGAAGAGGTTTAAAACTAAATGAAGTAATGCCATCCCACGCAAAATTTAGCATTTTTTTCAACGGGTATTTTGATTCACCAGCAAATCTTTCATTTCTTTCATAATATACTATATCTGATTTAAATCCTACAAGTGGAAACATTCCTCTTAAAAATAAATTTACTTCTTTAAAGTTTGAAAATTCTTCTAATACACGTTTTGATGTAAGCCTATAATCAGCATGGTTATAGACGCAATCGACTCCAAGTGCTTTCATAAATTTGTAGAATCCTTCAGCAGTAACTCTTTTAAAGAAAGTGTCTTTTTTTCTTGCACTTCTTACTCCATATACAATATCGCAGCCATTATTATATTTATCAATCATTTCATCAATTGCATTTATATCATCTTGTAAATCTGCATCCATTGATATAACTACATCAGCATATTTCTTTGCAGTCATAAGACCACCAAGTAAAGCGTTTTGATGTCCACGATTTCTTGATAGTGTAATTCCAGTAAATAATTTTTCTTTTTTATTTATTTTTTTTATTAGCTCCCATGTTTTATCTTTTGATCCATCATTTACATACATAACTCTACTTTTGTCAGATATTTTCTTTTCTTTGATTAAACTTTCCATCTTTGCTTTCAATTGCTTAGTTGTCTCTTGTAAAACTTCTTCTTCATTGTAGCATGGTATTACTACATATAATACTGATTTATCATTCATTCTCTTCACCCTCTATTATTTTCATTATCTCTTTAGTTATTAATTTATATCCTTCATCGGAAATATGTAAGCCATCTACTGTGTATTCTAATTTTAACATTCCATCTTTATCGGCCAATAAACTATAAAAATCCAAATATGTGTAATCATAATCAACACTGTTTTCTTCTATTTGTTTATTTATAGATTTAATTCTTTCATTATCTCTTGTACTTACCATCCAATCAATAACAATATCATTACCTTTTGTTTCATTATTTATAGGATAAATAGATTCAACATATACTTTAGCATTTTTTCTATGCTTATGTATTAGCCTTGCTATATCAGCTATATTGTTTACTATTTCTCTGTCTGTTCTATGAAACAGATCATTTGTTCCTACTAGCAAAAATACTTTTGTAGGATTATATTTATATACTCTATTTTCCATGTCACCTAAAATATCATATGCTTTGTTACCTCCAATACCACTATTGACTACTGGTAAATCGCCATAATATTTAGGAAGATAATAATATTCTGTTATTGAATCACCAAGAAAAACTATATTTTGTGATTTATAATCATTTTCATTTGGCTTTTGCTTTTTTGTTGTTTTATTTATAATACTTTTTTTATCATTTTGGACTGAATTGTCCTTTTTACTGTTTTTTTGATGTATTAATAATATGCTTATAAGTGCAATTAATAGTATTATAGCCAATGTAATTCTAATTGACACACTACTTTTCATACCATTTTTTTTAACTACTTCTTTAATTTCTTCGATATTAGAACAATAATAAATATTTTTATTTACCAATTTTAAACTATCATTATTCATTCCAATAATTATAATTATTTTTTTCTGATTTAAAAAGTAATTTATAACTTCTTTATTATATTCTGTAATTACATATTTATAATTTTTATATTTTTTACTAGTCAAAATATCGTCTTCTGTAAAAATTGTTGTTTTTTTATTATATAATGACTTTAACTTATTTTTTATTTTATTTTCATATTCGCATTTTACTGATATTAAAAACATATATTGTATCTCCTATATCTTTTAGTCATTTATTTTTTGTGGAGATATTTTCTTCACAATTTTTATTATTATTCCGTTTAATCTGTGGTGACTAAATAAATTATAAACTTTTTCAAGTAAAATAGCAATTATTATCGACATTGCTAAATTTAATGTCAACATTATTGTAAATACTATTAGATAATGATGATTATTTATATGTCCATATACATAATATAGTAGTGATGAAGATATTCCTTGAGCGAAATAAAACCATAATGCATTTCGCCCTATATAGTTAATTGGATTTTTTTCCTTTATTTTTAGTTTATCTTTTAAGTACCAGAATAGTATTACCGATAATAAAGAAAATGGTAAATATGGTATTAATACACTACCTTTTATAACCTGTAGATCTGCTATTTTAAAACTATATATTGAGAAAAGCAAACAAGTAATTATAATCGTAGTTAATTCATATATTATTGTTTTTCTAATATTAATCTTATAATTAATTGATAAATAACCTAATACATATATAATTGAATAAAATAGTGTTTTTGTATCAATAAAATATGTATTTGTATTTGATGATGTTGAATATATATACATCATCATAATTAATAATTCTATGTAAATTAAATTTCTTATATTTTTTTCTTTATCTTTTTCTAAACAGTTGTTTAAATGGATTATTATTGAGCATAGCATCGTTACTTTAATGTACATTATCCAAAACCAGATTGATCCGCCAACAACTACTAGTGATGTTTTATTTGGGAAATAATATACTATCCAGCATAGAAAATCTTTTAAACTGAATTCAGTTCTATAGAATATTAGTATTATCAGTGCATATACTAATACGAAAAAAATCCATTTTTTCCATTGTTTTATTAATGACATAACATTTTTTGAAATTGAATTAATGAAAGAGAAGCTTATCCCTGAAATATACATAAATACAGGAACATCTACTATCAGTGATAAGTTTTTAAACCAATTTGGTAAATATAACTCTCCTGACCAGAATGCTGTGTGTATGAGTACTATACAAAGAGTAGCTATTCCCCTTAAAAAATCTATATTATTATTTCTCTTCTTCATACTTTTTTATAAATCCTTTACACGTTTTCTTTTCAAGTACTAACATTCCAGATATACTTCCTACAATCATCAATGGTACGTAGTGAATAAGATATCTTGCGGATGCTTCCCATATTAAAAGGAAGAATAATAGTCCATAAATTGCCATATAAACTATTGTAGTATTTTTTTCATTTTCTTTAATGTTTTTAATACTACCAATTATAAACAATATATACATGGCAAATAATAAGGCAGTATTCAAAATATAGTAATAAACAAAATATTTTCCAGAACAATATATTAATTCTTGAATAAAGTTATTTTTTACAAGTTTATTTTCAGAAATCATTCTACTTCCATGAAAAGTGCCATCTCCCCAAGTAAATAAGCTTTTTCTATATAAAAATTTTAAGTACCCTATTGGTCCATATTGAGTTAATTTCTCTGCTATTTTCTTCTTATTTCCAATGATTATTTTATCCCTATATCCAAGTTTAAATGAATAGCTATATAATTCTGCATTATATACGCCAATATAGTTTTTCCCTTTTACATTTGATGGAAATTCATATAGACCCATCATAACCCAATGTGTATATGGTAAACTATTATTTTCTTCGGAATTAAAAAAATTGGTTTTTCTTTCTATGTAATTTAATGATAATAATTCAAATATTAGTAATAAAGCGATTAGAGTAATTATTTTTGCCTGTTTCTTTACTTGTTTATTTATTATAGAACATATAATTATTGCTATAAAAACAATTATTGTAGTAACTTTTATTTTTATACCTAATAGTGCTATTATAGAAAAAACTATTGATAATAAAATGTTTTTTTTGTTAATAATAATATTCTCTTTGTCCCTATCCATTGATATGAATATATATATTAGTGCAATTGGAATTGGCATTGCAGCTGTATCAGAATAAAATATTGGTAAATATATATAAAATGCACTCGATAAAATTATTAGTGTTATTGCATAAAGTACACTTTTTTTACCATATATTTTTTTTACTGTTAGCAGTGTTAATAAAATTGAGATATCTACGCATATTATATTTATTATGTGGGTTGCAGTTAATGAATATTTTAGTAGCCCTATTATTTTTAATATTTTAAATAATAATATTTGAATTGCGAATAAATATTTATTGTTTGGAAATGTATTAAAATACCATATGCTTGAGCCATCTAGTTTTCCATTAACATAATCCAATGCCGATTGATAAACTATTTTCCAATCCCAGCCTGGACTATTTTTGGCAAATACCAACACTAATATTTGCATTGTAAATATTAATATTCCTCCTATTAAACAGAATATCCAAACTTTATCTTCTTGTTTGTTTTTACATATTTTAAAGAATGCTATTAATAATATGATTGATAATATAAATGCTATAATATTATTTTTATTAGTTGCCACTTCTAGAACTACTTTATTATCAAATATTGTACCAAATAATATGATAAAAAAAGTTATTGAGAAAATAGATAAAAATAGTTTTGTAATTTTTGCTGTGTGACTTTCAACATAATTTTCAATATCAATTTTAGATACATTATCCCCTTTTACTAAGTAAGCTTCATTAGCAAACTCAAGCATTGCCCTATCAGCTTTAATTGAGTCTGAATAAAACTTTTTTATTTTTCTATTTTTATATATTTCTTTATACCTTTTTATTTTCTCATAATCGTGGCAATTTTTACCTTCAAATTTACCAGTTTCCTTGTTAACTCTTGAAGCAATTACTTTAAAATTTAACTTTTTTTCTAAATGTTTTAATAAGAATTCAGGTGATGCCGATATTATTATGTCCGATTCTTTTTTTTGTTCTAAATACCATGCTTTAATCTTTTTATCATTTTTCTGCCAAAACTCTTTAATATAGGTATCAACATTGTCAATCCTTTTTAAAAATGAAAAAACTTTTTCTTTAAAAGCAGTTTTATCAATAATACCTAACAGATATAGTATAATCCCCCATATTTGAATTGGTAACTGCAATAATATCTTTTTATTTTTCTTCAAGCAAAAAAGATAAAAATCAAGTGAGGAATCACCATCATATATTGTTCCATCAAAATCATATGCATTTATCATATAAAGTACAATATCCCTCCCATAGCAAAAATATATAGTATTATGGTTATTATTAGCTTCTTGTCACTTAATATAACATCTATTGGATCTCCATGAGAGTTCCCCTCTATGTTTAGACTATATAGTTGTAATATTACCATTAAAAGTGGTATTGTCCAAAATATATAATCATTCCCAATTCTTTGGATTGTTGAAGCATCAACACACCATAAAGTGTATGATACTATTGCTAATGCCAAAGCTACGTACATGTTTTTATCCAAAAATTCTTTATTGTACATTTTTAACACTTTTCTACTTTTTTCGCCATTTTTTATTATTTCATTTCGTCTTTTTCCAAAGCCAAGATAGAATGAACCAAATACAATCATCAAATATAGATATTTTGAGACCTCAACTTGAGTAGAAACGCCACCATACATTACTCTAAATACAAAGCCAGAAACTAATATAACAACATCAATAATGGGAATATTTTTTAGTCCTTTACTGTACAAAATGTTTAATACTAAATATGTAATCGGAATGATTATAATCATAATATTTTTAGTTTCCCTATATAATGATGATATCATAATTGTACTTATCACTAATAAAATTACTGCTATTAATATAGCTTTTCTTTTTGATACTTTACCACTTGCTAATGGGCGATCTTTTTTAATTGGATGTAACTTATCTTTTTCAATATCATTTATATCATTTATTATATATACTATACTAGCTATAAATGAAAAAATGAAAAATGCTAATATACACTTAGGGTACATTTTAATTTTAAATAGATTAATACTAAAAAACAGAGGTAAAAATACTAAGCCATTTTTTAACCAATGTTTTATTCGTATTAATTTAAAGTAATCATTCATCTATTTCAACTCCTATTCTCCACAAGTATACGTATCGCATGTTTTTTTCTTCTATTTCCGGCTTTATTTCATATTTAATATTATTATCATTCAATGTGTAAAAATATCCATATAAGTCATCAGATTCTCCGCCTAATCGTAATTTAAGATTTTCTTCTTTTCGAAGACTCATTAAATCTTTATTTACTTTTATAAAATCATTTATTTCTCTAGTTAGTGCATAAAAACAAACACTGGCATTTAAAACTATTATTAATATGAAAACAGCGATTATGCTTGCGATTATTTTTTTATTACAATATTTCTTCAAATAAACTAACAATGCTACTATGCCGATAGGAATTAAATATAGTTGAGGAACATATCTAGCCCACCAACTTTCTCCTACTAGTATTGTTGATAATAATATGGAAATTATTGAAAGCAGCAAGTATTTAAAGTTGTTTTTTTCATACTTGTAGAATAGTACACTTACTACAATTAATAATACCACTGTAATTATTGTAATTAAACCAGTAAATGGCCCAAATCCGGCCATTCTAGTATCCGGTATTAGCATTGCATCTATTTCTGATCTATATACTTTAAATGGTAATTTTATTGTTGGGTCTTCACTATATATAACATTCTCTGTTTTGGAAAAAGTTGAAATAATATATTTTTCAAATTTATTCTTTTTAGCAAAACTTTTTGGTTGCATTGTTGTAACTATATCTACTTTGCCATTACCAAATAATGGATATAGTGGGTTGTGATGGTCAAGTGTATTTTTTACATAAGAGTTTGATCCAACTATAAATATAGCCAATACAAAGGCCACACTAAAAATCAACGTCATTTTTTTGAATACTTGATATCTTTTCTTTTTACTAAAAATTATCCAATAAAAATAATATACTGCTGCTATCAATCCAGAACATAATAGTCCGGTAAATTTAATATTTACAAACAAACAGCAAATTGCTATCAAATTAATTATCATTCCTGATGATATCTTTTTATCTACTGTTATCATCGATAATAATAATAATTCTATTGCAAAGCAAATTCCGATAATACCATCAACATAATATGTAAATAATTGCACTAATACTATTGGATTTATTGCTAATAACAAGGATATAGTTATTGCCCACTTTTTATCAATAAGCGGCTTTATAATGCTATAACTTAGAAGAAATAACATTATTAATAGTATTAATGTGATGCATTTGCCACTTTCAATGTTATTTGTCATACTGTATATAGTAGCAGCAATTATCCAAGTTCCTTTTGGATAATGCTCTACCCATAAGTCAACATTACTGTCCTCGGCGATTTTAATAACACTATTATTATTTTTTTGAAAATCTTTTGTTGATTCATATAATGGATTCCATCCATTTTTTATAAAAGCTATAGCCGTTTTATGATATGAATTACCATCTTGAGTAAAATCATATGTTTTATTATATAAAAATGGTAGTATTAAAACAATAAGCAAATAAAATGTAATAGTTCGGATTTTAACCTTACTCGGCTTATCATTTTTTAATAAATAAATTATGATTGGAATAATAATTGCTAATATTTCAACTATAACTAAGTTTATACTCTTTACAATTTGAAACACTGAAAATAATAACAATACTAATAGGATATAACCACTTAGCATTGTAAATAACTTCATAGTTTCATTACATGTTGTGTTAATTTTTTTTATACTTTTTTTGTCTTTCATTTTTTCATCAACCTTCTATATAATTTACAATATATTTTCGTTAAATATTTACTTTTTTCAATAATTTGTCTTATTCCTCTTCCTTCATAATATTTCTTATTTTTATAATCTGGAATTGTTTTTTCTAAATAATCAAAAGCTACATCTATAAATTTCATACCTACATTTATATTTTCTTGACATCGCTGTTGAATTGTATAATTTGTTATTATTCTGACAGTCAAACGATTTAAGCTTTCATTTACATACTTTTTTTCTTTAAAGTACATTCTTATTATTTTTACTATCTCGATAATATCAAAGCACCTTTCATCGCGTATCGTTGTTTCACTATTATCATGAATAACATAATTATATAAACATAAACTAACTTTTCCTATTTGACGGGATTTGTCAATACACTTAACTATGAATGGAACATCTTCATATTTTAAATCTTCGACAAATCTAATATTATTATCTAATATTAATTTTGTCAAAAATAATTTGTTACATGGTCCCAGATTTATTATATTCAGTAAATTTGGATTGTCTCTTAATTTTGTGTTGACAAAAGATTCTGTTTTTTCTTCTTTTCTTTCTTCAGAATATATTCTTGAGATATCAAATACAACCATATCAAGTTTTTCTTGCTCGGCTTTGTTAAATAATATATTACAAGCATCTATTTCTAAATAGTCATCACTATCTACAAACATAATGTATTTTCCTGTTGCTTTTTCTATACCAAAGTTTCTAGTTTTACCTATTCCTTGATTTTTATTTTTAAAGTATTTTATTCGCTTATCATTATATTTTTTTATAATCTCTTCGCTTCTGTCAGTACTCCCATCATTTATCAAAATGATTTCTAATTCTTTCTTTGTTTGATGTATTAAAGAATTTATACATATATCCAAATATTTTTCAGCATTATAAATTGGTACAATTAAACTAATATCTGCTTTACTCATAATTATCCTTTTCCGTTTCTTTTACAATATATACAGGTCTATTTTTTATTTCTAAATATATTTTTGAAAGATAAATCCCTATTATGCCAAGAAAAAACAATTGTATTCCACCAATAAAAACTATCAAACATGCAAGAGAAGGCCATCCACTAACTGGATCTCCCCAAATAATTGTTTTCCCTATTATTACTATAATCGTTAAAAAAGCCATTAAGCAAAATAGTATTCCAGTGTATGCTGCAAGAATCAGTGGTTTTGTTGAGAATGATACAATGCCTTCCAATGCATATTTCATCAATTTATAAATATTAAATTTGGAAGTTCCTGCTTCTCTATTAGGAGCATTATATTCTATCCATTTTGTTCTATATCCTATGAATCCAAAAATTCCTTTAGTGTATCTATTATACTCTGGCATATTTGTTATGGAATCAGCAACTTGACGAGTAATTAACCTAAAATCTCTAGCTCCTGGTACTTGTCGTGATGGAGAAATTTTATCAATCATATTATACCATATATTTGTAAGCGTCTTGCGTATTATTCCATATTCATCATGACTTTTTGTGTATAGTGCTACACAATCATAATTTTCTTCTTTGATATAGTGATACATAATTTTTAACATTTCTGGAGGATCTTGCATATCAGCATCCATAATAGCAGCATAATCACCTGTTATATTTTTTAATCCTGCATACATAGCTGCCTCTTTTCCAAAGTTTCTAGAAAAAGATATGTATCTAACACGCTCATCTTTTTTAGCTATTTTTTTTAAAAAATTTAAAGTTTTGTCTTTTGAACCATCATCAATAAATATTAATTCAAAAATAACATTTTCTAATTCTTTAGAAACTTTGTTTATTTCTTGATATAAAATTGGTAATACTTCTTCCTCATTGTAACATGGTATTATAAGTGATATTTTTTCTTTTTTTTGCATTAGGTTACCTCCATTTTGCTTAGTTAATATTATTTGTATGTATATTATTATAGCATGTTTAGTGTATATTTCTTTGTTCTATTTTAACTCTAGATCTTTAGTTTCATCCATAATGAATAATAACATCTCGGCAGCAGACCAACTATGTAGTGGTGAGATTTCTTCTTCTGTACAAAATGGTAATAAATTAAGATAGTTATTATAATTGGCAGAGCTTCCATGTTTTTCCCATGACAAAGGATATAGACTATTATTAAGTACTAATGTACCTGTCTTTAGTTTATGATTAGCTGCTGTTGTTAAATATGGATAATCTTCGTTAATATCAATTGGTTTTTGATATTTCAAATCATAATCACTCCACCAAGTCATTTTGGCATATGGATCTTCTGGAATTGAAGATAAATCAAAATTAAACTCTCTACCTACTGCTTCAATCCCTAGTTTGTACCATAAATTTTGGTATATATACATATCCCCAAAATCTGTTTTGCCAATTAAATAATACCCATTTTCATTTTCTTTAGCAATCCGATTAGCCTCTTCTTCTATTTCATCTATCAAATCTTCATTTCTATCTTTTTGAGTTGATAAAATATATAATAATTCTCCTAAGTTATCTACCTCTTTTTGACCATTTTGTTCATCATAGATAGTGTCAATATTTTTAACCCAATCTTTTATTAAATCTGTATTATTAGTTTGTTTTAATACCATTGCTGCAACAGCAGCATCGCGATACCAAGGCTTATCATAGGCTATAATATTTGGATAAATTTTACTATCTTTAATATTAAATAGAATTTCACTATAAAGTTCTTTCTTTATATTTTGATATTTTTGATTATCGAAACTATATAATTCTATTTCCTTTTCTGTGCCATCAATAATTTCATCTTTTCCATTTATGTTGTAATGGACACCTTTATTATCTTCATAAATTTTAATATACTTATCATCATTTGTGCGAGCAACAATTGTATAGGCATTTGGGATAATCATGTATTCGGAAGGTTCAAAGCTATATAGTACTTTTTTGGTATCAATATCTAGTAAAGATCCTTTTGAATACATTAGTTTTCTTCTATTGCCAAAACCAAAGAAATAGTAGTCAAATGGAGAATATATTACAGTACTTTCTACATTATAGTTACTTTTTAATTCTTCTATTTCGGTTCTGTAAGCTGTCAATTTTTGAAATTCTGGATTAAAATGTTCTTTAAACTCTTCCGATAAATAGTTTTCTTTATTAATTAACTTTGCTTGCTGATTATTATTTAAATTAAATCTTGATAATCTATCATATCCTTCTAGTGATTCAATACCAATAAATATTGATATTGTTAAAATAACTATCATACTAGCACAACTTATATATACTAATTTTTCTTCTCTACTTTTAGTCAGAAGTATTTTTTTTATGATATTTATAAATATATTGATTACAATATATGCAACAATTACCCCTAGTACTTCAAAAGTAATTGTTAGTGGTAATCCTAAATTTCTTACAAAATAATTTCCTTCTAATATTTTATCTGTATAAGTTAAAACTTTAAGAAAATTAATATTATTAATTATTACTTCTGCTAATAAAAAAACTGATAATAAAACAAAGAATAATTTCTTTATTTTTGTATTTTTTAAATTATTATAATTAAGTCCATAAAGAAGAATTATTAAATATAAGAAATGAAGTGAGTATAAAAATGTTGATTCATTACCATAAATTAAATGTAATGTGGTATTGAAACCTAAAGCTGCTAAAAGTCCAAAAAACAATAATTTGTTTTTAATACCTTTAAATAGTAAATAACCAAAACCTATATAAAAAATGATTATTATAAATAAACTAAAAATATTATTATCTAACATTAATTCAAAGTTCTGTCCACTATATTTATCATCACTTGTTATGTTAAGCTTGATATTTCCTGATATTAACGAATTCGCATAATCTTTTTGAACGACATTTTTTATATTTGTAATTTTAATCTTGTGATTTATATAAGTTTTTTCTG
Organism: uncultured Muribaculaceae bacterium; assembly: GCA_964630365.1. Taxonomy (GTDB): domain Bacteria; phylum Bacillota_I; class Bacilli_A; order RF39; family UBA660; genus UBA3789. Next base: position 19,699 of record CAZVUP010000022.1, read on the forward strand.
TTTTCATAGTACTTTTTTCTAATAAAATTGGAGCAGTATTCCAAGCAAGTCTCTGTACAGCATTAAGAGAAATGCAGCTTACTAGTACTAGTATGAGAATAGAAAAGCATTTTTTAAAACTGATTTTTTTATTGATTACTAATAAAATAATAACAATTAAATAGATAATGATATTAGTTATAGTAAAGGCAAATGAAAAGATCCCTAGCATTATTAGTATTGCATATGACGTTTTAGTATATTTCTCATTTGCTTTTTTTAAGTAAAAATACCATAGTATTACTAGAAATAAAGCTGCGAAATTATATGTTTCCATTCCTGCTGTAAAAATAATATTTGAAAATGAAAATAAATATATTAATGACAAAATTGAATTGATTTTTTCATTCTTATTTATTAAATTTAAGGTTTTATAGATAAATACAACTGTTATGGAAGAAGCGAATGCTGACAATACAACTGCAGCTATCATTTTATCAATAAATATTCCTCTAAGCAAAAAGATCATTGTTTGAATTAAAATAATGAAAAGAGGATGGACTGTTGCTCGATAGTGATTATTTCCTATATCTGTCATGTCTCCTATTACTCTAGAACTATCAGAACCAAATAATAAGTTAAAATCATCTTGAAAATTGTAGTTATAAGTTAATATCAGTCCTAATATAACTAAATAAGTAAATGACAAGAAAAACAAACAAATTGTCTTATTATTTTTTATCATATTTATTAATTTGTTTATTTTCTTCTTAATCATATTTACACTTCTTTCACTTCAATATTTTAACTGTTATTTTTGGACTGATAATAAATAATATTTTTTTTATTTTTCTTGGAAAAGTATCAGTTAAAAGATTATCATAAACTTTATTATTTTTTAGTAGCTTTCGATATTTCCTATAGTCTTTTCCTTTTAACTCACATATTTTTATAATTAAGTTATTTGCACAAAAACTTTTAAATACTTCTTTATTTAATTCTGTTTTATCTATTTCTGAAATTAAATATAAATAGTGTTCATAAAGATCAGAAACTTTTTTCTTTGTCCATTCATAATTAGCATTATTCATTATGCTACCACTTCGATGGTAATAATTATAACCTATGTATGATATTGAATTAACATTTTTAGCTTTTATTATTATTAGCGGAGTTAATCCAAAATCTTCATGTACCATCCCTTTTTTAAAATAAAATTTCTCTTTTTCAAAATATTCTCTTTTAATAGCATATATCCAAATACTATCAATAAAATGATATTTAACTATTTTTTTTAATGCAGATTCTCCATTTAATCCTTGAAACCCAGATTCTTTATAATCTATTTTTTCTAAATTATCAGTAACTGTTCTCGCTTGAAATCTTATTAAATCTGGACTGTTTTTTAATGATTTTGATAATTCTTTCAATAAGTCTTTATCCCAATAATCATCACTATCCAAAAATAATAAAAACTCTCCATTAGCATGTTTTGCTCCAATATTACGTGCTTCACTGACACCTACGTGCTTTGTCTTTATTATGTTTATGGAATAATTCTTTATAATATTTATACTGTCATCTGTACAGCCATCATCAACGACAATTACTTCAAAGTCTTTATATGTTTGTTCAAAGACACTATCTAAGCACCTCTTAATATATTTTTCAACATTAAAAACTGGAATTATAATACTAAATTTTGGCATTATACCACCTCATCAAATATTTTTTCAAGTTTTCTCATTCTAGCAACTTGGCCTGATTCCAAATCAATTTTTTTAATATTTTTTTTGTTTTTCATTATTTTTTTTACTTGTTCTATCATTTTGTTTTGATTCTTATCGATTACATTTCCATATTCATTTATATCTACTACATCATCGCTTGTTGGGAAGGTAGTAATAATATTTTTATTAAGGGTAATAGCTTCTAAATATGTTACTGGAAATCCTTCATAATCTGATGTTAAAATAACATAATCTGCTTGCTTCATATATGGAAATGGATTTTTCTGTTTACCAAAGAAAGTAACTCTTTTTTCTAAGTGATTGTCCTTTACTTCTTTAACATATTTTTCTCTATCTGGTCCGTCTCCAATGATCCATAATTCTAATTTTTCAATATTTTTTACTAAATTAATTTGTCTAGAAATTTTTTTAGCATCATCATCTAATCTTCCAACATACATTAATAACGTTTTATCTTTGTTCTTTTTAGCTGATATTTTTTCTTTACTCTGTTCTATTATTTCTTTGGTATTTATAAAATTGTTAAATACTTTACACTTTTTAGTCAATTGCTTATAAATCTCAATGAATCCTTCTCTATTCTCATTAGAAACAAAGATGATATGTTTATAATCAGATATATTTCTAGAGTCAAAGAAGTTTCTAAAATCATTTTCATCCTTGTATATTGTCCGATAATCATTATGAACATAAAATGCTGTGTTTTTTGAGGAAATCAAGGCTATTTTAGAACTACTATAACTATATGTTGCATAACAGCAACTAAAATCATAATTATGATAATTTAATATTTTGAAAATTAATTTATTTAAATAGTTTAAACTTTTTCTAATAATTATGTTTTTATTATTAAAAACTTTCAACTGATCTACAATGATTCTACTATCTATTAAATCTAAAAAGATTCCTCTTTTATCTTCAAGAACAACTCTAACATTATATTTATCTAAATCAATTCTATTTATTAAATTTAATAAGGCTTTTTCAATTCCACCTAAATCCATAGAATACGAAGCAAATAACAAATCCTTCTTTTCTCTTTTTTCTAGGCTTAAAATTATTATAATCGATATTAAACTGACTGCAGGTGCTGTTATGATGTGACCAGTAAAGAAGGCTAAAAAGATGATTAACATTAGACTTACAATACTCATATAACGTTCATATGTCATTTTATCATTTCTTCTTAGTACTTTATAAAGTACATAGATAAAAGCCGCAAAAAATAATAAGAATCCTATTAAGCCATCACTATAATAAATGTCAAAATAATCCATTTCAATCATTTTTGTCACTTTACCTTTTCTTAAGTAACCAATACCAAATAACTTTTGATATAGCGATGCTTTATTATATAATCTAGCTTTTTTGACAAAGAAAGTTAATCTCTGACTGAAAATAAAATGATCAACTAATTCTTCATCTTCAAAAACTTCACCAATATTATCTAATTCTAAGAAATCTAAGTGAGTTTCGATATTCTTATAAAAATTTGTTTTTGGCATAATAATAATTAGGCTACTAATTCCTACTAGTAATACTAATACTGAAATAAATAAATTTTTAAATTGTTTTTCTTTTATTGATTTAGACCAGAAATAAAGAAGACTAAATCCAACTGTAATTATTAAAGTTAATAATGGGGTTTTAGTACCAATCATTAGAATAACTACAAGATAGATAATCACTAATAATACTTTTGGTATTATTTTTTTAGAGCTTGCTAAAACAATAAACATTATTGGAGTTAATAATGATATAATGCCACTTATCTCATTAGCTGAATTATAAAAACCTAGAGTTCCTACTTTAGTTATTTGATAACTTTGATATCCTAAACCTAGGGATAATGGAATGAAAATAAAGATTAGATAAAGGAATAGAGTTGTAAAAAGTGTCATTTTACTTATCCTTATTTTATCTCTTATTGAATAGAGAGAGATTAATAATATTGGAAAATAAAATACTTTTACTAGTTCTTGAATTTCTTTAAATAAACCTACTCCATCTTTATAAATTATTATTCCAATAGTATATAGTAAAAAATATATTATAATTCCAAGATATGGTATTAAAAGTTTTTTCTTTTTAAATACAAATAAGGCTGTATAACATATTAATAGTAAGAAAATGATTCTTACTAAGATGCCTATCGTTAGATTTATATTTAATAAATGTAGACAAAGTCCTGTTAATAAATCTAGTATTGGTTGAAGTACTAAAAATATTCCTAATAATAAATTAATATTTTTCTTTAAAAAGCTATTCATATTATCAATCCCATTTAATTTTTCTATAAAAATTATACCATATTTAATTTTTTATTACTAGAATAGACAGAGTTTTACAATGAAATAATTCTTCTTCTTTATCTTT
>CAZVUP010000023.1:0-23236 GCA_964630365.1 uncultured Muribaculaceae bacterium
TGTTTCCGGCTACAAAGTTTGCACCATTAATATCAGATGATACGGAAACATCATTTCCTGCGATAAAACTTGTGGCATCAATTGCATTTTCTATTACTAAGTCATCTCCAGAATATAAGTTGGCACCTTTAGCAAAAACTGGGATAGTTAAAGTTAGTAGTAATAGAAATAAAAATATAAATCTTTTTTTCATATTATCCTCCTTAAAAAAATTATACTATGATAATTAAAAAAAATAAAGTGCTTAGCACTTTATTTCAAAACGATATTTTTGTTTAATTTCGGGATATTTTTGTTTGTCTACTTTTGAAAAAAATTCATTATACTCTCTTACCCATACTTGACCTTCTCCATATAAGGCTTTATATATAACTAGTTCTTTTAAATTATCTGCATCTTTTCCGATAGAAACTATACTATATTCCTTTCCTTTAAAATGTTTAAATACTGTAGCATCTTCTGGTGATTCAAGCAATGTAACTATTTCTATTTCTTTATTATCCCTTATTATTTTCATATTATCTCCTTTAAAACAATGATAACTGATTTGATTCTGGTAAATCGTGTAATATACCCATCTCTTTCATTTTATCAATTAATGTCTGAGATACTTTAGCTCGTTTTTGAACATCCTCAATACTGATGAAATTACCTTTTTCTCTTTCAGCAACTATATTTTTTGCAACTGTATCTCCTAAACCATCAATAGCATTAAATGGTGGATAAATTTCAGTATCGCTTTTTACTGTCCATACAGTGGCATCACTTTTGTATAAATCAACATTTAAAAACTTTATGCCACGGGCGGTTGCTTCTAAGGCTACTTTTAAACTTTCAGCTTGACCATTTTCTTTGTTTGTTGCTTCATACCCTTTTTCTTGAATATCTTCTATTCTAGCTTTAATTGATTGATAGCCTTTTATCATATTTTCAACATCAACATCTGTTGCTTTTGAAGAATACCAAGAAGCATAGAAGTATACTGGCATATGAACTTTGTACCAAGCTATTCTAAAAGCAGAAATAACATAGGCTGCTGCATGAGCTTTTGGGAACATGTACTTTATCTTGGCACAAGAATTAATGAACCAATCTGGAATATTTGCTTCTTGCATTGTTTTAACATGCTCTTTCCAAGTTTCTGGATCTTTACTTGCTTTTCCTTTACGGACAAACTCCATAATTTTAAAAGCTTTTATTGGTTTAACACCATTATACATTAAGTAAACCATAATATCATCACGACAACCAATTGTATCTTTAAATGGTACTATGTTTTTTTCAATTAATTCTTGAGCATTTCCTAACCAAACATCAGTACCATGTGAAAGTCCTGAAATTTTAACAAGTTCACCAAAAGTAGTTGGTTTTGTATCTTCTACTAATTTTATAGTAAATGGTGTTCCAAATTCTGGTATACCTAATGTTCCTGTATTACACATTATTTGTTCTTTTGTTACTCCTAGAACATCAGTTGATGTAAATATTGACATTGTATCTTTATCATCTAGTGGTACTTTTAGGATATCTGTACCTGATTGATTTTGTATTAATCGTAGTTGTGTTGGATCTGAATGACCTAAAATATCTAGCTTTAAGAGACACTGATCAATTGAGTGATAATCAAAGTGGGTAGTTCGCCATTCGGCTGTGGCATCTTCCGCAGGATACTGATATGGAGTAAAGTCTGATACTTCCATGTAATCTGGTATAACAACTATTCCTCCTGGATGTTGTCCTGTTGTTCTTTTGACCCCTGTACAACCCATGGCAAGTCGCTCGATTTCAGCAGTACGCATATCTCCTAATTCTTTGTCTTCACAATACCCTTTAACAAAACCAAAAGCTGTTTTATCTGCTACTGTACCAATTGTTCCGGCACGATAAACATTGTCTTCTCCGAATAAAACTTTCGTATAGGCATGAGCACTAGCTTGATTTAAATCAGAAAAATTCAAATCAATATCAGGTACTTTATCAGCATTAAATCCTAAGAAAGTTGCGAATGGCATATCTTGGCCATCTTTGATCATTGGAATATGGCAGTTAGGGCATTCTTTATCTGGTAAATCAAATCCTGATGAGTAATCAGCACCAAATGGTTTACCATTTTCATCCTCAAAAACACTTAATTTACATTTACTACAGCGATAGTGAGCTGCTAGTGGATTTACTTCTGTTATTCCCATCATTGTAGCAACAAAACTTGAACCAACTGAACCACGTGACCCAACTAAATAACCTTCATCGTTAGAGTGTTTAACAAGTCTTTGAGAAATCAAATAAATTGGGTCAAATCCTCCTCCAATTACGCCACCTAGAGCTTTTTTAGTGGCTTTCTCAAGGGCTTTTTCATCTAATTCTTCTTCACTAGTTCTTTTTACATACTCACTTACAAACTCTTTTACTTTAATTGAACCTTCCAATATTAAATCATGTAGTTTTTTATGAGCTACTTTATTAAACTCATCTTCTGATAAATTTTCTTTTTCCAAGTCTTCTTTAATTATTTTAAAGACAATATCACCATATAATTCAGTTGCTATTCTTTCCTCAATTGAATAAGGTAGTGGTTCCCCATACCAGTCTTTTGCTTTTGTGTAGACTAAGTCTGTAACAACAACTGGACAGTCTAAATACTCTTTACCATCATCAGATTTAACTCTTGGAGAGAACGGAATTCCTCCTGTGTCGATAATAACTTCTACTATCTCACACATATCAGCAATTTTATTTGTGTTTTTAACAACTATTTCATAAGCTTTCTCAGCACCTAAAAAATCAAAATCATTTAACATTTCATCAGTCGTTCTAAAATGATTTGATGGAATTTCTTTAATATCGCTTTTAGCAAGTGGATGTCTTCCACCACCAGGAACTTTTTGATTAACAATTATTTCACGATAAATCTTATCATCACGCTTTAAATGATGGACATCGCCTGTTGCGACAATTATTTTTCCCGCTTCTTCGGTAACTCTAATTATTTTTTCGATATTGGCAGCTAACTCGACTTTGTTGGCAAAATCACCTGTTTGAATTAAGTGATCATAGCATTCTAGTGGTTGTACTTCAACGTAATCATAAAATCTAATAATATTAGATAATTCATCATCACTCTTTGATTTTGCTTCTCTAAATACTTCACTTTCATAGCAACCACTTCCAATTAGAAGTCCTTCTCTATGTTCATCTACGACACTTCTTAGTATTCTTGGAGTTTTATACAAATATGTTGTATTAGCAAGAGAAACTAATTTAAATAAATTTTTTAAGCCTTTTTTATTTTTTACTAAAATATTAATATGATGAGCACGACCATATTTATGTATTTCATCTTTACTTACTAATTTATCTAGATCAGACATTTTTTCAATATTACGATTAGATAGTTTTTTTAACATCTTATGGAAAACAAGAGCTGTTCCTTCAGCATCATAATCTCCTCTATGATGTGCTGATTCATCCCATGGTACTTCATACCTTTTTACTAGGGCTGATAATGAATGTCTGGCATATGTGTTATCTAGTGTTCTTGATAATTCTAATGTATCAATAACTGGATTTTTAAATTCTCCTAAGTTATATTTATTGTAAGCCATTTCTAAAAATGAGACATCAAATTTTGCATTATGTGCCACCATTGGACAATCACCAAACCACGAAATAAATTTCTTAACTACATTTTCTTCATTATCTTTATCTTTTAACATTTCATCAGTTATATTTGTTAAATCTATAATCTTTTGAGGTAATGGACGTCCTGGATTAATTAATTCATCAAATCTTTCAATAATCTCGCCATCTTTAATTTTAACTGCACCTATTTCAATAATCGAGTCAGCCCCACCAGCATTAAAACCTGTTGTTTCAAAGTCGAAAACAACAAAAGTTTGATCTAACATTACTCCATCATTTGGTCGCACCACAATATCTACAGCATCATCAATCATAGTTAGTTCAGCACCATATATAGCTTTGAATGGTTCCTCACCTTCTGCTAATTTCTTATTATGAGAAGTTACCATATTGAAGACATGTGGAAAACCTTGAACACCATTGTGGTCTGTTATTGCTACTGCTTTCATTCCAAACTTCATTGCCTGAGAAACTATATCACATTCATCGGCTACTCCGTCCATTTGACTCATTTTAGTATGACAATGTAGTTCTACTCTTTTTTCTTCAGCTGTATCTTCTTCTGTTGATTCTTCTTTTTCTATTTTTAAAATATCACGGGCATTTAAGACTAATTCTTTAGCAAATTGATCATTTTTAGTGTAGCCTCTTATTTTATACCAATTTCCAACTTTCAATTCTTTAGAAAGTCTTTTATATTCATCATCTTCTCTAACAAAAACTTTACAATAAATGCTATCGGAATAATCAGTTATTTTTAAAGTAATTATTTTGAAATCTGTTTTACTTGATTCAAAAAAATCAACACCAAATACTTTTCCTTCAACCACAACATTATTGTCTTCACCTATTAAAGTTTTAATTTTTATTGGTGATTCTTTTATTCCTCGACCTATTACGCTATTCTCATCTTTAGCTTCACGACGATATTGTTTTTTCTCTGTTTTAGCTGTTTTCTCTTCTTTCTTTGGTAATTCTTCTGTTATGGTAACTGCTTCTAATTCACTTTGAATTTCTTCTAATATCTTTTCTTCATGGCGACAAATAACTTCTATGTTAAACTCGTAGCCTAGTCTCTTATAAAAACTATTTATTTGTGGTAAACATTTTTCTAATCTTTCTTTTTCCATTTCATTAGATGTAACTAGAATTAAAAAGTCACTCTCATTTTTTAAACAGTCTTCATAAATTTCTAAAACATGTAATTCATCTTTCAATGTTTCTAATAAGTAATTATAATAACTTAAGTATTTTTCATTGTCTTTATTTTTTATATCAAAAATAAATATGATTGATGAAGCATTAGCATCTAAATTACTCTTTTTTTCTTCAATTTCTTTATAGATATCTACTGGTAATAGTTCTTCTTTCTCAATAAATATTTGCCAACTATTACTTTTAGAAGAAATCTTTATTTTAGTTAATTTGGCGTCAGAAAAATATTGATAAGAGGACTCATCAATATTAATTTTATCTAAAAGTATTTTCATTTTTTCTTGCATATTACTTCCCCCTGAATTTTAGATTAATTCTAACTGTTGTTTATTTTCCCTTACCATATACCTTTGATTTCTAATACAGAAATCAATAAACTCCTCAATATTCATTTTCTTTAATTCTTTTTCATAAGCATATTTTGATTCTTCAAAAACAATCTTGTCACGCATCATGTATGAGAAAAATTCCTCTTTTGGAACCCCTAAATACATTAACCAATATGGATACAGTGCTCTTTTTAGAGGTGTTAATGATGGGCTTCCACTTTGATAACAGCTTCTACCAGTTAGTCTAGTTGCATACTCATTGATTATCGCTAACTCAAGAATTGCTTTTTTAAATTTGTTATCCTTTTCATGGTATTTCTTAATATTATTTTTCGCAATTGCCATATTTATATCCAATAATATTTTCAAAGGATTTTTTTTATCAATCTCTAAACCAATTATTAAACTATCGGGTGTTGGAGTATCGATAATGTTTAATTCTTTATTAACAACAAAAGCAGTATAAGTCGGTATATCCATGCGTAAAATATTTTTTACAAGTTCCTTTGTTTTTTGTTTGTTCTTATCCCAAATTTTCATAAGTTCAAGTCGATATGATTCTGCTTTTCGTTTTAAGCCTTCATAATCTTTACTTGCTAATAAAATATTATATATTGTATCATCATCTGGAATAAAATTTTTATAATCTTGTAAAATTATTGGTTTATCTTTGAATATAGCATTATATTCATTTTTATATGTGTTCCAAATTCTTTGTTTTAATTTATATATAGTTTCGGAAATTGATGCTTCGAAAAGCAAATTCCAAATTAATGCATAATCATTAATAATGAAGTTCAAATTCATTCTTTTCACCACTCTCTAGAAATATAATATCAAAAAAAAGGTAAAAGTTGAATAGGAACTTTTACTTTTAATATAATCTTTGATAAATGAAATAACCAGCTACCACTAAGACGGCAAGTATTAAAAGGATAATGAGTATTTTTAAAATAATTGGCATTGGCTTATCCTTAAATTCTTCAGACAGATCAAAATCTTTATCTGATAAATCCATGCTTCTAGTATAGAAATCCGGATCTTTTTCTGGCAGTGATTCATCACTAGATGGTTCTTCATCTTCTTGGACTTTTTCTTCTATTTCTTTTAAATCTTCTTTGTTTAGTTTTTCTTCTTTTAAGTCAATTTTTTCAATTATTTCTGGTTCTTCTTGTTCCTTATTATCAGGTTTAGCTGGCTCTACTTTATCAAGGATACTAGTAGCCATCAAATCACTAAGTAAATCTACTGTTGTTGCTTTATCAATTTCACCAGCTAAAGTTTTTGATGCTATTGTATCGATCAATTCTCTAATTTCTTCCTCTTCAGCTGTCATTATTCTGTTTTTCTTTTCTTCACGATATTTTTCAAGTGATTCTTTATCTAAACTGGTTAAAATATTATAACTATTATTTTTTAATTTTCGTTTTTCTTCTTTGGCATCTTTTTCTTTATTTTTACGTGCTTGTTCTAAAACACTATTTATGTCATAAACTTTATTTTCTTTTCTCTTATATAAGTTATTAAAATCATCTAGTTCTTTCTTATTTGGTGTTTTTGGTTCAGTATTTTGATATTTTTGCATGTATTGGTAGTCTTCACGCTTAGTCCTACTTTTTGAAGGTTTAGTATCTATTTCATATGCATTAGCGTTAGTAACATCAGTTATGTTTGTATAGATATTATTACTAGCAAAATTTCTATATAATTCTTGATTCTTATCAATTCTTTTGGTTGTGTTTTCGTCATCTTGATATCTATCCATTCTTCGCATACTATTCACCTTCTTATTATAATTTTAGCATACTATATAATAAAACAAAAGATATTATATGAGCGATTTACGTAAATCTATTTTAGTGTTTTTTCTGATAAATGATAATTATTCTTTACCTCTGTTTTATTTTTAGTTATAATAGTTTTGAAAGGGTGAAATTATGAAAGTAAAAGTGAATCAAGATGCTTGTATCGGTTGTGGTGCATGTACTGCTATAGCTGAAGGTGTATTTGAAATGAACGATGAAGGTCTATCTCAAGCAGTAAGTGAAGCAGTAGCAGAGGATAAAGTTGATGCTGTTAAAGAAGCTATGGAGAGCTGCCCTACTTCAGCAATCGAAGAAGCTTAAAAAAGCTATCACAAAAGTGATAGTTTTTTATTTTTTATAACTATAAATTATTTGAACTTCTTTTGGAGTTAGTTTTCGATAATCGCCAGATTTTAAACCTGTTAAATCAAAAATAGCAATTCTTTCACGGGTAAGTTTTTCAACATGGAAGCCAACCGCTTCAAACATTCTTTTTACTTGATGATTTTTTCCTTCATGAATCGTTATTTCAACAATTGAATTATTCTTTTCAGGATTAACTTTTTTTAATTTTACTCTGGATGCTTTAACTAAAACGTTATTCAAAGTAATACCGTTTTTTAATTTATTTATTTGTTCTCCTTTAATAATACCCTCTAATTTTGCAACATATACCTTATCAACTTTATTCTTTGGATGAGTTAAGATATTGGCAAATTCACCATCATTAGTTAATATTAGAGCCCCTGTTGTATCATAATCAAGTCTTCCAACAGGATATATTCTAGCACTTGTATTAATTAAATCACAAATTGTTTTTCGCCCTTTATCATCGCTTGTTGATGTAATTACACCTCGTGGTTTATTAATTAAATAGTATTCTTTTGCTTCTCTTTCTAATATTTTATTATCTATTTCTATTTCATCACTATTACTAACTTTTGTTCCTAATTCTGTAATTATTTGACCATTAACTTTTACTTGGCCATTTTTTATTAATTCTTCTGCTTTACGTCGTGATGTTATTCCTGATGCTGCTATTACTTTTTGTAATCTTTCCATATGTATCCACCTCAGATTAATTTATTAGATTCAATATAACGTACATATTTTTGTTTGTCAATTAATAATAACTATTTTTTGTTACTATCATAAATTATTATAAAGGAGGTTTTTATGTATCCAAACTATGTAAGATATGATAGTTATCCTAATACTTATGGGAATGATGATGAAAGATTTTTATGGGCTCCATTTTTATTTGGAGGCTTAGCCGGTACTGCTCTTGGATATGGTATTGCTAATAACCAAATGAATAATCAAGGTGGATTTTTTTATCCTGTTTATCCAGTCTATCCAACATACCCTATTTATCCAACCTATTCAAGTAATAATAACTACTATTACTAAGATATTGGCAATTTAATAATAACTGTTGTTCCTTTATTTGGCGAAGATAAATATTCAATTGTGCCATCATGAAGTTCAACTATTTCTTTTATATTAATGGTACCTAGTCCTGTACCATTTTTCTTTGTTGTGTAATATGGTGTGAAAATATTAGCAAGCTCATTTTTAGTCATACCTTTACCATTATCAGATATGTATATTCTACAATACTTTTTATAAGAATTTGTTTTAATGGTTATTAATAAGTGTTCTTTGTTTTTTGCCTCTAGAGAATTCTTTATAATATTTGTAAATACTTGTAGCAGTTTATTGTAGTCAGCAGTTAAAAGTATATCAGTTTTAGAAACTAACAACTTAACATTATTATTTCTTAGTAAATCTGAAAGAGTTACTCTTAATTCTTCTAATAGAGTATTTAGATAGAATTCTTTTTTATTTATAATAATATTTTCTTTATTTTGGTTTATTACTCCTATTATCTTTTCTAGTTCATGGCTAATTATTTTTAAATATTTAGTTGTGTTAATTTCATTAGCTTTAGGGATCATTTCCAAATAGCCATTGCAAACACTCAACATATTTCTTACTTCATGTACTAATTTATGTTTTTCTAATTCAATAGTTTGTCCAATCATTTTATCACCATATACACCATATTATTTACTTATAGCGAATAATGTCGAAAATTGGCGAATTACTGTCAAAAAAAATGACTTTACGTCATTTTATTTCATCAATATACTTTTTTAATTGCTTTGATTCAGAACCTAAAATTATTTTTAATTGATTATCAATTTCAACAATACCTTTAGCTCCTAGTTTTTGAATACCCTCTTTATTAGCTTTACTAACATCTTTTAATGTCACTTTAAAACGTGACATATTTGTTTCAGTATTTATGATATTATCTTTACCACCTAATAGTTCAACTAATTTATTAAAATCTAATCCAGCATCTTTTTTTGTTGCTTTTAAAATTGCTAATAAGATTACTATTAAAACTAAAGCAATAACTATATATTCAATATATTCCATATTATCACCAAGATAATTATATATTAATTATAAAAAAAAATAAAGTATTATTCTTTATTTACCTTAAGATTGTTAATCTTTTTAAGAAAATCTTTACTTTTTATATATAGGCCTGTATAACGTTCATAGTAATCATCTAAAAACTGATTTATTTCATTTAACACTTCACTACTAATGTCAAGTTTAGTAATGTTTTTTATATCTACATAGTAAAACATTCTTATCATTTTTATTGTTTTTTCACTTACTAAATATTCGTTGTTGTAGCAATCACTACATATATAGCCACCACCTGAACTTGATAATGTTACTATTTTTTTATTACTACCACATTGAGCACAAAAATCAATGCTTGGCCTTACCCCCAAATAGTCAAGTAATTTTAGTTCAAGTATATTTGCCAAGGCTTCAGGGTTTAATCCTTCCTCAATTTTAGACAATGTATCTTTTAATAAATCAAAGATTAGTGAATCACTTGCTTGTTTTAATACTTGATTAGTTAAATCTAGTATAAATGATGCATATGATATTTTTTCTAAATCCATAACAGTTTTTGGAAAAGAGTTTATAATATCAACACCAATTAAAGTTGATAATCCATTCGGTTTATAATAAACATGAAACTTTCCGTGAATAAGTTTGCGACTAACTCCACGAAGTTTACTTTTCATATTACGGCAACCTTTAGACATAACGCCAATTAAGCCTTTTTCTTTAGTATAAATATTTAATATCTTACTAGATTCACTATAATTAGTTTCACTAAGAACTATTCCTTCAAAGCTTTCTATTTTCATTAAATCACTTCTTTTTTATTTTCATTAATAAATTATAATATTTTATATCTCCTGTTTTTTGAAATAGTTTCCATAATATATCATAATTCATAAAATCACCTCTATTATTATAGTGGTGATTTTTTCTTATTTTTATTCATCTTCGTCTTTTAATCCTAATTCTATGAAATATTTTTCTTGATCTCGCCAATTTTTTAAGGTTTTGACATATGTTTCTAAAAATACTTTTTTTCCTAAAAAGTTTTCCATATCAAGTCTGGCTCTTGTGGATATTTCTTTTAATAATGCTCCATTTTTACCAATAATTATCTTTTTTAGATTATCTCTATCCACAACGATTAATACTTGTACATGAATTAAATCTTTCTTTTCTTCATAGTTTTCAACATAACATGTTACAGTATGTGGAACTTCATCATAGGTTAATTCTAAAACTTTTTCTCTGACAAATTCTGAAAGAATAAATCTTGTAGAAACATTTGTTAGATCATCATCGGCAAAGATTTTTTCTGATGTAGGTAAAATTTTTTTAATACTTTTTATTAACTCTTCAATGTTATCTTTTTTCATTGCAGAAATTGGTATTATTTCAGCAAAATCATATAGTTCTTTTAATTTATCTATTTCTGATAATAGTTTTTCTTTATTTTTTACTAAATCAATTTTATTTAAAAGTAAAAATACTGGAATATCTTTATTTTTAATCTTATCAAGAATAAATTGATCGCCCTTTCCAAAACCTTTTGAAATATCTATTAAAAAAAGAATTATATCAACGCCTTCAGTATTGTTATAGGCTTTTTTATTCATAAGATTACCTAGCTTACTACTAGGTTTATGAATACCAGGAGTATCAACAAAAACAATTTGTGAATCAGCATCATTATAAATTCCTTGAATAGTATGACGTGTTGTACCACTAACATTAGAAGTAATAGCTAATTTCATATCTAAAATACTATTTAACAAACTACTTTTACCAACATTAGGTCTACCAACTATACTTACAAATCCACATTTCATGCTAAATCATCTTCTCCAAAAGGATAAGGACATAGCTCACTAACTTTATATTTTTTTACTTCTCCTGTATTGGCATAAAAATATAAATCTACATCTTTATCAAATAATTCAGAAATAACTTGTCGACAGCCAAAGCAACTAGTACTTATTTTATTACTATCTGCACATAGACAATGTAATTCCTTAAAATCACCTTTTTTATAACCATTTGAGATAGCTGCTAAAATCGCACTTCTTTCTGAACAAATAGATGAACCATAGGCAGCGTTTTCCACATTAACACCTTTAAATTCTTCTCCATCTTTCATTATTACTATAGTTGCTACCCTAAAATGAGAATAAGGACTATAAGAATTTTCAGCTAATTTCATCAATTTTTCTATCATAATAAACCTCCTATTAATATAATTATTTTTGGAATAAATATTATTAAACCAATAATTGCTGCTGTAATAGCAATCACTAGTACTCCGCCACTTGAGATATCCTTAGCCTTTTTTGCTAGTGGATGAATTTCTGGGCTTGCTAAATCTACGGTTGTCTCTATAGCTGTATTAAATAACTCTGCTGATATAACTAGACCAATTAGTAAAATACACATTAACCATTCTATATAACTAATTTTTAAGATTACACCAAAAATAATGACTAATGCAGCAATCACTGTATGTACTTTAATATTCTGCTCTTTTTCATATGCAGTAACAATTCCTGTAAATGCATATTTGAAGCTGTTTAAAAATCTTTTTTTATTTTTTTCAAATTTAATTTTTTTCTCTTGTGATGCCATAGGATTCTAAAACCTCCTCTTGTTTTTTAAACATTATTTCTTCATCTTCTTTAGTCATATGATCATAACCTAATAAATGATAGAAACCATGAACTGCTAAAAAACTCAACTCTCTTAGAAGCGAATGGTTATATTCCTCAGCTTGTGAACGTGCTTTATCAATTGAAATGTAAATATCTCCTAGTATTCTTTCTTCGCTTGGTAAGATGATACTTTCTTCATCTTCTAGTGCAAATGTTATAACATCTGTTTCTCTATCAATATTACGATATGTTTTATTTAATTCATGAATATAATCATTATCAACTATAATTACATTAAAGAAAACATTTTCTAGTTTTTCTTTTTCGATAGCACTATATAATACTTTTTCGACTGTTTCTAATTCTTCTATTTTTTCATCAACTTGAACAAATATTTCTATTTTACTCATATTTTTCTCCTATATTATCATAATTATTGTGGTAATCAATCCAGCTGATAGAATCACAGCTAGTATATCTAAAAACCATTCACTGTGACAAAATTTTGGTAATTTTTCTATTGCTTTATAGAAAATAACATAAATGTAAAATCCTACTGTACCACCTAGTAGATTTAGTATTATATCATCTACATCAAAAACCCGTCCAATAGCCATTTGAACCACTTCTATCGAAAGAGATGCTACTAGAGTAAGAATAAGTGGTAATGTTAATTTTTCAGCTCTCAGATAGTAACTAGCAAAAAAACCAAATGGTAAGAACATTATCATATTACCTAAAACATTTTTTATAAATAATCTACTCGTGATATTATAGCGAAATATTTCTCTAAATGGTATAAAATTATTACTAGCCCATGATGTATCATCTTGAAAAGTAACTACTTGGAAAAGACATAAAATATAAATTATACATATTAGCATTGGTAATTCCTTATATAATACTAGTCTTTGATGATTTTTTATTAAATATGATATTCTGAATGATATTATTATAACCATTGAAATTATTATCATAGGCCAAGTGAAATTAATAACACCTTGAATTGTTGTTGATAGTGGTCCTAACATACATTCACTCCTCTTTTTTATTCATTTTATTTATTTCTTCGATATTTAAATCAGTTATTTCTTGATAATCAGTAATATCTTCTTTAATTCTAAAGAAGACTTCCACATCTATTTTACTATTATTTTCAACTATTTTCAAAACTTTTTTATCTAGTATTTTTTCATCATTTTTTAATTTTTCATTTAATCTTTTCGTTGCTATATTAATTGCTTCTTTTTTTATACATTCTATATTCTTTTTATATTTTGTTTTTTTTACTCTTTGATAAGTATTAAATGTTAATTTAATTGGGACAATATCATCCTTAATAATATTATACTCTTGAATATTATAATTCCTTAATTTTTTTTGATAATTGTATTCTTTAGTAAATACTTTTAGAGTAAGTCCATATTTTTTACCCCGTATTTTAGTTTCTTTTAGATAATATTTTGGAAGTGCTATTTTTACTTTATACCATACCTCACCAAATATAATACCTTGGGCACATTTTTTGGAAACTATTGTCTCTTTATTATGAATTAGACCACTAATTAATACGTCCCCTTTATTAACATAATCATTTTTCTTTTTAACTATTTCTCCGGCACTAGCAGATATTTCAAGTATTAGAGCATTTTTTCGCGCTACAATATGTCTTTCTGGACACAATGACTCTTCCTTCTTTATTTTTCTTTCCTCAACTCTAATAATATATTTCGTTCCATTTTCTTCTATTTCGAGCCACTCTATCTTATCTTTTTCTTTGGCTAATATTTTTCTTTTTATTTTTTCTCTTTGTTTATAAGTTGGTTTAAAATGATATTTTGATAATCCATATAGTTTTAAATCCTTAATTATTATATTTCTTATATTTCGATTGGGATGTATGACCTTTATGCTAAAAATAATATTTGATAAAAACAAATTTATTAGTATTCCTATTAGAAAAAAGATTATTAATAATAAATATTTATTTATTAAATGTTGAATTCTATTTAGACCATATCTTGAAATTATATTTATTTTGTATGTTGTTTTACTATCTTTTATTTTTAAATAGTCAGAGTAATTTACGGTGATAACTAATTTATGATTTTCTTTTTCAAGATTATAAATATCAATATTTTTTCTTATTATTTCTTTAAGAAAATAATCAGTGTTTTTGCCAATTATTTCTATTTTTATCTTATTTGACATTATTAACCTCTATTTTAGTAATTATTCCTGTAATTAACATTTCGTCTTTTAGTATTTTTTTTAAACTGAAATTTTTACCAGTAATTGAGATTCTTTTATTATTACTAATAATCGAAATAAAATTATCTTCTAAAGAAATAATTCTTTTGAAATTTAGAAAATGGATTTTATCTTCATATACTGTAAATTTAAATTCATTATTATCAATAAAATTAGATAATTTATCTAGCATATTATCACCAGTATAATTATATGTTTTATTTTTGATGTTTAGAAAAAGAAAAAGAGTTTTATTATTAACTCCTTTATTTATTTATTTAATCTTTCTCTAATAATTGTTGATACTTGTTTCATATCAGCTTTACCTTTTAATTTTTGTTGAGCCAATCCCATTACTTTTCCCATGTCTTTTGGTCCTTCTGGATTAACTTCAGAAAAAATATCATCAATTATATTATTTACTTCTTCTTCTGATAATTGTTCTGGTAAATAAGCCATTAAAACATCTATTTCTGCTTGAGTTTTTTCTATTAAATCAGTACGATTAGCTTTTTCAAATTCAGTAATAGAATCTTTACGCATTTTTATTTGTTTGTTAACAACATCAATTAATAAATCATCATTGATTTCTTTTTTATGATCAATTTGTTCTTGTTTTAATGCAGCTTTAACCATACGAATGACAGTCAATCTTTCTTTTTCTTTGTTTTTCATTGCATCAATCATATCTTTTTCTAATTTTTCTACCATACTTTCATCTCCTAATAATAATTATAAACAAAAATAGTATCTCATGACAAGATACTATTTATTTTAATACTCTTTACTTCTATTAGCACGATCTCTTTTTCTAGAATTTTTAATTCCTTCTTTTTTTGCTGCTCTTCTTCTTACACCTGGTTTATCGTAAGCTTCTCTTTTCTTCCATTCAGAAGGGACTCCATCTCTTGCCACTTTTTGTTTAAATTTTCTTAATGCTTGATCAAGATTATTGCCTCTAACAGTTACTTTAGTTGCCACCTTTTTCCCTCCCTTCGCTTTAACTAAAATGAATTATATCAAATGATTATTGTTTTTTCAACAGTTTTTTTAATTCTTTTTAGCAATTACAGCGAATTTTCAGTATTTTTTTGATTTTATGTGGAACTTTTACACTATTTTAGTTAATCTAGGGGACATAATTCATTTTCAACAATTCGTCTTATACCTGATCCTATACTATAACCTGCTCCCTTTATAAGTTCTATGACATTAACAAGAGCATTAATTATTGGACCATTTATAGTTGTGTTTCCTCCAAATACTTTCATTAGTGATTCAGAATTTAACTTTGTCATCCACTACACCCCCTAGGGTTTGAAATTCCTTCGATAATACCTGAAATGAAGGTAACTATTGCTGCTACTATAATACCAGTTATAATAGGAGTTGATGTTCCTCCTTTAATAGTTTCTAAATCTGTTACTCCTAAATTTACTATTTGTCTCATCCTCCTTCCCAGCTGTTTTTAAATATTTCAAAAATTGTTTTTTTTCTATCAGCAATTGTCAAATCTATTATATCTCCTGTCTTATATTTTTTTCTTAATTTAATTTTTAAAAACAACTGATAATATTTTTTGCTGCTTTTAATTATTAGACCATTGTCTTTATATATTTCATATATCATCGTTTTATTATTTAAATAAACTTTTTGATTCTGATAAATTAATTTTTTATCTTCTTTAGAGACTATTACTGATAATAAATCTTGTTTTATAACAATACCTGATATTTTCTTGTATGTTGGCATTTTAAAAGTAATTGTTTTTATTAATAAAACTATTTCTACAGTAATAACAATAAGTGTAATTAGGATAATAATATTTTGTTTCTTATAATTTTTGTCCCTCATATATTACTCCATTTTCTAATTTCAATACTCTACTAAATAGTTTTTTATTGTTGAAACGATGGGAAATAATGATAATTGTTTTATCTTTTAAGTACTCAAAAAGGTTTATTAATATCTTTTTTTCTTTAGTTATATCTATTTGTGATAGTGCCTCATCAAATATGTAAATATTTGCATTACGCATTAAGCTTCTAGCAATAATAATTCTTTGACGCTCGCCATTACTTAGATTAAAACCATTTTCTTCTATGATTGTATTATCTCCTAATGATCTATTTTTTATAATGTCATCAATCAGGCAAACTCTACATACTTCATTATAAATATCTTCATTATATTCTTTATTTAATATAATATTATTCTTAATTGTATCAGTAAATAAATATTCATTACTTGTAATATAGCTTATATTAGATCTTATGTTTTCTAAATGATAGTGATTGATATCAATGTCTGCTATTGAAACATATCCATATGGTATTTGGATATAACGTAGTAATATTTTAACTAATGTACTTTTTCCATTTCCACTGGCTCCGCTTAAAAGAATTTTATCTCCTTTAGATATTTGTAAGTTTAAATTATCAAATATCTTTTTACTACCAATTTGCAAATTTAAATTAGCATATTTTATATTTCCACATAACTTATAAGGCAGGTAAAAATAATTATTTTTGAAGTTATCTGTCGTTAAGAGATAAATCTCTTCTATTCTTTCTGAAGCATTTTTATAGTTATTATACTCTTCTACTATTCCTATAATATGATAGAAATTATTAAGAAAAATTAAAAAGAATGATTGATAAACAATTAAAGTTCCTAGACTCATCTTGTCAGTTATAACATAATATCCACCAAGGCCATATATAATGATATAAAAAAGATCATTAATATTATTTTTTAAATACATATTTATTTCACTATTAATATTATATTTATAAATAATTGATTGAAAGTTTTGATAAGTTATTCTAAATTTATCAATTAGACGTTTTTCTAGATGACTTCCTTTTGTTGTATCAACATTACTAATTCCTTCAATTAGATATGTATTTATTTGGTCTTCTTTTTTTTTAATTAAAGTTATCAACTTCTTTTTACTTTTGATTCTCAACAGCAAAAATATTATCATTGTAATAGCCATAAATAATAGATAAAAAGTTAATTTATAATTATATCTAAACATTATTATGGAAAAAATTATGATGCTCAGGGAATCTGTTATGATAGTTGC
This sequence comes from uncultured Muribaculaceae bacterium, assembly GCA_964630365.1. GTDB lineage: Bacteria > Bacillota_I > Bacilli_A > RF39 > UBA660 > UBA3789. The sequence goes on from CAZVUP010000023.1 coordinate 17,405, forward strand.
GAAGAGATTAGTGACGAAGTTTCTGATAGTATTTAAATCTTTAAACCTAGAAACAACCTCACCAGTAGTCCTATTTTTATAGTAAGAGTATGGAAGTAAGAGAATCTGTTGAAATGTCTGAGTAGTTATTTCATTATCAAATATTGATGATAGTTTATAGAGAAAAACATTTCTTAAGAAAAGATTAATACTTTTGGATAAATATATTATTAGCATTATAATGGATACTTTAGTAATATTTTTAGAAAGACTATAATTAATTGAATATTCTAATATGTATTTAAAATGAAAGGATGCTATTATATTTAAAATAAAGTATGAAGTGGTTAATATGAATAATAAAAGTAAACTAATTTTATTTTTCTTTAAAAGTTTATGAATATTCTTGGAAATTATATTTTTCTTTTTCATTATTACTAATTTTTTTACTGGTTTTAGTAGTAGGTAATTATTGCTTGATAATAAATTAAATTCAGAAAAAGAAATTTGTTTTTTTCCTTTTGCAGGATCCATAATTAGGACTTGTTTCTTATTTTTATTAATTTGATAGATAACAACAAAATGACGATAGCTTTTATTAACAATCAAATGAGCTATACAGGGTAGGCTATTTATATCAATGTTTTCTATTTTTCCTGATACTCCTTGTGACTCAAAGCCTAAATATTTTGCTGCTTCATGCAAATTATATAATGATACTCCATCCTTTGTCGTATCTGTTATTTCTCTTAAATATTCTTTTGATACATCTCCCCCATAAAATCTAATAATAGATAAGAGTGAACAGATACCACAATCTTTTATACCATCCTGTAGTACTACTTTCACTTCTTGTTCTCTCACCTCCTATCTTATTATTCGAAACAAAAAATTTTATATCCAAAAAAAAGAAGAGAAAAATATCTCTTCTGGGGACAAATATAAATCTTAACCAAACGCGTGATAATTGATGAAGACTATTTTAGAAAACAAAACTTTCATTTATTTATCCCATATTAATATTATCATATTTTTCACTAGTAAACAATATATTTACATCATTGGTGTGTCTAATTTAGATAAAAAAACGTTGATTACTCAACATTAATTAACATATGGTTTAGCATACCGAATCCAATAGAATATGATTATAATCTACTATTTCATTATATAAAACTAATTTAGCAACTCCCATTTCAATATATTTTAGAAAAAAACTAAAATATATCATAATCATTTATTATGTATTGTAAATTTATGATTGTTCGATTGACAGATGTAGCTACAAATGTTACATTGAGTTTAGGAACATTTAGTTGTTGAGTGTCTACCCCCTAATCTTCAAAGAGAAAGGAGGTTTGATATGATGAAAACTAAAACTTTTATTATAAGAGTTTTAAAACTCATTTCTATCATTTTATTTCTCCTTATCATTATGATAGTAGTAATAAAAAAATGACACTTAATTTCATTTTAGAAATTAAATGTCTAGCTAAACAAAACGGGTAGACATTCAACAAACCAAAACTGAATGTTCCCTTTTTTATTGTATGAGAAATTCTCATCTGTATACATTATAACATAATATATGATACAAATCAAATTTATTTCTATATATATGGCTTATTTTTGATGTCCTGAAGTTTCATAAAAAATAAAAACGTTGATTTCTCAACGTTAAATTCATATGGTGGAGCATAGCGGGATCGAACCGCTGACCTCCACGGTGCAAACGTGGCGCTCTCCCAGCTGAGCTAATGCCCCATAACTAACTACCATCAAAACGCAGTCAGTAATTGAATTATAACAAAACTTATTTTTAAAGTCAACAATTTTTCTCAGTTTTATTATATTTTTCCTTTAAAACATCCTTTTCTGAATAATACTTTTGACCTACTTTTACTAAATGATTTTTGTTTCTGTGAAAATTATTAATACTTTTTATTATTGTGGTATCTTTAAATTTATAATTGCCTAAATATCTTTCTAAAAGAAATTTGTTATAAATATAATTAATTTTTTTCTCTTCTTTTGTTATCAAATATAATAAGAAAATACATATTATTATGGTATTAATAGATATAATTTCTACTTTAAGTAAGAATGCAATTATCATTATATAACTAATTAGAATGACTATTTTTAAACTTTTTTTATATGAGATAAAATTATCTGTTATAAGCTTTAATAACTTTCCTCCATCTAAAGGATATATAGGTAAAAGATTAAATACTAAAATGTTATAGTGGTAGGTAGATATTAATGAAATTTGACTTGGTATTACTATTGAAGCTACTCTATAAGCTATTTCTTGAAATAATGGACCATTAATTAATACAATTAATTCTTTTAATGGATTTATATTTAATGGCATATCAAATTTTGATATACCTCCTAATGGATATATTCTTATTTCCTTAACTTTTATTCCTAGTGAGAATGCTGCTAGAGAATGACCTATTTCATGAATAACTATTAAATATATTATAGTTAAAAATTCTTTAAATGAGGCAGTTAGTATTGCTATTAAAGCTAAGACATAAACTGAAATGTTTATTTTAAATATATTCTTGATATTCAAGATATTTGCCATCTTTTTGACCTACTAAATATAATTCATTAGTGTTTGTCTCGCCTATAACACTACCTTTTTCAATATAATCATATAGCTTTATATTACTAATATTAATATTTCCATATAGCATATCTATTCCATTTACTTGTTCAACTATTATTGAGTCTTTATAGTCATCTTTAGTACCAACATAAATGACTACTCCACTTTCTAATGTTGGAACCAAATAATTATTGTCTACTATTAGTTTTGCACCATTTTTATATTTTTCCACTTTTTTATAACTTATTTTTTCACTAAATACTCTTTTTTCTTTTTGACTTTGTTTGTCTAATGATAAAATTTTCCCAAAGTACTTTTCATAATTTAACTTTTTATCTATAAATTTAAAACTTTCTTCATAGATTTTCTTATTTAACATATCTTTTATTTCTGGATTTTGTTTAGTTATAATCATACCTAGTAGAAATAATATAGTAGTTAACATTATTTTACTTAAAAAAACTTTTATACTAGATTTCAATACTAATTTTTCTTGGACTCTTTTATTCATATAACTATCTCCTTAGCTAATTATATGAATTAAAAAAATAAGTATGTTAATTTATACTTATTTTTCTTTTCTTTTTAAGCTTATTATTTATAAAAAATAATAATTCACCATAAATGATATTTAATAATAAACTATGAATTATTTTATATCCTAATTTAGTAAGGGTTATTGGTACTATACTGAATATTAGTAAAATTAATGCTTGAATTGATTCATAAATAGTAATTATTAATGGAATATATAGTAATAATTTTATATAAGATATTTCAAAATTTTTATATAATAGTTTTGTTATAACTGCAATTATAAGAAATAGTATAGCATTATAAAATAACAGATTAGTATAAAACAAGTCATATACTAGTCCTACTAAAAAGGCAATTATATAATACTTATTTTCTTTTTTATGAAAAAATGGATAAATAATAAAAATTGTAGTCAATGTTAAGAGTGGTGTAAAAAGTGATAAATCACCTACTAAAAAAGGTAAATAATTAGTTAATAATCCATCGAATAATAATGATATTATGATAATGATTGCTATATCCATATTATTTCACCTTCAAGATAGTAACATAATGAATATCATTAAAATTTTGGTAGGTTTTGATATATATAGTTTTACTTAAATCATACTTATCACTTGTAATTTTTTCTACTGTTCCAATATAAATACCGGCAGGAAACATTTCTCCTAAGCCACTGGTTAAAACCACATCGCCTTTATTTACTACAGTAGTTTTATCAAGACCACTTGCCTTTATTAATCCACTCTTTTTATTATAACCATTTAAGATAGCATAATTATCTATTTCATTGGTTTTAATTGCAACGCTAACTTTAAAATTTATATCATCGGATGTTATTAATTTTACTTCACTTGAATGTTTAGATGTTTTAGTTATTTTTCCAACTAAGCCATTTTTAGTTATTACAGCCATATCTTTTTTTATTCCAGATGATGTTCCCTTATCAATAGTTATTGTATTAAACCAGTAACTTTTGTTTCTTGATAGAATAGTAGCATTTATTGGTTCATACTCTGTTAAAGTTCTATTTAATTCAAGTTGTCCTTTTAATTCTTGAATTTCTTTTTCTAATGAGGAATTAATGTTTTTTTGAATTAAATAACTTTCTGTTTGATTAATATTTTTATCTTTATTAAGTGCTGTAAAAGGATATATAACTATTTTTTCAATTACTATACAACCATCTTTTAGTAATGTTTCTATCTTACTAAATTTTCTATCTAACATTAATGATACTATTAAAAGAATAGTAAGTAATAGTATTATTCCTATAATAATTATTTTTTTTCTTTTTTTATTTTTTTTATACATATAATCACTCTCTCATAATTAACACTAAAATCAATATAATTTACTATTCTTTTATTGTCAATATTAAATATTTAGAATACTACTATGTTCATAAAAACTATAAAAAGAATTTTCTCCTACTATGATGTGATCTACAACTGGTATTCCTTGTATTTCACCTGTTTTTATTAATCTTTCTGTAAAAATAATATCAGCCTTTGATGGAGTGACATCATTTGATGGATGATTGTGTAGACAGACAATAGTTGAAGCACTTGTCCGATATGCTTCTTTAAATATTTCCCTAGTATGTGTTGTTGCTTGATTAATAGTTCCCATAAAAATCAACTTCCTTTCAATTAATTCTTGTTTATTATTAAAGTAATAGCAATAGAAATATTCTTGTTTTAGGCCATCAAATAAATACTTTGATGACTCCCAAATAGATTTAGGATCTTCTAGTCGTTCTAATTTTTTTGAATCTCTTAAATATATTCTTTTTCCTAATTCTATTACTGCTATTAGCTCAATTGCTTTTACTTCGCCTATTCCTTTTATCTGCATTAGTTCATTAACACTAATACTTTTTAAATCTATTAACGAATATCTCTTTAATAATTCTATTGCTAAGTCAGTTACATTTTTTTCTTTTGTACCTGTTTTTAAAATAATAGAAATTAGTTCTGTATTAGTAATATTATTAGGACCATATTTTTTTAGTTTTTCTCTTGGTCGTTCACTATCTGGAATATCTTTCATTCTATAATAACTCATTATGTATATCCCTTTTATATTATTAACATATTTTTCTCTTTTACTACTTTTTTCTTACATTTTTCATATAACTTGATAATGCTATTTCTTCGATTGTTAAAATTTTATCCTCCTCTTCCGTTTTTTTTATTAACAAATCTAATTGATTAATATTATTTGAAAAAGTTGGTGATAAGATTACTTTCTTTTTTATATATGTTTTATATCCTCTGTTACTATAAATCTTTTTTAATTTGTTTGCTACTTCATAATCTTTTGTTATTCCAAGATAAACATAATATTGATTATTATCAATATCAAAAGCTTTTATTGGCACTGATGATAAATTTTTTTTGATTGAGTCTTCACTACTATATACACCTTCTTGAAGTAAATAATAAGTGTTTGGTATTACTTTTTTTCTTATAAATTCTACATTGTTTCCAAATATGATGTTTCCAATAATAAACCCTAGTATAATGAATAGAACTCCCATAAGTAGTATTTTTCTCATTTCATCACCATTTTAACTTTATCATTTTGAATTTGATTATTTTGTCGAATTTATGTAAATAAAAAAGTTATAATTACTTATAACTTTCAGACTGTTGACAAAAGAAATTTTGTTAATAGTCTTTTTATTTTTTGAAATA
>CAZVUP010000024.1:0-21142 GCA_964630365.1 uncultured Muribaculaceae bacterium
TTCTTTTCTAAACTCTTTATCTTTTTCATTTCTAATTGAAACTCTTCTTCTTTCAACGATTCCAATAATAACTACCCATAAAAGTAAATAAATAAAGACTCTATAATCAATAATTAAAACAGCTCCAAAAATACCAATATCAGTAAGTATATCTGTAAATCTAAAATTAATTAAATTAAAGACATCCGCAATTTTTGAAGTATCATTAGTAAGTCTTTGAATAAATACACCCGAAGAATTTTCATCTATACAAGAGTTTTTTAACTTTAGAATTGATTTACCCAAATCTAATTGTAATTTAGTAAAAGTTTCACGATAAGTCTTTTGCGCAAATAATCTAACTAATAAAAGTAAAACATTCCTTAAATTTTCTACTAAAAATAAAATAAATGCTATAAATACTACTTGTTCCAATATATTATTGGTCAAATTAACAATTATTTTAGCACTAAGAATAGGTACTACTATACCAATAATCATATAAACAATATTACAAATAACAAAACCTATTATTTTATTTTTTTGTTCTTTGGCATAATACCAAGCAAATTTTATATTCTTAATAAACTCTTTCATACTACCACCATACTCTAAAAAATTATATCATAAAACAAAAGAAAAGGAAATTATACCATTTCCTTTTTCTGTTTTGTAATAAAAACTAAACTCATACCTGATGCAATTAATAGTATTGCTAAAATAATAGGTACTAAATATTTTCTTATTCCCGTATTATCAACAGAAACTATCAAATCTTGTTTAATTTTAAATTCTACACTATCTTGATAATCTCCTTTAGCCATTTCATAATTATTATCAGCTAAAGCACCCTTAATTGCAACTCTATTCTCAATTACTCCATCTTTTTCATTAGTAACTTTATAATTTGAATATAATTCAATACTCTCATTTGAATCTAATCTATCAATATTTACTATATGATCTGATACAACTTCATATCCCTTGCCATCAGTAAATATTACTCCATCATTAAGTTCCTTAACTATTACATCTTTAATTGGATAATTTTCAGTATTTTTAATAATAATCCTAAATTCTACTGTATCTCCATCTTTATATGACTTTTTAGGATCAATTATCTCAATTTTTATTTCTGGTCTAAACTCTCCAGATTTTAATTTCCATTCTCCGTAAATTGTAACATCAGAATTAGGCATTTCAAATTCTTTTTCTTTATACCAACCTAAGAAGCTATAACCATCTGGTTCGCTCTTAACATTTTCAAGAACAACTTTCTCTCCTGGTGAATATGTTTTAGTATCAGGTAAATAACTATCAGAATTTGGTGGTAATACTCCATCGTAGAATTGATATGTAACTTTATATTTTACTTCTTCAAATCTACCAGTAAAAAAAACATCATGATCAGGCATTACAAAATCTAAATCTTCACTAACTTCTACATCAGTAGTATTCCATCCTAAGAATCTATATCCATTAAAAACATCACCTGCTTTTAAGACATCTAATGAAACTACACTTCCAGGATAATAATTTTTCTCAAGTGGAACAACATAATCATCAGGTGCTACTCCTTCTATAGAATAACTAACTTTATTAGAATTTTTCTTAGTAAATGAACCTCTTAAAGTAACATTAGCCTCCGGCATCTTAAATGAATTATTATTAACACTAACATCACTAGTACTCCATCCACTAAAAGTGTATCCTTCTACTTCAACGTTAGATGCCACATTAACAGTTGAATTAGCTGCATAATTCATTGTTTGTGGTAAGACAGGAGCATTACTAGGAACAGTACCACTATACTCATATTTAACACTATATAATGTTACTCTTTCACTTCCCATAAAAGCATGAACAGTATTAGAATTTTTAGTTAAACCTCTTTCTCTAGAAGTTGCAAAGTTATAAAAATCTCTTCTTTTTTCTAACTCAGGAGTTGCTGGATCATCAATAGTAGAAGGAGTCTTTGTCTTAATACCAACAGTTAAGTAACAACCTGCTCTTAAATTCTTAACTTGAAAAGTTACAGTTCTATTATTTAAATTATAATGAAGTCCATGATATGTGTACTCAGTATGATCACTGTTCCAAACTCCTATATCACTACTTTCCTCGTTAGTATCATCAATTACTTTACCAGTACATATAGAATTATCACTTCTTTTAATAGCCCCAATACTGCCATTACTTGTCGTAACAAAACCAGTAAATTCTAATCCTGCAGGTAACTTATCTTCAATAAATAAAGTACCACTCTTTATCTCTGACATCGTACTATCATCAGACTTAACCCCGTTCCTATCAACTCCATCATAAGAAACATTTAAATAATATATCAATTCTGAATCAGTGCCTACTTCAACATCATTATCTAATGGATCAGCAAAACTTCTACCAATAATCAAAGCAAAAGAAGAGATAACAACAAAAGCAATTAATACTATTACAAATTTATTTTTATTATTAATATTTATCATAATCATTACCTCCTCTATTCATCTAAATCTACTATATATGGATGTTCCATACTTCCATCACCATCTGAATATTCAATTCCAGGAATAAGTGAAATTGCTGGACGCACACCACCTGCATTTCCTGCACCCTGATCGGCAGTAGTTCCATTACCAAACAGTACGAATTCCCAAGAAAAACGGTTGTAGAAACTACTAGGGGATCCTAACCAATACCACATTCCTTCCGTTTTTCGTGCATTCGAATTATTTAATAGCTTCATCTCTCGATATGACATTAATCCAATTTTGTAAGTTAATTTTGCTTTGTTATTATTTACACTAAACTTATCGGTATCGTTTGGACAACTTAAATCACTCGAACCATAGAAATACATAAATGCGTCCCCTCCATTTGGATTCCACCCATTTGTACTTGGATTAGATTGACTTCTATCATTGCAGAACACTGTGTCTTCTAGAAAATTAGAATAATTTAGCAAATTTCTCTCAAACCACACATCTATTCCTGTTTTTATCGTAGAATTTATTGTATTAACATCATCATTATATAGCATCTCATTTTTTGCATCTTCTATGCTCTTACCGTCGGTCAAATTTATATAATAAAAATATGATACGTTATATAAATAAGATAATATTGTACATTCCCCAGTACTGTTTAAGCATGTATAATGATGATTAGAATCTGGATAAAACATTCTATAATCATCACTTAGTATATACTTTTTTCCATCCCAAGTAAAATCATTAGCATATTTATAAATGTCTGTTGCTTTAATATAAGTCATAGTAGTATCAGTTGTTGCAGTTACATACCACAAATTACTACATTTATTATTCTTTGCATTTACACATACATATTTATCTTTTAAAGCAGTGTAATTTGAATACCAATTTTTTCTTTCTATTGTCGTTGGACTATTAATAGTATAAGTTCCATCACCATTATCAAAGTAGCTATCTCCATAAGTATAATTATAATTATAATAAGCTAAATCTTTGCCAGATTGTAATTGAATATAGTACATCGTATTGTTTTTAACTGCTACAATATAGTAAACACTAGAATTTGTATAAGTTTCTTTTGCATTTCTAAATGTGTATTTTCCAACCAAATTAGAATAATCAGATATTTGATATGGATTATCAAGATTATATCTATTTGCTATTGGATTATCCCAAGTTACTGAATCTGCATACCAATATGTTGGTGAAATAGAACTAGTTGATAGGATATACGAAGTTGATGTCATAGATTTACTTTGGTGTGGATAAACAGTATTATACATATATCCAACATAACTTGGTGAATCATGATACATATCATAATAATTAAAGTTTAATGTACCAAATTGTGAATAATGAGAATTTGTATTAAGTGGTAATACATAATATAATGTCCCACTACTCAATGCATCTACATAGTACAAAGTTGTACAAGTAGAATCTGCTGTAGTAGCTTTGCAAGTATAATGTCCAGTTTCTATTTTTCCAGTAGTTATATCTCCAGAAAGTCTAAAATTCTTAGCAATACTATCATAGCTATAACTTGTTCCATAATAATATGTTGCATCCATGTTTTGTGTTGTTATTGCCGAATAGCCTACATGTGTTCCTCTTGATGATAAACATTTATCATCAACCACTTCACCATTATAAATCATCTTTACTCCACCAGTATCTGTTGTTCTTATCATTTGCCAACAGTGGTTCGCAAATATAACGTTATTTTTATCTAAAATAGCTGTTCCATTGACATCATCCGAACCATACCAATGATAAATTTTTTTAGTTGATTTAGATGGATCCATGGAATCTTGATGTTCTCCAGTATATTCTTTTGCATAAGTTCCTTCTTTTGCGGCATTCTCTAATACCTTATATAGTGTCGTTCTCTCATGAACTGTTCCATCCATTGACTTACTTATATCTTGTTTTGACCAAGTTGCCCTGATAACTACATCATGTTCTGGCATTTGAAATACATCATCATTTACTTTTATAATACCTTCTTCATCTTTACTATCAAATTCCCAACCTTTAAATAAATACCCCTCACATGATAGTTCATTTGTTTTTTTAGTTACATTTTGATAAATATAGTGTTTCTCATTTTCTATACTAGGAAGTATACAACCATCTGGTGTATTTGTATCATATATTACTTCATATGTGTTTTTTAGTACTGGTGTATCTGAACTACTAACTGTTTTTTCTCCCTCTTCAGATAATTTATAACTAACATTTTCTTTTTTATTAGTTGGATAATATCCTTCATTTTCTAAATATTGTTCTTTTTGATTTAAATTAATATACATCTTAGCATTGGCACCAGTTATATATGAATTTTTTCCTAAATTCCAAGTTATCTTTTGAACTCCATTTTCATCTGTTAATTCTACTGTTCCTATTGTTACTTTAATATCATCTACTGAATTAATTTCAAAATAATCATTTTGAATATAATCTGTTACTATAAAGTCTTCATAAACTACTGGAGATACTGCCGCATCAAATAAAACATTATTTAAAGAAGATTGATCTGCTACCCATTGTCTATCAGTTATTTGTTTTATTTCTTCAATTATATCTTTACCCATTTCATATTGAATACCATTTATTGTCATATAAGGATATTTGTCTTTTAAAATATCCCGTGTTCCAACTTGATTTGGTGTATCTTCATTTGGATAACCATCTGTTAAGAATAAAGTAACTATATCTCTATTTGAATTTTGTTGATAATCACTCATAAGTACATCAACATTTTTAAGAGCTGCATTATAATTAGTTGAACCTTTTACTGAAAGATTATTGATTTTATTAACTAAATCTTCCTTGTTATTAGAAAAACTAGATATTATTTCAGATGTACTATCAAAGGTTATAATCGCTACTTTATTGTGTGAGTCATTAAGTAAATAATTAACTAATTCTATTGAATCAGACTTTGCTTTATCAAGTTTTTCACCTTCCATTGAACCAGATATATCTAAAACCAATATAACATCATGATACTTATTGCCATCTGTCTTCATAACAGAATTAACATCAAAAGTTACTTGAGCTTTACCTTTTCCTATCCATTTAGCAGACTTATCAATATGCCAACTACCTGGAGCATCATAATTATCAGTCTCTATTTCTACACTCTTAATTTCTTGAGTATAGATTCCTGCTCTTCTAAGTATTTTATCAACACTAAAACTACTAGTTGTGATAAAAATACCAGTAAGAACTAATACAATTATAGTTAAAGAAGTCATTAAAAGATTAAGAGAATTTTTCTTAATAAAAGATTTGATATTCTTCTCATCTTTATCATCTTCCGTAATTAGAATTTCGATTTTCTCTTCTTTTTTAAATAACTTTTTAAAGTTAAATCTAGCCATCTTACCACCACTCTACTTTAATCTTATTTCTACATAAATAATATCATAATTTAGTTTGTTAATCAAACTATATCAAAATTACTTTCCCATTAATTAGCATCAATTATGTATGGACTATTTACTGTACCATTACCTTCTATATATTCAATTCTTGGAATTAAAGAAATTACAGGTCGAACATCCCAATTATAATAATTATAATCATTTGCCACATAATTCACATTAATATTGCTCATACAAGCCCGAACATTCCAACTACATGTTGCTGGAGTCATCAACCACCATCTATCACCACTTTCCATATAATTACCAAGACCCAAAGATGCTTCACTAGCAGTTAATAAACCCACAGGATATTTTAATTTTGCTTTTTCATTACTTACCATAAACTTATCTGTATCATGGTTACATTTATAAGAGCTTTTTTCAAATTTAAATACTATTCTACCAGCAGTAGAACCACCATTAGGATTCCAACCAGCTAAATTACTTACACTTCTATCATTACAATAAATCGTATCTTCGATGTACTTTGTATAATTAGTCATATTATTTTCATACCAAGCATCAACAACATTTTTAATATTTGAGTTATTAAGATTTACATCATCTGCGTAAAGCATATTATTAATAGCATCGGATACACTTTCACCATTTTCTAAAGTGATATATTCATAATATGAAGAACCAGTCGAAAAAATATAATAAACCTTAGAACATCTTCCACTAGTATTAAAACATGTATAATGATTCTTATTAATTTTATTATAATAAGATGACCAATCCCAAAATTGCATTTTATTAGATACTTCAGTATCTTTAAGAGCATATTCATATTCTCCTGTTTCACTATTTAAAACATAATCAAAATTATTAGCATAAATATAATTGTTAAAAACATTTTCATACGTATAGGTTGTCGCTGAAGAAGATGTTATATATATTGGATTAGTGCATGGGTTAGAATTGATACATACATATTTATTTTTAACTGATACATATTTATTAAACCACTCAATTTTTTTTATTTCTGTAATAGCTTCATCATCAGTTATAGTAAATGTTCCATCACCATTATCATTATAACCACTACCAATATAATATATAGAATTAACATCTTCTAAAGTCTGACCATTTTTCAATTCTAAATAGTATACTTTTTCTCCTGATATAGCAACAACATATTTTATAGCTGTGTTAGAGCTATTTACATTTGAACTTAAAAAAGTATATTTACCAGTTAAAACTTCATTACAATTAGCATTTAATAAACATTCCTCAGCCGTAAATCTATCATCTACTTCCGTTAATGGATCATCATACAACTTATATTTTTCAGCAACACTTTGATTATACTCATATCTACCTGAATAATAATGAGTTCCATTCAAATTGCTATTTGAAAAAAGAGTTACTGAATTAAGTGGTCCTTTTCCTACAGAGTGATAAGCCTTATTATGCATGTAACCAACATAACTCTTTGAATCCCAATTTACATTAAAAGTTGAAGTCCCAACTCTAGTAGCACTACCAGTATTATTACATGTAAAAGTACTACTCGCTTTTCCATTATATAAAAGTTTAACTCCTCCAGTATCTGTTGTTCTAATTATTTTCCAGCAAAATCCGCCAAATATTACATTATTATCTTCAACATCACCTTTATAATAATATATCTTTTCAGTACCTTCCATATTTAAAGAATCTTGATGACTTCCAGTATACTCCTTTACATAAGAAGTATTTTTTGACTGGTTTTCAACCATTTTATATAATGTAGTTTTTTCATGAACTTTACCACTCATAGATTTCGCAATTGCTTGCTTTGTCCAAGTTGCTCTAATTGTTACATCATGTGAAGGCATTATAAAGACATCATCATTAATCATTTTTATATCTAAACCATCATCACCAGAAAAATCCCAGCCTTTAAATAAGTACCCTGGACACTCTAACTCAGAGTTGTTTTTAACAACTGTAGAATATTGAGTATACTTTTCACTTGGAATTGAATCTAATATACAATCATTAGGTGTATTAGTATCATATATTACTTCATATATATTTTTTAATACTGGAGTTTCTGAACTTGTTACATTTTTTTCATTATCATTTGCTAATTGATAAATAAAACTTTCTTTTTTATTTGTTGGATAATATTCTTCTACATCTCGATATTGTTCTTTTAAGGATAAAACTATATTCATTTTAGCATCACTACCAGATACAAAGACATCATCTGTTAAATTCCATACTATTTCATTTTTATCCAATTTTACAGAACCAGTTGTAACTTTAATATTATTTATAGAATCTATATAAAAATAATCACTAATATAATCAGTTATAACAAATTTTTCATACACTTCAGGAGAAAGAACAGCATCAAACAGCACATTACTTAACGTATCCTGATTTGCTACCCATTGTTTATCAGTTATTTGTTTTATTTCTTCAATAACATCTACACCCATTTCATATTGCACTCCATTAATTGTCATATTAGCATATTTATCTTTTAAACTCTCATAAGTCCCAACTTGGCTTGTTGTTTCTGCATTAGGATAACCATCTGTTAAAAAAAGCACGATAATATCATTATTATTACCATCATAGTTTTGCATAACTTCATTCACATTCTTTAGTGCTGCATTATAGTTTGTATTGCCTTTTACCGTAAGATTATTTATTTTTTCAACCAAAGAATCACAATCATTAGTAAAATATGAAATTATTTCTGACGTACTATCAAAAGTAATAAGTGCAACTTTATTATTAGCATCAGCAAGTAAATAATTTACCAATCTTATAGAGTCATATTTAGCTTTATCAAGTTTACTACCATTCATAGAATCAGATATATCCATAACTAAAATAACATCTCTATACTTATTTTCAGTCTTTAAAATAGACTTAACATCAAATGTCACTTTTGCTTTATTTTTATCAATCCAGCTAGCTGATTTTTCAACATACCAACTACCAGGATTATCATAATCTGCTGATTTAAAATCTACACTTCTTATTTCTTCTGTATATATTCCAATTGTTTTTAAAAGTTTATCAAACCTAAAACTTCTTACAGATACTGAGTATATTATTAAAAAAAGAATAAAAAAAGATACAAAAATAGTAACAAAGTTATTTTTTATAAAATGCTTTATTTCATTCATAAAATCACCAACTTCACCACTATTTTATTTCTATAAAAATAGTACCATATTTTACTTTGTAAATCAAACCAATAAATATTAAAAAAAGAAAGTACAAATACTTTCTTAATCAACCTTTTCTACTTCTGGATATTCTTTACCACCTAAATCAACTAGTGCTTTTTTAAGAACTAAGTTTTCTCTTAATTTACCAGTTGTTTGATCAGCAATAGCTTCTCTTTTTTCAATTGCTTTGACATTATCCATTCCATCTATTACTTTACCAAATGCTGCATAACTTCCATCCAAGTTACTAGCAGTCCCTAAACAAATAAAGAACTGACTTCCTGCTGAATCATTATCTTGACTTCTAGCCATTGAGATAACGCCTTCAGTATGCTTTAAATTATTCTCAAATCCATTACTTTCAAATTCTCCCTTAATACTATAACCTGGTCCACCAGTACCTGTTCCATCAGGATCTCCTCCTTGAAGAACAAATCCAGGTACTAATCTATGAAAACTATTATTGTCATAAAAACCACTCTTTACTAATGATATAAAATTATTAACAGTATTAGGAGCAATATCCGGATATAATTCAATTACTACTGAACCATATTTTTCAATATATAATGCCACTACTGGATTTTCTGTTTCATAATTAAGATCTGCTTCATTACCATCAACATTGTAATTTATATTTAACATTTTTTCTTTATACTCCTTTTCTTCTTTCTCGGGTATTAACATAGATACAACAAGTAGTAAAACAACTACAACTACACCTATAATTATCCAAATATTTTTCTTCATCTTACTTCTCCCTTTCAAGTATATCTCTAGCCGCAACTAATCCTGTTGCAGCCGCTGTAACAATATTACCTGCTTTACCAGCACCATCACCAATAAAATAAATATTGTCATTTTCTAATCTAAATTTATTATCTGTCTCAATCTCATTTGAAAAGAACTTAATCTCTGGCCCATAAAGAAGTGTATCATCATTATTAACACCCGGAATAATTTTATCAAGTGTTTCTAATCCCTCTAAGATATTAGTAATAATTCTATGCGGCATAACAAGTGCTAAATCTCCTGCTACACAGTCTTTCAAAGTAGGCTCAATAAAACCTTTATTAATTCTATGCCATTCACTACGTCTACCACTTCTTAAATCTTTAAGAGACTGAATAATAGGTTTCCCGTCCCCTAGTACATTCGCAATCTGGGCAATACTTTCCCCATAAAGTCTAGTATTAGTAACCGGTTGTGTTAAAGTTACCTTTGAAATAAATGCAAAGTTAGTATTATTAGATTTAATATCTTTTAAAGCATGTCCATTTACACAAATATATCCATAGTAATTTTCTTTCGCAACAAATCCACCAGGGTTAGTACAGAAAGTTCTAATCTCATCACTATAAGTATTAGTCTTAATAAAAATAGTTGGATCATAAATTACATTAGTAATCTCTTCCATAATTTCTTTTCTAACTTCTACTCTAACACCAATTTCAATACTTTGTGAAAGATATGGAATTTTATATTTATCAGCTAACTCTTGAATCCATTTTGCCCCTGTTCTACCAGGTGCTACCATAACATACTTAGAAGTTATTTTTTTAGTACTGCTACCTTTCTTATAAGTAACTACATGTTCATTTTCATTCTTTGTTTCTATATCTAAAACATCACATCTCTCCATTAATGTAACGCCTTTACTCTCTAAATAATCACATATACCTTGAATATATCCAGGTAAATGATCACTACCTAAATGCTTTTGTTTAATAACTAAAAGTCTCGCTCCAGCTATTGCCACTTTTTTCTTAATAGCCATAGCTTCATCCATATTACTAGGATATACTTCTGCATCCATTCCAAACTTATTAAATATCATTTCTGTTTCATCAATTAACATATTAGCTTCTGATTCCAACATATACTTTGTCAAATCAGATTTACCAAGTTTTGGAATAAAATTTAACTTTCCATCCGAAAAAGTACCTGCTCCTCCATAACCAGATAAAATAGCACAAGGATTACAATTCTGACATGGTATCTTGTTCTTATTCATTGGACAAACTCTACTTTTTACTGAAGAACCTCTATCAACTATTGCTATTTTTAATTTCTTATTTTTTGTAATTAACTCATATGCACTAAAAAGTCCTGCTGGACCAGCCCCAATTATCACTACATCATATTCCATTAAAATCACCTCTTTTATGATAGCACATCTCACTAAAAATAATAAAGTACTTTACTTAGTTTTTTTAAATTTACAACTAATAATGAAATTTATGTGATACAATAAAATTGGTGATAATATGACCCGTGAAGAAATAAATGAAGAAAAACAAAAAGAAATTCAAAAAGAACAAAATAAAGAAACAGTAAAAAGAACAATCAAATTAGCCATTAAACTAATTATAATTATTGCTGTTGCTGCAACATCATTTTTCTACTACACTACTTATATCTCAACTATTAAAGTTGGTGTTAAAGAATATCGTATAATAAATAAAAAAATACCAAATTCATTTAATGGTTTAAAAATAATCCAATTTAGTGATCTTCATTATGGAAGTACTATGTTTAATAGTGATTTAAAAAAGATAGTAAAACAAATTAATGATAGAAATCCAGATTTAGTAGTTTTTACTGGAGACTTAATAAGTAAAGAATATAAAATATCAAACAAGGAAAAAGAAAAACTAATTAACGAACTTAAAAATATTAATACTAAATTAGGTAAATATGCAATCTTTGGTGATGAAGACAAAGAAGAAATAGGAACTATTCTCACTCAAGCAGATTTTACTATCTTAAAAAATGAATCAGATTTTATATACAACAAAAATAATGATTCAATATTATTAATTGGTCTTTCTTCAAAAATAACTAAAGAACAAGATATAGATAAAGGCTATGCTTATTTTAAAGAAGAAACCCATAATTCTAATATATACACAATAACAATTCTTCATGAACCAGATCAAGTTGATGAAATATTATCTAATTATAAAACTGATTTATTCTTAGCTGGTCATTCCCATAATGGCTTAGTTAAAATACCATTTACAAATAAAGCTTTATTTAAATTTAATGGTGCTAAAAAATATGATCAAAGTTATTATAAAATTAATGATTCAAAATTATATATTTCTAGTGGACTAGGAACAAATAAAAAAAGTAGTATTAGATTCTTCTGCCGACCATCAATTAATTTCTTCCGATTATCTAATAATTAAATTCTTAAATTTCTGAAAGATAGTTAATCTATCTTTCTTTTTTTCTTTTTTATAAATATTTAATCTTCCTATTTCTTCATTATCCAATGATATTATAATTTCTCCAATAACATTACTATTTACTTTTTCATTGAGTTTTATAAGTGTTGTAACTGATTTACTTTCTTCTAAAGTTAATAAATATTTAAATGACTTTTTTAAATAAACATCTTCAGGATACAAAGTCTTATCAATCACAAATTTATTTTTATCAACAATTGTATAAAGTTTGTATTTATCAAAATACTTATCATATAAATATTCATGAGTCTCATAAATATCATTATCATCAAGTGAGGCAATAGTTAAAGTAACTCCATCTTTTTTAGCAACACTAACAAGAGTTTTACCAGCCCTAGGAGTATAACCATTTTTACCCCCTAAACAATATTTATAATTATTTAAAAGACTCATTCTATTATACCAAACATAAGTCTTTAAAGATGACTTAGAAATATATTTTTTAGTATTAATTATTTTTCGATATATTTCATTTTTATATGAATAACGACTAAGTAGTGCCATATCATAAGCTGTAGAGTAATTTCTACTCTCATCATCTAATCCATGCGCATTAGAAAACTTAGTGTTTTTCATTCCTATTTCAAGCGCTTTTTTATTCATAAGTTTAACAAACTCTTCTTCACTTCCACTTGTATTAACTGCTAAAGTAATAGCAGCATCATTACCACTTCTAAGCATTAATCCATATAATAAATCAATTACTTTTAATTTTTCCCCAACTTCTACATAAATATTAGTTCCATACATTTTTAGTATTTCTTCACCAACAGTAATTTCTTTATCTAAATTGCTATTTTCAATAACAATTATACAAGTCATAATTTTAGTAATAGAGGCTATTAGCTTTTCTTCGTGCATACTTCTAGAAGCAAGAACTCTTCCACTATCCATATCCATAACAACATAGTTACTTGCATAAACATCAGTAATTAATAATAAAGAGCACAATAAAAAAAGCAATATTTTTTTCATACATTTCACCTATAAAAACATATGAAAATATATTGTTTTTTATGTGTCGTCACTTATAAAATAATTTTATTTCTCAGCTACACGTTCACAACTTCTCTTCAAATTATTTACAGAAGCTTCTTGAATCTCACCTTTTTTTTCTTTTAATCTCTTTGTAACTTCATTACTAGATTCACACACACTCTTAAAGTTACCACTTAAATTACTACAATCTTTTAATTCTAAATCAGTATTTTCAGTTGTATACATTCCCTTTATTTCTACACAAATAATGTTAGTATTCTCATCAGAACAAGAACTATTATAATTCTCTTTAATTGAATCCAAAAATTCATTATAAGCAATTTCTTTATTTTGGTATTTTTCAATACTTGGTTCTATAGCTTGACACAGTTTTTCCTCATCTGATAATTCTTTTTTTAAAAAATTACTACATCCTGTTAACATAAAACAAACTAATAATAAGCTTAAAGAATATTTAACAAATTTCATATCATCACCCTCATTTTAATTATAGTAATATTTAAATAAAAAGTAAAGAATATTGACTCATTTGACTACAACCCTTAAATAACTTATAATTCTATAAGGAGGCATCTATGAATACTATTAAAATAATTGAAGAAAAAGAAAATGAATTAACTATTTATGTTAGTGGAAAAAACAATATTATCATTGACAGTAATTTAATAATTGATGGTAATGAAATTGTTTGGTTTGAAGAATATCATGATCAATCAATGGAGATAGAAAAAATTACTAACATTAATATTAATAATTTAGAATATCGTAAACACAGTTTTAATGATGATTTTACAAATTTAAGAGAATATGTTACATATATCTCACCATTATTAGAAAATCTACAAGAAGGACACTATAAAATTACTGATACGACTGTTGTACCACTTAATATAACAGGTAATTTTTTTGCTAATTACGATAAAAATATTTTTGGTATTGATGATAGTCATTATTCGAAAAGACTTTTTAATATTCAAGGAATTCAAAATAAAGATAACTATGATCAAAAGACAATCGAAAATTATATTGAAAGATATAAAAATAGTTCTAAAAGGCCAAGAAGCATAGTAGCAAAACTGGAATATAATGCTATTGAAGGTATTGTTCTAGATGGTCATCATAAAATATGTGCCAGTGCTGCTCTAGGAGAACTAGCACCAGTAATTTTAATTGAAAGATTAGATAAACAAGAAAAAGATAATTATACAAAAACTACAGAAAGAGTACACTTCAACATTTTACCTGATAATTATAAAGATATCAAAAATAAATATATTAGCTTTGATGAGTATTCAAAATTCTTTATGAACTATCGTGATAATATATCATCAGAGCCTTATATAATGATGGAAAATCTATTAAATAATTATTTTAATAAAACACTAATTGAAGATGAAGCCATTAAATTATTTAATACTTGTGGTGATGGAGATATTAAGATAATGCTTGTTAAAATGCTCTATAATTATAAAAGTGATACTGTTTTTAATTTCTTTATTGATCTCCTAAATGATAGTGCCTATATTGAAATAGCTAATAGTTATATTGAAAACTATAATAATTAAAAAGTACCCAAAAGGTACTTTTTTAAATTAATATTTTTCTTTTAGGCTTATCTTCTAATTGCACTTGCTGATTCTGCTTCTTACCAGCCCCAAGATCTACTGATATTTTTCCCACTTCAAAAATATCATTGTTAATAATTGCAAGTTGTTCAAATACGCCTTTAATAATAACCCCATTATTAAAAGTTAACTCTGCTTTAACTGCTCCTGGTAATCTATTATCATCATATAAATCACATAGTAACGGAATAGACAATTGTAAATAATTATCATCTCTCATAAATGTTTGCATCTTATGTGAATGACCACTAAAAACTATTGACTTTCCACCAATTGCTGGGAGGTTAATCTTATAGCGACTTAAATTATGGCACAAATATACTTTATCATTTTTTAGATTAATACTTCCTTGACCATAACCAACTGGAATAATATCATGCCGATAATTATTAATTACTCTCATAAAGTTCTGGCCAGTAGAATTTAAAACACTATAATCATGATCACCAAGTACAGTAAAAGTTAAAATATTTCTAATAACTGGATAATCACTTAATGCCTGTTTAATTTGTTCTTCTCCATCAGAATATAATTTATCTCTACCAAGATATCCATCAATAAAATCTCCACCACATAGAATAATATGAATGTTTTCTCTTATACAATATTCAAATATTAAATTAATATAATCAACTCTTTGTAATTTATTACCTAAATGTAAATCTGATATTAATAATGTTCTAAATACTTTTTCATCACTACCTGTATAAAGATTAATAGCATTATTAGAAGTAACTAATTCCTTCCTAAGTCTATATAAAATATCCCCAGTACTATAATATTTTCTCTCAAATTCAAACCCTTTATTACTTAGAATTGTCAAATAATTATAAATCTGCCTATAAGATAAACCAGTAACTAAACTAATATCATCTAAAGTATATTCTTCATTTATAAGTTCTAATATTTTAATCATTACCTCTGCCATAATATCTCTTCCTTAAACAATTATTATAAATTATCAATGATTAAAGTCAACAAAAAAAGAGGTTTTACACCTCCATAATTATATCTTAATCATAACCTTACCCTTTTTTAAGTCTTCTAAATACTTAGCATTTAATTCATACAATCTTTGATCGTGATTACCATTAGCAATCAAAGGAAAAGCTAAATAACCAACTTTTTCAGCTATAACTGCTTCCGCAAAAGTACGTCCATTATCAGTCATTATCTGTCCATCAGGAATATTTAATACTTCATCAATAATATCTTCATTAGAACCATTATAATTTAACCAATAACTTATTAATCTAAGTGTATCGTCATCAATATGCCCTATTTCATCAAAGGCTTCATCTTTTATCGCCCAATAATACTCGGTAGCCAAACAATAATTAAAAGCACACCATTCCTCATATCCACCATCAATATCGGACTCATTTAAAGCAAAGCCACTTAATCCATCATCCAAAACAATCCCCCCAATAATTTATTTATCTTATAAAGAAACAATAAAGAAAGTAGTTAATACAAGTGCTAATACAGCTAAGAAAACATAGAATACATCATTTATAAAACCATCTTCATTTTGATAGACAAGCACTTTGGCCTTTTCTTTATCTTTTCTTATTTCTTCGAGCTTTTCATCTTCATAAGTAATATTTTCTTCATCATTACTAAACATGCTATCTAACTCTGAAGTTTCTTCCTTTGTTTTATTACTACTATCTTGTTCATATGAACTAGAACTACTTTCAGATAAAGGTTCAGCAATTACAACTTCTCTATCTTTATTAAGTGTAGCCTCCTTTATCTTACCATCTTTATCAATAAAAATCATGTTTACAATATCAATTCCCTCAATTTGTAAAGATTCATAATTATCTAATAAATAGTTTAGTTTTATTTCATCATCTTCATCTAAAGAATCAAAAACAATAGGGTTATTGAGAATTTCATCTTTTGTATACATTGGAACTTCAATATTTTTTCTTTTACTCTCATCAAGCAAGATATCCTCACCCTTATTATTTTCTTGATCATTACTAACCTCTTCTTGTAAGTCTTTTAAAACATCAACTAAAGATTTTCCTTCACTTTCACTTTCAAGGACAATATTTCTACCTAATAAGTTAGAATAAAAAGAAAATATCTCTTTACCATTTTGCAAAAAGTGATGATTAATAGAGCCGATATCAACATCGAAAGTTTTAGCAATAGCTTCTTCTACACTATCTGTTTCTTCTATTTTTTCATCATTATCATTATTTTTATCTATATATTCAAGCCTTTCTTCTGGAGATAATGCAAATATTTTTTCAAGCTGTTTTCTTAACTCTTCATCATTCGCAATTTCTCCCTGCATCTCCCTAATAAAAGACTTTTCATCATCGGACAATTTATAGTTTTCTCCTTTATCAATTGCCCTTTCCATTTGATTAACAATTTCAACGTATCTAATAATTCTTTCCTTATTCATAGACTATCACCATTCTAATTATATCAAACGTTTAAAAAAAGTAAAAGTAAATAAAAAGTAATATCATTTACTTTACTATCAACTTTATGATAAAATTAGTAATTAGAAAGAAGGAATACTATGGGTGATAAAAAATTTGTTGAAAAAATAACATCTCGTGATGTTGATTTTGCTAAATGGTATACTGATGTCGTAAGAGAGGCAAAACTTGCTGACTATACTTCTGTAAAAGGATGTATTGCCATTGAACCAAATGGTTATGCACTATGGGAAAAAATCCAATCAATTATGGATCAAAAATTTAAAGAATTAGGTCATGTTAATGTTCAATTACCACTTTTAATACCAGAAAGTTTATTTAATAAAGAAAAAGAACTTATTGAAGGTTTTGCCCCAGAATTAATCTGGGTTACAGAAGTTGGTGAAAAAAAGTTTGATGAACGTCTTGCCATTCGTTCTACATCAGAAACACTCTTCTGTGATTATTATAAAAAACATATTTCTTCGTATAAAGACTTACCAAAATTATATAATCAATGGTGTAATGTTTTTCGTTATGAAAAGGAAACACGACCATTTTTAAGAAGTAGAGAATTTTTGTGGCAAGAAGGTCACACTGTTCACGCAACAGCAGAAGAGGCAATCAAAGAGACTGAACAGATGATGGAAGTTTATCGCTCATTTAATCATGACTATCTTGCTATCCCATCCATTACCGGAAAGAAAACTGAAAAAGAAAAATTTGCTGGTGCAGAATTTACTCTTACAAATGAAGATTTAATGTACAATGGTGTTTGCCTTCAAGATGGTACATCACACTACTTTGGTCAAAAATTCTCTAAGGCTTATGATGTAAAATTTACAAATAAAGATAATAAAGAAGAATATGCTTATTACACAACTTGGGGAAAAACAACTCGAGCAATTGCCGCAATTATTATGGTTCATGCTGATGATAGAGGTTTAGTACTACCTCCAAAAATCGCTCCTAAACAAGTTGTAATTATTCCAATTGGTGAAAGTTCTGAAGTTGATAGTCTATGTACAAAATATGAAAAAGAACTAAATAATTCTGGTATAACTACTTACATCGATAAAACAGATAAAAGTCCCGGATTTAAATTTGCTGAAGCCGAAGTAAATGGAATTCCTCTTCGAATTGAAGTTGGTAAAAGAGATTTAGAGAAAAACATTATAACCATGGCTAGAAGAGATACATTAGAAAAAATAGAATTTAATAAAGATCTTAACGTCATTGAAGAAGTAACAAAATTACTAGATACTATTCAAAAAGATATGTATAATAAAGCCCTTGAAAGACAAAAATCATTGACTTTTGAAGCTCATAATATGGAAGATATGAAAAAAATTCTAAACACACAACCAGGATTTATTCATGCTATGTGGTGTGGAAATAAAGAATGTGAAGACAAAATAAAAGAAATTAAAGGTTGTAAATCAAGGTGTATTGTTGAAGAAAAAGCCATCGATGGCAAATGCGTATGTTGTGGAAAAGAAGCAAAACATCACGTCATTTGGGGAATTCAATATTAAAAAAAGAGATTCATAATTGAATCTCTATTTTTTTGTATGACCTTTATAAAGAACAGCTTCTAGTTTTTCCCTAACTTCAGCAGGTTTATCTTTGTTATAAACATGAGAATAAGGTATTTCTTGAACATTGAACATATCCCAATAATCAAGTTTTATTTTATAAGTAATCATCCCCTTAGGAGTATCAATACCTAAAATAAAAGAATTATCAAACATAAAATCAATACAATCATCAAAATTAAATTTAGCTTTATATGCTGAAACAGTCGGATTATCATTTAACCATAAAGCTAAAAGTATAATATTCTCATCATATAAATCAATATATGAGTATTTATCATTATCACTATCTGCATCAATCAATAAATCTTCTTGTTCCTTTACATAAAGACTAGACTCAAAAAATTTAAGTTCATCTTCTAATTCCTGTCTTCTTTTATCCCTAAATTCTCCACTTAAAGTTAAAATATTAGCTAGTTTTAGAGAATAAAGTAATTCTATCTCCTCAGCAGTAAAATAATTTAAAAATTGCTTAATAGTATTTTGATTAATTTCTGTATCATGAAAATGAATAAGCTTCTGAATTAATGCTATATCTTCATTACTTAAATCAAATTTATCCCTATACTTCATAAATATATAATCTGATTCTAATGAATGACCATAAAAATGTCCTTCACCATACCTATCAACTGTTAGACAATTAATTTTACCAATATCATGAAATAAAGCTGCTATTCTAACCCTAAGATCTGGGCAAGTGTTATCAACAACTTTCAATGTATGCGTATAAACATCATCAGATCGATTAATAGAATATTGATTAAATCCCATACTCTTACCAAATTCTGGCATCATTTTAGCAATCTCACTACCATCATATTCTAAAGCTAATGATGGTTTTCTTGCCATTAATTTTTCTTTTAATTTTTTAAAATCCATAAAACCCTCCTGAATAAATTATATTTATTTTTTTCTTGAAAATTGATAACTTTCATCAATTAAATCCATAATAGTATCATCAGAAATTGAATCATCTAAAAGAATAGATATCCAATATTTTTTATTCATATGATATGCTGGATAAAAACTTTGTTCTTGTTGAAGATCTACTATCTTATTAACATCCAATTTAATATTTATTACATCAATATTATCAATATTATCAATATTAAGATTAAACTTTTCACCGGCAATAGTCATTACTAATGCATACCATTTATTAGTTTTGCCATTTTGAAATACACAAAAATCTGGATACTTATTCCATTTATAAATAGGTGCATCACCATATTTTTTCTCTATCATTTGACATATTCTCTTAGCTTGTTGCCCAGAAAATGATTTTCTATAAAAACATTTATCACGAATATCAATTAATAAAGCAATAAACTTTTGTCTAATTGTTCCAGCAAAACTACCACTATTATCCTCAATGCGAAAATTAGTATACTCTTCTTCCATTTCTTTGTCAATTATTCTTCCCTTTACGTTATAATTATTATCTAGTTTAATTACAGCTAAAAATGAATCATTTATATCTTTTTGAAACAAATAATTATCCCCATCTTTTTCAAAGCCATATTTTAATAACTTCTCCAAATTTGGATAATAATATTTAAATAAATCTTCTTCTAACAAAATATCACCTTCTATAAGAACAAAAAAACCTTGAAATCAAGGTTAATAAACAAAATGGTCGGGAAGACAGGATTTGAACCTGCAACCCCTTGGTCCCAAACCAAATGCTCTACCAAGTTGAGCCACTTCCCGATCTATGGTGCGCTCGAAGGGATTCGAACCCCTGACCTTTTGGTTCGTAGCCAAACACTCTATCCAACTGAGCTACGAGCGCAAGACATCTTGTTCAGCTACCGACAAAATAATTATATAACACAATTTAATAAAAATCAATAAAATGGTGGCTCCAGCGGGAATCGAACCAGCGACACAGGGATTTTCAGTCCCTTGCTCTACCGACTGAGCTATGAAGCCAAATGGCGGTTCCAACGGGACTCGAACCCGCGATCTTCTGCGTGACAGGCAGACGTGTTAACCAGCTGCACCAAGGAACCAATGGTTGCGGGAAGAGGATTCGAACCTCTGACCTTCGGGTTATGAGCCCAACGAGCTACCAAACTGCTCCATCCCGCGATGTCAATGGCGGAGGAAAAGGGATTCGAACCCCTGCGCCGCTCGCACGACCTCCCGGTTTT
>CAZVUP010000025.1:0-20913 GCA_964630365.1 uncultured Muribaculaceae bacterium
CAACTAGGTTTTCAATAATACTTTTTTAGTGTCTACTTTTTGTTGACAACTTCATACATTTGTATTTATTTTTTTGCTTTTAATTTATGATATAGCTTAAAGGCTATGTTGTAAGTAGTATACCAGAATTTTGATATAATTAAGTCATATTCACCAACTAATTCTACGACTTTACCACCAAAGCTTTTTTTGAATAGGTATAGTCCATATAATGGATTATCTTTATTGAAGTCACCTGTTATACCATAGAAATTGTATCTTTTATAGCCGTTGTCAATAGCATATTTAATTCCGGCATAATGAATAGTATAGGCTGATTGAAATTGCATTAAGTTATCATCTGTTCCACCAAATAAAGATAATACCTCGTTACCATATATTAAGAATAATATAGTGCCAAGAGCTTTCTTTTCTCCATATTCTTTTTTGTAGTCTTTAATTTTATCTAGTTGTTTATTTAATCTTTCAATTGCTTCTTCATCTTGTTTATTACTTGATGTATATTTTTTTTCGTTCATCTTTAAAAGATTATTGTCATGCTTATAGATTCTGTCTTTTAGTGCTTTTTCTATTTCATTAAGTTCGTTTTTAGTGTTTTCTTCGAAAACATTAAAATCAATTTCTCCAATTAGTATTTTTAATATTCCAGAATCATGAAGATTATCCCACATAGCTTCATAATAAGATAGAGGTCTATCAACAAAATCTCTTCTGTCTGAAGTGTGTTCCATTATTTCTTTAAATAGTGGTAATTCATCTCTTGTTATTTCATAAGTAGAAATACCTGATTTTTCGTTTTTTCTTAAAATTTGTCTTGTTTTAGACTCCATATCTTTTTGTACTTCTTCTTCGGTTCTATTATTTATTTCAATAACATGCATCCACCTTGGTTGAAGTGTATCTTGCATTAAGTTAAAACCAAAAAATTTATAACCTAGTTCTTGGAGATTATCAACTACTTCTTGATTGTTATAACCACCTTCAACTATTTTACCATCATTATCGCGTTCTTGATATTCAACATAAGGGTCAATCTTTATAAAAATTGCTTTTTCATTTTTTGCATATTTTTTTAATTCTTCCGTAAAATCTTTAAGTAACTCTTTATTTTTATAATCAATTAAGAAACCACGTGGTGAATAAAACATTTTTTTCTTTATTATGGGTAATTCTTTTGCTAATAAGAGGGCACCTGCTACTATTTTACCTTTTTCATCTTCAAAACCTAAATAGTGTGGTTGCCAATTATTAACTTTTTTTAAATTTGCCCATTCTTTTGTTTGGTGAAAGGTAATTTGTTCATGTTTATCAGCAAATTTTTTAAATTTTTTCTCATCAAGCTTTATTAATTTCATTTTGTAACTCCTTCTTACTTTTATTTCTTACCATTTTTCTATATATAGGTACTAGTTTAGTAAATACAAAATACATTAGTTTATTTGTTACATAATCCCACTCACCAATAAATTCAACATAGTCGCCACCAAATTTCTTTTTAAATTCATGTAGACCAAGTCGTGGATTATCTTTTGATAAATCACCTATTGTTCCAAATTGATCATATATTTTAAGACCTTTTTCTTTACAATATTTTAGGTGTTCATAATATGTATAGTAATTAACATAAGTTTCACTTAGAATATTATGATTGCCGGCGTATAATACCCAGGCTTTATCGCCATATTCAATTATCATATGAGCACTTAATGTTATATCTTGACCATATTCTTTTTTATAATTTTTGTATTTTTCAATTTCAGCTAAAATATTCTCTTTTTGTTTAGTAAGCTCTGTTAATTTAGCTTTAGCGCTTTTACTTAGATTATCAATTGGTAAAATTGATATTTGATTATTAATTGTCTTTAAGTTTTGTTCTAAAGCTTTGATAGTTTTGTTGATATGTACTTTTCCTAAGAACAATGTAGCTTTAGATGAAGGATTACCATTAAATATTTCATATAATGTTTCATAATAATCTTCATTATATGAGATAAAATCTTTTCTACTTTCTGTTAGAGTCATTAAATGGTAGAACTCTTTAATATCGTTTTTTGTTCCGATAGTTACTTCAGTGTTTAGTTTTATGGCTTTTGCTATTCTTTGTTTAGTTGTTTTAGAGAAATGATTTTCAATATCTTCTAAATCTTGATCTAAATCTATTCTAAATGTGTAACGTGGTTGCATAGTTTCAAAATTTTTAGTAAAACCTAAATGTTTAAATCCAGCAGATTTTAATGTCTCAAATATGTCGTCGAAATCAGGATTTGGAAATTCATTATTTTCATAATTGAACTTTGTTTTAATAATATCAGGATCAATTTTTACAAAAATAGCTTTTTTGTTTTTAGCAAATTCAACTACTTTTTTTGTCATTGTTCTAACTAATTCTCTATTTTTATAATCAATAACAAAACCACGGGGAGCATAAAAATAGCATAAATTAAGGGGTAATTTTTTCTCTAAGAGTAAAGTTGCACCTACTAATTCATCTTTTTCATTTACTAGTCCTAAGTAATAGGGAATAAGATTCTTTTTAACTTTAGAGAATTCTCCCCATGATAAGGACTGAAGAAAATGTGATTTTGTTTTATGATTCTTAACATATTTATCAAATTCATCTTTTTCAATATTTTTTAGTTTTAACATAATGATGCCTCACTTTCCTTAAGATTAGTATAACACAGTTAAGGAAAATAAGGCATTAATTTGTTTAAATCATATAATAATTGTCATCTTTTTTTAGATAATTATCAGTATGATTGTCTTCAATTTTTTTAATTCTATCTTTTAATTGATCTAATTCATGCTTTAATTTATTTAATTCATCGAATAGTAACTGATAGTTAATTGGTTGTGAAATATAAGGAATTGGATAATTATACATAAAATCACCTTTAATTCTTTCTATTTATTTTATGTTGATTAGTACTTTTTGTGATAAAATATTGTCGGGTGAAGTGTATGCGACTTAGAAATGTTAAAAATAAAGAAGAAATAATGAATGATTCATCTTATTTAATTAAGAATCCTGGAAATTACAAAGGAAATTGGAAATCTTTATTTAATAATTCTCATCCTATTTGTATTGAAATAGGAATGGGAAAAGGTAAATTTATTATTGAACATGCTAAAGAATATCCAGATATTAATTATATAGGAATAGAAAAATATGATAGTGTAGTAGCTAGGGCATTACAAAAAATTCCTGGTGATTTACACAACTTAGCGATAATTAGGGCTGATGCTTTGGATATTGATAATATTTTTGATAAAGAGATTGATAAGATATATTTGAATTTTTCTGATCCATGGCCTAAAAAAAGACATCATTTGCGAAGACTATCTAGTAAAATTTTTCTTGATAAATATGATAGTGTTTTCAAAAATAATAAAGAAATAGAAATGCGAACTGATAATAGGGATTTATTTCAGTATTCATTAATTAGTTTTAGTAAGCATGGTTATCAGTTTGAGGAAATAAGTTTTGATCTTCATGCTGACAATATGCCAATGATTACAACTGAATATGAAGATCGTTTTTCAAATAAAAATATGCCAATATACTATGTTAAGTGTATAAAAAAGTAAAGGTAGATAAAATATTTTACATTTACTAAAAAGATGTTATAATATAATAAGAGTAGGTGAAATATGAAAAGGTTAATTGTTTTACTCTCTGTCATATTATTATTTGTCACTGGATGTAGTGTGACAAAATTAGATAATATGGATATTAATAAAAATATTAAGACGCTCTTGTCGGATAAAACGAAATTTTATAATGTTTATTATGATGGTTATAAATATTATATTCCTAAGGGAGTTAGTTTTGTTGATAAAGAAGAGTATAATGCAGTATTAAGGGATAAGAATAATAATAGATATTATTTGTATGTTGATGTTGTGTGTTATCTTCATGACACTGAGAACAAATATGAGATTAATAAAAATAGTCATTTTTCTAAAGTTTTGAATTATGGTAATAAGACTGGTTATATACAAATAGATGAGGTTAATTCTAATTATTTTATTCAATTTGTTTATAATTATGTTAAGATGGAAGCTTTAGTACCTAAAGATGATTTGACTGATACTGTTACTAATATGGCATTAGTATTGAGATCAGTTAAATTTAATCGAGAAATTTTGGAAAGTTTGATTGGTGAAAATATATTAGATTATAAGGAAGAAGATTATAGTCTCTTTAAAGGAGATTCTTCTAAAGAAAATTTCCTAGATGTTGTTGAAAGAGAAGAGACAGATCTTTATAAGCAAGATGTAGAGGATGAAAAAATAGATTTGAATTATTAGGATTAAGAGGTGGACTCATGGGTGTATTAGATAAAATTAAAAATGCTTTATTTGAAGTAGAGTATATTGAAGTAGAAGAACCTCCAAAAAAGGAGAGAAAAGAAAAGAAAGAGAAGAAGCTACGTAAAGAAAAAGAACAAAAAGAAAATAAACCTATTGCTAAAAAAGTAATTCTTCCTACTAAAAGAACAGAAAAGATTGAAGATTTAGAAGAAGAAAATGTTCAAACAGAAGAACTTGATAATACATTGAAAGAGGTAAATAATTCTACTTCTGAAATTCCTAAAAATGATTTTAAATTTATAGATGATACTGATTTAGAAGTTGATGAAGGATATCATACTGAAGAACCTGAAATATTACGGGTTATAGAGGAAGAGGAAATTAATACTATTTCTCAGAATAATTCTGAAAGGCCTGTTGTTAAAGAACGTAGATATCATGAAGAAAAGTATGATTATGGATATAATGATGTTTCTGATGACTATGAAAGTACTGCTACTTCATATGATAGTCGAGAAAGTCGTCCATACGGAATGGATAATTCGTATAAAATACCAGTTCATGAGTATGGTGGATATGATAGGAAAGAGGAAAAAACATACTTTAGACCTAGTCCAATAATATCTCCAATTTATGGTATTCTGGATAAGAATTACAAGAAAGAGGATGTTGTTCAAAAGAAAGAAGTTAGAATTTCTAGTTATTCTAGAAATAATGTTAGTGTAGATGATATTCGCAATAAGGCATATGGTACTGAAAAGACAGTTCCTAAGGAATCTATAAAATTTGAGGTAGAGGATAATTCTGATGATGATACTTTGTTGGTTGATTTAAGTGATAAATCTAAGCCTGAGGTTAAGGAATTAACTGTAGGTGATGCTATGGAATATTTCCAAGATTTAGGTTTAGAGTATAATGTTGACTATGTTGATGGAACTAAGGAAAAGCCTAAAAAGGTAGAGCCATTAAAAAAAGAGAAGAATGAAGATAAAACTATCGATGAAGAAATAATAGATGCATATCAGAAAGTACCTGAAGTTAGAGATGATTCTGAAGTTAAGGCTAAAGATACATTAGATGATGATAATGATAATTTGTTTGATTTAATTGATTCTATGTATCAAGAAGATGAATAAAAAGGAGAAATGATTATGTTTTTAGAAGTAGTTTTACCTGTAATATTATATACTGTTGCGATTATACTATTAGTAGTACTTATAATTTTAGGTATAAAAGCTATTATGTTGTTGGATAAGGTTGATCAAATAGTTGATAATGTTGAGGAAAAAGTAAATGCTTTTAATGGTGCTTTTTCTGTACTTGAAAGAGCTACAACTGGTTTTGCTAGTATAACAGATTCTTTAGTATTTAATATATCAACATTTGTTTCAAAATTATTTAATAATAGAAAGAAAGATAAGGAGGATAATGAAGATGAGTAAGAAAAGTTTTGGTAAGTTTTTTGCAGGTGCTGCCCTTGGAGCAGGGTTAGGGTTACTATTTGCACCAAAAAAAGGAGAAGAAATCCGTAAAGAATTAAAGGAGAAAATGGATGATTTTGTAGCATATCTAAATGATATTGATACAAAAGAAGTAAAGAAGGAATTTAATAGAAAACTTGATGAGATTAAAAAGGAATTAACTGATTTAGACAAAGAAAAAGCTTTACAATTGGCTAAAGATAAAAGTGCAGATTTAATGGATAGAGCACAAGATTTAGTTGAGATGGCTAAAGAAAAAGGAACTCCTTTATTAAAGAAAACTGCTGAAGAAGTTTTAGATAGTGTTATAAAAGTATCTAAAGAAACATTAAAAAAATTAGAGAAATAATTAATAAAAGTTGATATTTATCAACTTTTTCACTTGAAATTTTTAATACTTATGGTATTATATAGTTGTTTTTGGTGATAAGTAATTAGTAGCTTATTAATCTTAATTTAAGAGATTTAGTGGTTGGTGAAAACTAAATATGATTAATATGTGAATTACATGCTTTGAGAAAAATCGTTTGTTGCGTTAAGACAGAAAGTGCATGTTTTACATGAATTAAGGTGGTACCGCGAATAATTCGTCCTTATGGGTGATTATTCGTTTTTTTTAGGAGGAATTAAAATGACATTATATGAAGAATTAGTATGGAGAGGACTTATTCAAGAAATAAGTAGTCCCGATTTAATAGAGAGATTGAATAATGGTGGAATGACATTTTATATTGGCACTGATCCAACTGCTGATTCAATGCACATTGGGCATTATTCATCATTTTTGATATCTAAGAGATTAGCTAAAGCTGGGCATCATCCATTGTTATTAGTAGGTGGGGCTACTGGTCTTATTGGTGACCCTAAGCCTACAGCTGAAAGACCAATTATTAGTAAAGAAGTAGTAGAAAAAAATATTGCTGGTCTTACTAAACAGGCAAAGAAGATATTTGGTTTTGAAGTGGTTAATAACTGGGATTGGACAAAAGATATTAATATTTGTGATTTTTTACGTGATTATGGTAAATATTTTAATATTAATTATATGCTTGCTAAAGATCATGTAAAATCTAGAATGGATGTTGGTATTACCTATGCTGAATTTTCTTATATGTTACTTCAAGCAATGGATTTCTATTATTTATATAAGAATTATAATTGTGAGTTACAAGTTGCTGGTAGTGATCAATGGGGAAATATAACATCAGGTATTGAACTTATTCGTAAAAAACTTGATAAGGAAGCGTATGGTATGGTTATGCCATTAGTTACTGATTCAACAGGAAAAAAGTTTGGCAAAACAGAGGGTAATGCATTATGGTTAGATGAGACTAAAACTTCTTCTTATGAACTATATCAGTATTTAATCAATCTAGAAGATTCAATGATTATAGATTATTTAAAGAAATTAACATTCTTGAGTAAGGAAGAAATAGAAAAAATAGCTTTGGAAAATGCTAAGAAACCTGAAGAGAGACTTGCTCACAAGGCTTTGGCTAGAGAAATTATAACAGATTTACATGGAAGTAAAAGTTATGAAGAAGCTGTTTTAATATCTGAAGCATTATTTAGTGGTGATATAAAGAAATTATCTGGCAAAGATATTGAAGTGGCATTTAAAGGATTAACTCCATTTGATATTAATGAGGATATTAATATTGTTGATTTGCTTGTTAATAATAAAATTGTTTCTAGTAAAAGAGAAGCGAGAGAATTTATTGGTAATGGTTCTATTACTATTAATGGTGATAAATTAACTGATATTAATAAAAATATTTCTCGAGATGATTGTATAGAAAACAAGTATCTTGTCATAAGAAGGGGAAAGAAAAAATATTATATTGGTATATATCAATAATTTACAAAAAAATACTTTTTATAGTATTTTTTTTTATTTGTAGAAAAGATAAAAAAATTTTGATAAACTAATTATAGTGGAGGTGCGTATGAAGACTATTAAAAGATTAAAAGTAATTGCTTTTGTTTTTTGTTTAATTTTAGTTGTTGAAATTTTTTATGTTATAAGGCATCTTACATATGATAGTAAAGAGTCTCTTTATTTTGATGGTATTAATAGTATTGTCGTAAGTGATAAATATTATGTTACTGTTGGAAGTAATAATAATAATGAAAAGAAGTATGAGAAGGCAAAAATTTCTAAGTATAATGCTAGCAAAGAAAAAACTTTTGAGAAAATGTATAGTATTGGTTATAATAGTGCTTTTTTTGGAGTTTGTGTCGATGGTGATGAAATTGTTGCAGTTGGAAGTTATGAAAAAAGTAAGAAAGATCATGAAAATTTAATTAGAAGAGCTTTGATTGTTAAGTATAATGAAAATGGTGAAGTTGAATTTTCTAATGATTTTAAGTTACTTGATAATTCTAAATATACTAGTATCATAAAATATGATGATGGATATTATGCAGTTGGACAAAGTATTTATAAAAATACTAAAATAGGCTCAGAAGAAGGCGGAGCAATACTGGTTAAATATGATTTAGATGGTAATTTAGTCTGGAGTAAAGTTTATGGTAATAATAAATCCGCTGTTTATAATGATTTGTTGATTTATGATAACTATATTTATGTTGTTGGGATGAATGATAATTATTTGGGTATTATTTGTAAATATGATTTAGATGGTAATTTAATTAGTAATAATGTTTATGATGCTACAGATGATACTGGTTTTAGTGGAATCGTTAATCTTGGGGATCGGCTATTTGTTAGTTCTTCTAAGCGTGAGAATAGTATTACAAATGCCATGATAGTAGAATATGATAGTGATTGTGAGTATGTTAATGAAGTTGTTTATAATAGTGATGGGAACACACGATTTAATAAACTTATTATTGATAATGAAGATAATTTGATTGCTATTGGAATAAAGACTACTGATAAAAAAGATAGTTCTAAGACTGCTGATGTTTTAAATTATGATGGCCTTATTGGAAAGTATAAAAGTGATTTGAGTGAAGTTTCGGTCTTAGTTTATGGAGATGATCGTGACGACTATTTTACTGATATAACTTTAGAAGATAATAATTATTTGGTTGTAGGTTATTCTTCGTATGAAGATGGTAGCTATTTATCAAAATTTATTAGATATAGTGATGCTTTAAAGGTTTTGGGGGTAGAATAATGCTAGTTACTTTGGTTCGACATGGTCAAACAGATAATAATTATTCGGGTATTGTTCAAGGAAGCACGAATGCTTTATTAAATGATAGCGGTAGGAGACAGTGTGAGCGGTTAAAAGCTAAAATTCATGATATATCTTTTGACTATTGTTATATGTCTCCAATGATAAGAGCTGTTGAAACGGCAATGATTTTAGTTGGTGATAGAGTAGAATTAATTCCTGATAAAAGATTGGTCGAAAGAGATATGGGAGAGTTTGAGGGGAAAGACTATAACGAGTATAAATCTTTGGATTATTGGGACTATGATAAAAATAATAGTGATTTTGGAGTAGAACCAATTCAAGATTTGTTTAATCGTTGTAATGATTTTTTGAATTATATTAAAAATAAGCATCCTGATGGTAGAATACTTATTGTTACTCATTCTGCTCCTTATAGGGCTATAAGGCATATCATTTTGGGACACGAATTACATGGTGATTTAAGAGATACAGAAATAAAAAACTGTCAAATTGAAAATTTTGAAGTATAAAAAAAGAGCTTTTTGCTCTTTTATTTGTTATAGAATTCAACGATTAATGCTTCATTAATGTCAGCATTAAGTTCATTTCTTTCTGGTAGTCTAACATAAGTTGCTGCCATTTTTCCTTCATCATAATTAATAAATTCTACTCTTTTATTAATTTTTGCTAAAGATTCAGTAACAACTTTTAGGTTTTTATCATCATCTTTAAGTGAAATAACATCACCTGGTTTTACTCTGTATGAAGGAATATCAACTTTTTTACCATTAACAGTTACATGTCCATGATTAACTAATTGTCTAGCACCACGACGAGTTGTTGAAAAACCAATACGGAAAACTAGGTTATCAAGTCTTGATTCAAGTAATCTTAAGAAATTTGTACCATGAATTCCACTCATTTTACTAGCTTCATTGAAAGTCTTTTTAAATTGTCTTTCATTTAGACCATACATAAAACGAACTTTTTGTTTTTCTTTTAATTGTGTACCATAGTCAGATAATTTACCTTTACGGTCATTACCATGTTGACCTGGTCCGTATGGACGACGAGCTAATTCTTTACCAGTTTCACTAGTAGAAAAACCAACACGACGAGCTTTTTTGTAACTTGGTCCAGTATATCTTGCCATAAATAATCTCCTTTCTTATTTTTACAAATTTCTTTTATTTAGCCATAACTTAGGGAGTTCCTTCTAACCTTTCACGTAAACAGCAATTGTTACTCAAGAATTTTTAAGAAACACATTAAATTATTCTAAATTCGCTGTTTCAAGGAATTTGCATTATTAATTATATTTGATAAAGCCTTATATGTCAAGGATTTTGTTATTTTACGTGGTGTTTTTAATAATATTGCTATAAAATGTAGAAAAATGTAGAAGTTTTGTGTTAAAATAAAAGATAGGATAGAGGTGAAGTTATGCAAGGACAATTTCTTATTATTGGTTCTGCTATAGTTTTGGCTTTTATTATTGTTATTGTTATACTTCATTTTGTTAAAAAGGCGGAGATGAAGTATTATCGTAATAAAGTAAAGAATCTTGAGATTCAGAGAAATATGGTTGCTTCTACTCCTGTTTTGTTAGAATTATCTAAAGTTGAACCTATTATAAAAAATGATAAAATGGAAGAAAAATACAATAAGTGGCAAAATAAGTTTATGGATATAAAGGAAAAACGCTTAACACTTATTGATGATATGTTAATAGATTTGGATATTTATATTGAGAAGAGAGATTATAAATCTTGCGGATATCGTATTGCGAAGACAGAAATTGAAATCTATAAAGTTCGGGAGGCTGCTGAACATCTACTTGAAGAAATAAAAGATATTACTTTGAGTGAGGAAAAATATAGATCTATTGTTACTAAGTTAAAAACTAAATATCGTAGTCTTAATAGAGAATTTAATGATCATCGTGATTTATATGGATTTATGCAAGAGTCTGTTGAAATGCAACTTGAAAATATTGAAAGAAGATTTTTAGACTTTGAAAAAGTAATGGAAACTAATGAATATAGTGAAGTTGTACAAATATGTAAGGCACTTGATGCTATGATTGATCATATGGATATTGTTATCAATGAATTGCCAGATATTTTACTAATGGCTAATAAAGTTATTCCTAATCGAATGAAAGAGGTTCAAGATCTTAATAAAGAGATGGTTGATGAAGGATTTGTATTAGATTACTTGAATGTTGATTATAATATTGTTGAATCAAAGAAAAATATTGATAGTATTTTAGATAGAGTTAAGGTTCTTAATTTAGAAGGATCAATGTTTGATTTGAAAACTATGCTTGAATATTATGATTCTTTATTTTTGGATTTTGAAAAAGAAAGATTATCAAAAAAGGTCTACGAAGAAACTATTCAAGGTTTTAGTACACGCTTAGATGAAGCAAATAAACTGGTAGATGACGTTTATAATCAACTTGATGATATTAAAAAAATGTATGATTTAAGTGACCAAGATATTGATGTTATTCATGAAGTTAATAAAACTCTGGTTGTTATAAATGATGATTATAAAAAGATATTATCAAAAGATAAATCAAAGTCTACTCCTTATTCTGTTCTTAGTGAAGAGGCAGAAGAATTATCAAATAGGTTAGTTGCTATGGAAAATGAATTTGATTCGGCTCTTAAATCTCTTGGTAATATGTATGATGATGAAGTTCGAGCAAGGGAACAGCTTGATGAAATTCAAAGTTTCTTAAAAGAATGTAAGAATAATATAAAAAGTTATAAATTACCTGTTATTTCTGATAATTATTTTGTTCAGTTAAATGAAGCAAATGAGGCTATTGCAGAAGTTATTAAGGAGCTTGAAAAAAAGCCGATTGTTATTAAGACACTTAATACTCGTGTTGATACTGCACGGGACTTGGTTTTAAAACTTTATAATACAACTATTAGTATGATTAAAACAGCAAAATTTGCTGAAATGGCAATTGTTTATATTAATAGATATCGTGCTGATAGAGAAGAAGTTGATCAGAGTTTAAGCGATGCAGAATATAGTTTTTATAAAGGCAATTATAAAGAATCATTTGAAATTGCCAGTAAGACAATATCTTTGATAGATGAAAATACATATAAGAAGTTGGTAGATATATATGAAAAATAGATTTGGATTTGCTAAATATGAAGTTTTAACAGTTATTGTTCTTATTTTATCTTTGTCTTCTTTTTTACTTTATTTTGTTTTTAATGGAGTAAATAAAAGAAAATTTGATGTTTTAATGAATGATGCGATTAGATTTTCTAATGTTGTTACGACAAATATTGCATCTTTTCATAATTCAAATGTCGTTTATTTAGGGGAAGTAATGGATGAGGAATTAATGTCTGAAATTAGAAGTCCATTTAGTTCTAAATATTGTAATTATGGTGAGTCAAAGGTAGAATTGATTGATGGGTCACCATATGTAACTTTAAGATGTGACAATTATCTTATAAAGAAAGAAAAATTTAATGATAAGAAAGATGTTAAAGTTCATAAGGTTGGAAAATGGAATTTGAAAAAAAATAGTTCAAATGATGAAGTGGAAACTTTATATAATTGTGTTGTTGATGGGGAAGAATTATTTGATGAATATTATGAAGAACTATATTTTGTTTCTAGAATTAATGCAAAATTTGGGACAGATTATTATTTTGCAGATACTATTAAAGATGAGTGTAAAGTAAAGGCAAAAAAATTCTATCGTTCTACAGAGATTTGTGAATAAGCAACCAAATGGTTGTTTTTTCTTTTTGATTTATGTTAAAATATGCGTGGTGATTGAAGTGAAACAAGTTATATTAATTAAATATGGAGAGTTATCAACTAAAAAAGGTAATCGTAATTTTTTTATTAATACTTTATATAATAATATTAAAAGAAAGCTTAGTAGTTATAATGTTAGAATTCATAAAGATCGAGCTAGAATGTATATTGAATTTGATTCAAGTGACTTATTAAGTATTAAATCTGTCGTTGATACAATTTTTGGTATTCATGCTTATCATATTGCATATATTGTTTCTAGTGATGATTCTAGTATACAAAGTGAGTTATTAAAGATTGTGGAAAAAGAGAAATTCTCTACTTTTAAAATAGAAACAAAGCGTAGTGATAAATCTTTTCCTATAAATAGTCAAGATTATAATAGAGTTTTAGGTGGTTTATTATTAAAAAATATAGAAGGTATAAAGGTTGATGTCCATAATCCTGATTTGTGGATTAAAGTTGAAATACGTCCGGAAGAAACATTTATTTACTTTGATAGTTTTGCTGGTTGTGGTGGTTATCCAGTTGGAACTCAGCCTCGTGGTATGCTAATGCTTTCAGGTGGAATTGATTCTCCCGTCGCTGGATATTTGGCAATGAAAAGGGGGATTGTTTTAGATGCAATTTATTTTGAAGCATTGCCACATACTAGTATAGAAGCTAGAAATAAGGTTATTAATCTTTGTAAAAAGTTAGCTAGATATACTGATAATATAAACCTACATATTGTTAATTTTACACCTATTCAAGAGGAAATATATAAGAATTGTCGGGAAGACTATTGTATTACTATTATGAGAAGAATGATGTATAGGATTACTACTAAACTTGCTGATAATCATAAAGCCTATGCTATTATTAATGGTGAAAGTGTCGGTCAGGTTGCTAGTCAAACATTAACTAGTATGCGTGTTATAAATGAGGTAACTAATATGCCAATAATTAGGCCAGTTGCGTGTCTAGATAAACTTGAAATTATAGATATTGCTAGGAATATAGATACTTATGATATTAGTATAATTCCATATGAGGATTGTTGTACTGTATTTGTTCCAAAACATCCAGTCATTAATCCTAAATTAGATGTTGCAATTACAGAGGAAAATAAGTTTGATTTTGAATCCATGATAAATACAGCTGTTTTGAATGTTAATACAATAAAAATAGATGAAGATTATGGAACTGATTTTTCTAGTTTGTTGTAATTATTGGTATTAAATTAGAAAAATATCACAACCTATAAGTGTATAGGAGGTGATAAAATGTCACAAAAAAAGAGTAATATTAAGAAAAATGCTTCTATGAAAGTAAGAACACCAGGCTCTAAAAATTCACTAAATAAGGCTAAATATGAGATTGCAAATGAATTTGGGTTGAGTATGGAAAATAGTAAACAATTAAATGAGCAAAACTCTAGTAGAGCTAAAACAAATTCTAGAGTTAATTCTAAGTTAAAAAGTAGAAAACAAAAAAAGAAGAATAGTTGTAAATAAAAAAATTGCGGATAGTAGTGATTATAAAAAATCTACACAAAATAAAAAGTGTGTAGATTTTTTTGTTAAAATTTATAAAAGGAATATATTCTAAAAATGGGATCTGTAACTTGGAAGGAAAATAATTAATAAATAGCTGTAATAATAGTGTATAACTATATTATTATTTATTGAATTATTTTAATATCTTTGATAATATATTTGTGGAGAAAGGAAGGTATTATGAAATTATTATGTGTTAATGCTGGTAGTAGTTCTTTGAAATTTCAACTTTTTGAAATGCCAGAAGAGAAAGTACTTATTAGCGGTTATATTGAAAAGGTAGGTATAGAAGGAAGTTTTTGGAATACTAAAGTAAATGGTAATAAAATTAAAGGTGAAAAGTATTTAAAAAATCATACAGAGGCTGTTAAGGTTATGCTTGATGAAATATTAAAGTATGGTGCTGTTAAAGATTTAAGTGAAATAAAGGGAGTAGGACATAGAGTTGTACATGGTGGAGAAAAATATGCTGAATCTGTTTTAATTACTGATGAAGTAATTAAGAGTATAAAAGAATTAACTAAATTAGCTCCTAATCATCATCCTGGTAATTTAGCAGGTATTGAGGCTATGCAAGATGCTTTACCTGATGTTCCAATGGTTGCAGTTTATGATACAGCATTCCATCAAACAATGCCAAAAGAAAATTACATGTATCCAGTTCCAATGGAGTGGTATGAGAAATATGGTGTACGTAAATATGGTTTCCATGGTACAAGTCATAAGTATATTACTGAGGAAATGAAGAAAAAACTTGGTAGAGATGATGTTAATTTAATAATTGCTCATGTTGGTAGTGGTGGATCATTGTCTGCTATAAAAGATGGAAAATGTTTTGATACAACAATGGGACTTACACCATTAGATGGAATTATGATGGGTACTAGATGTGGTTCTATCGATCCTTCAATAATTGATTATGTTTGTAAAGAATCAGGATTAAATGTTGATGAAGTTACAATGATGTTAAATAAAAAGAGTGGTTATTTAGGAATAGCTGGTCATAGTGATTCTAGAGATGTTGAGCAAGCTGCTAAAGATGGTGATGAAAATGCTGAATTAGCTATTAAAATGTATAATAATCGTGTTGCTAATTATGTTGCTCAATACTATATTGAATTAGGTGGAAAAGTTGATGCTATTGTTCTTACAGCAGGAGTTGGAGAAAACGGAAGTGCCTTTAGATCAGCACTTATTAATAAATTAGCACCCCTTGGATTGACTTTAGACGAAAAAGAAAATGATAGTATAGCTTCATTCAAAGATAAGCATGAAGGCATCATTTCTGGCAAAGATAGT
Source organism: uncultured Muribaculaceae bacterium (assembly GCA_964630365.1). Classification (GTDB taxonomy): domain Bacteria; phylum Bacillota_I; class Bacilli_A; order RF39; family UBA660; genus UBA3789. The sequence goes on from CAZVUP010000025.1 coordinate 15,577, forward strand.
TCAATTCCAGTTTATGTTGTTCCAACAGATGAAGAAATCATGATTATTAGAGATACATACAATATCATTACTAATATGTAATTTGGGCTCATTTATTGAGCTCTTTTAATTTATTTAAAACTATAGTATAATGTTTATAGTTATTGAAAAGAGGGAAAAAATGAAAATACTTGTAGTGGATTCTAGCAATAGTTCAATGAAATTTTCTTTATTTGATGAAAGTAGTGATAAACTTCTATTATCAGGATTATTTGAAAGAATTGGATTTGAAGGAAGTAAGTATACTATTAGTTTTGCTGATCAAAATATTACGGAGGAAATTGATATTCCTGATACTGATTCTGCAGTTGAATTATTATTTATGAAGTTGCAGGATTTAAATTTAATCGATTCAAGTGATGATATTGGTGCTGTTGGGCATAAGATAATTCATGGTGGAGATAAGTATGGGGATAGTGTTTTGATTAATGATTATGTTATTTCAGAATTAGAAAAGCTGATTAATCTTGCACCACTTCATACTTCAGCATCATTAAAAGGGATTAAGTCTTTTCAAAAAAAATTACCTAATGCAAAAATGATAGGGGTTTTTGATACGGCTTTTTATAAAAATATGGATAGTGAGAAATATTTATATCCAGTACCCTATAAATGGTATGTTGATTATGGTGTTAGAAAGTATGGCTTTAATGGTATAAATCATAGTTCTATATTAAAAGAAATTAAGGATGATTTAGGAAAGACAGATTTTAAATTAATTAGTTGTTATGTTGATAAGATTGTTTCTATTAGTGCAATTGATAATATGACATGTGTTGATACATCAATGGGTTTTACTCCACTAGGTGGGGCTATGATGTCAACTAGATCAGGTGAAATTGATTCTTCTATAATTCCTTTTATTATGGAAAAAGAAGGAAAAAGTGCTAGTGAAGTTATTGAAGATTTAAATAAAAGTAGTGGTTTACTTGGAATGAGTGAATATAGTAATTCAATATTTGATGTTTTAGAAAAAGCTGAAAGCGGAGATGAAAAGTGTAGGATTGCTAAAAATAAGTATATAAGAAGAATAGTTGATTATATTTCACAATATTATGTTTTACTTGGTGGTGTAGATGTTATTTCATTTTCAGGTAATGTATTATCAAAATCTGCAGCTCTTAGAAGAGAAATATGTGAAAAGTTAGCTGTTTTAGGTGTTAAGTTAGATTTGGATTTGAACAGTAAAATTGATAATTTTGGTAAAATAAATTCATCTTCTGCTAATATTTTATTGTATGTTGTAAATAATGATGAGGTTAAGAGTATAGCGGATGAAGTATTTAAAATGATAGGAAATAGATAGGAAAAGATATGTTTGGAGAAGTGATTTCAAAAATAAAGGAGTATAATACTATTGTTATAGCTAGGCATAAAGGTGTAGATCCTGATGCTTTATGTAGTCAATTAGCGCTTAGGGATTCTATTAGGATGACATACCCAGATAAAAATGTATTTGCCTTTGGCACTAGTAGTTCTAAATTTACTAGTTTTGGAAGTTTAGATAAAATAGTTCCTGTTGATAATGCATTATTAATAGTTTTAGATACTCCCGATATTAAAAGAATAGATTTAGTAAATATTAATGATTTTAAGGAAATAATTAAGATTGATCATCATCCATTTGTTGAAAAGTTTGCTAATATAGAAATAATCGATGATCAGATGAGCTCTACTTCAGAGATAATAATGAATTTTATTTATGAATCAGAACTTTTATGTAATAAGGACATTGCTGAATTATTATATATGGGTCTTGTTTCAGACTCTAACAGATTTTTATTTAATAGCTGTGATGCTAAAACTTTTAAAATTGTTAGTTATTATTTAGATAAATATAATTTTGATATTTCTAAAGTATATCAGAAATTATATTTAAGGCCATTATCAGAAGTTAGATTACATGGTTTTATTTCACTTAATATGAATGTTACGGATAATGGTTTAGGCTACATTGTTATAAAAGATGATGATTTAAAACGATTTAATGTTGATAGTGCATCTGCTGGAAATATGGTTAATGACTTTAATTACATTTCAGAAATACTAGTTTGGGCAACAATAACGGAAGATGTTAAAAATTTACAATATCGGGTGTCTATTCGTTCGAGAGGGCCTGAAATTAATAGGATTGTTGAAGCTCATGGTGGTGGAGGTCATAGATTTGCATCAGGATTAAAAGCAAAATCTTTGGAAGATGCAATTAAGTTAATGGATGCATTAGATAGCGAATTGCAGAAATATAAACAAATAAAGAGTGAGGGGAATAATGATGATAATAAGTAAAGCTGATTTAGATGTTATCGCAACAAGAAGAAGCCAATATCCTGATGATGGTCGAGCAGAATTTTTATTAGTTGGTAGAAGTAATGTTGGAAAAAGTAGTTTTATTAATTCAATATTGTCAAGAAAGAATTTGGCACATACATCTTCTAAGCCTGGTAAAACTCAGACATTAAACTTTTATGGAGTTAATGATAAATTCTATTTGATTGATGTTCCAGGTTATGGATATGCTGCTACAGATAAAAAAACTCAAGCAAAGTTTGGAATGATGATTGAGGAGTACTTAGAAAAAAGAGAACAATTGAAGAGAGTTTTTATGCTTGTAGATTTTAGACATAAACCTAATGAAGATGACCTTCTTATGTATAACTTTTTGAAGTATTATAATTTACCTGTTACTGTAATTGCGACAAAAGCAGATAAAGTTAGTGGTAGTAAAAAGCAGAAGAACTTGAAAATTATTTTAGATACTTTAGATTTAGTTATAGGTGATGATTTAGTAGTATTTTCAAGTACTACTAAGTTAGGTGTAAAAGAAGTATTACAGAAGATAGAAAGTTTAATTTAATAATAAATAATCTTGTTATATTTCATATATTATACTGGGTGATTTAATGCATATTGAAAGAATAACAGATACTGATTATAAAATATCAATAATTTTTAAGATTGAAGAATATTTAGTAGAAGATACTATTGAGAAAATAATTCTTAAATTAGGAAAAAGAATTAAATTAAATGGCTTTTATAATGCGTTTTTGACTATTAAGAAATTTGGAATATTTTTAATTCTTAAAAAAGTAGATAATTCATATTATAAAGAAACTTTTAATTTTAAAATTATTAATAAAAATAATCTTGATGTTTATTATAAAACAGATGATTATTTCTCAATAAATGAGAAGAAGGGAATATTATACTATGATGGCTGGTATTATCAGTTATTAGATGATTCTTTTAATGCTATTAAAAGCATGGATTTTGGTGAATTCGTTTTTGGTGATGATGTTACTAGGATGCTTGATAAGGCTGTCATTGTATAGGTGATTATATGAAAAATAAAAAGGTATTTTTTTTGATTTTTTGTACAATAATACTGGGTGTAGTTTTAGCTGTTGGTTTTTTCTATATTAGAAATTATATATTTTTAAATGCTTTAAAATCAGAGACTACGGCCCTTAGTAAATTAGATGTTGGTAGTGATAGATATAATCGTAAAATTAAAACTGGTGGGGATTATGTACTTGTTGAAAAGACAATAAAAGAATATATGGATAATTATGCGGTTTTATTACAAGATACATTAAAAATAAAAGATGATGATAAGTTTACTAAAATATTGTCGTATGAAAATTATGAGAAAGATGGTCCGGATTTTATTGAGTCTCTTAAGTATTTAAGTGATGAAAAAACTGTTTTTAATAATAATATTGAAAAGTTATTAAAAATGGCAGATGAAAAAGAAATAATTAAATATGGTGAAGATAGGATAAGTGATGAATATTATTTATCTTTATATAGAGAATTAATTCTTTCTGGTAATATGAAAGATAAGTTTTGGAGTAGTAAAGATAGTTTAGTTACTACTAGAGATGATATTAATAAAAAAATTGATCAGAGTATTAGTGCTTTAACTCTTTTGGCTACAAATAAAAATTTTTGGAAACTTGAAGATGGAGAAATAAAACTATTAAGTCAGAATTTGTATGATAATTATATGGCGATAGTTGGAGAATTAAATAAATAAATTAATAAAAAAAAGAAGATTAATCTTCTTATATGACAATGGTAATTACATTATTACTGCCTTTGTTTACTACTCTTGTTAGAGTGTTTTGTAACTTAAATCTTATGTTATCTGGCATAAGATTTATTTTTGATTGAATTCCTTCTTGGACTATTGAATCTAGGCTTCTACCAAATATTTCACTTTTCCAAATTTCATTTGGGTTTTTATCTTGATTTTTTGTTAAGTAATCAATTAATTCTTTTGATTGTACTTCACTGCCGATTATTGGTTCAAATGTTGATTCAACATCAACTCTAATCATATGGATTGATGGGGCAACGGCTTTTAATTTGACACCAAACCGTGTACCTTGTTTAATTATTTCTGGTGTGTTTAGTTTCATATCTTCTATTGATGGAGTAGCAATACCATAACCAGTTTGTTTAACCATTTTTAGGGCGTATTTTATTTGATCATATTCCTTTTTTGCGGTATTAAATTCTTGAAAAAGAGATAGTAAATCAGCTTTGCTTTTTATATCTACATCTATTAATTCTTTTAGTGTTTGATTATATAGTTCTATAGGAGCTGTTAAATTTACTGTTATTATTCCTGTTGAGGTGTCTATATCTGATAAGTAGCATTTTTCTATGTATTCATTATCAAGAAAATGTTCTGTTATTTTTTCAACATCTCTTATTTTATCTATTTCAACAACACTTTCTTTAATAGAATTAATATAAGATTTTTTTATTTTATTATCTGGATTTAAAATAGCAATCCATTCTGGCATATTTACTTTTACTTCTAAGACTGGAAATTCATATAAAGCTTCACGTAATATATTGTACATATCTTTTTCATTCATTGATTCAACACTAATAGGTAGTACTGGTACATTATATTCTTCTTTTAAAGATTCAGATAAGATTTCTGTTTCATGGCTTGTTGGATGAATAGAATTTAATATTACTATAAATGGTTTGCCTATTTCTTTTAATTCTTCAATTACTCTTTTTTCAGCATCCAGATAGTCTTTTCTTTGAAATTCTCCTATTGATCCATCTGAAGTCATTACAATACCAATTGTAGAATGTTCTTTAATAACTTTTTCAGTTCCAATTTCGGCTGCTTCTGTGAATGGTATTTCTTCATTATACCAGTATGACCTGTTTTTGTGATACCCATAAGTCTTTTTAAAAATTGCTCAAAAGCAACCTGTATTTTTCCTATACTAATACTTCACTTTTTTTAATTCTATAATGAATTTCTAGTTTTTTATC
>CAZVUP010000026.1:0-20162 GCA_964630365.1 uncultured Muribaculaceae bacterium
GCTCGGTCTCCTTGAAGAGCCGTTCCCGCAGCTGGCGGCTGCTGACGTATTTGCCCTCGCGCCCAAAGAATGTGCAGATTTGTGAAAAAATCGTACTTTTTTGGTGGAAAGTGAGGAAAAATGAGCAAAATTAAAGCAAATTCAGTAGATTTGAAGAAACTTAGAGCAACATTTGCTGATATGAACAATGAAAAAGGTATTTTAGGGTTGGCTTTGCTTGAAGAAATCGTTTTTCAAAAAGAAACTTTAGAAAAAATGCGAAAAGATATAAAAGAAAGCAGTTTGGTGGCAGAATATAACAGTTATAAGCGAAGCAATCCAATAATTGCAGGTTATAATGCCATGATAAAGAATTATTCACAGTTAATAAGACAATGTGTTGATATGTTACCTACTGAAAATCAAATTGATGTATGTGTAGATGATTTAATAAATGGAAATTACTAATATTGAGGCATATTACAATTGGATATTAAAAAATCCTAATAAAGTATGCAAAAAAGTAAAAAAGATATATGAAAAGTTAGTTAATGACTTAAAGACACCAAGAACAGTGTCTTTTTTTAATAAAATAACAGGAGAAACGGAAACACATACATACATATTTAATAAAGAGAAAGCAACAAAGCCTATAAAGTTTATAGAGAAGTTTTGTAAGCAATCTAAAGGTCAATGGAATGGTAAAGAGTTAAAACTTGAATTATTCCAAAAAGCAATGATTGAATCAGCCTTTGGATTTGTAGATAAAGAAACAGGTTTACGTAAATATAAAAAAGTAATTTTCTTTGTAGCAAGAAAAAATGGTAAATCTGTATTAGATAGTGCTATTGCGACATACATGATGATAGGAGATGGCGAAGGTGGTGCAGAAATATATTCAGTTGCCACTAAAAGAGATCAATCAAAAATTGTATGGGAAGAAGCAAAGAAAATGATAAAGAAAAGTCCAACATTAGCACCTGTAACAAGGTGTTTAATTGGTGGAATATATTTTGATGCAACTGATTCATATTTTAGAGCATTAGCAAGCGATTCTAATAGTTTGGATGGGTTAAATGCACATTTAGTAATAGCTGATGAAGTACATGCATGGAAAGATAAAAACTTACTTGATGTTATGTACGATTCAATGAGTGCAAGAAGGCAACCAATGTTATTAGAAACAAGTACAATGGGAACAGTTAGACAAAATGTATTTGATATTGAATACGAATATGCTAGTCAAGTAATAGATGGAACAATAGAGGATGAAACATTATTGCCAATAATATACGAGTTAGATGATGAAAAAGAGTGGATAAATGAAGAATGTTGGTATAAAGCGAATCCAGCATTATTAAAAATAAAATCGTTAAAAAATTTAAGAGAAAAAGTAGAACGTGCAAAAGCAAATCCAATAGAATTGGTTAATTTGTTATGTAAGGACTTTAATATAAGACAAAATAGCATAAATGCATGGCTTACATTTGAAGATTTGAATAATGAAGAAATATACACAGATTGGAAAGATTGCTATACCATAGCTGGTGTTGATTTATCAAGCACAACGGATCTTACGGCAGCGACCATTTTAGGTGTAGTTAAGGGGAAAATACGAGTAAAGCAAATGTATTGGATACCAACTAATTCACTAGAGAAAAAAGTAATAGATGATAAAATTCCATATGATAAATGGTTAAAAAATGGTTGGCTAAGGTTAAGTGGTGATTCCAAGATAGACTATCACGATGTAACACAATGGTTTTTAGAAGAAGTAGAAAAAAATGATTTAAGACCACTGTGGGTAGGTTATGATTCTTGGAATGCTAGTTATTGGAAAATTGACATGGAAGAAAATGGATTTGACATGATAGAGGTTCGCCAGGGGTTTAAAACAGAATCAGCACCATTAAAACAGATGAAAGCTGATTTAATGGATAAGAAGATAAATTACAATAATAATCCAATATTAAAGTGGAACTTATCCAATGCAGCAATTAAAAAGGATGATAATGAGAATATTATGTTGTCAAAAGAAAAATCAAGGCAAAGAATAGATGGCGTAGCATCGTTAATGGATGCATACGTTATTTTTGTTAATAAACAACAGGAATATTTAAATTATATAAATGAGGAGGTATAAAAATGGAGTTAAGGAGCATGTTTAAAAGGTTGTTTGGTAGAGAAAAAGAAGAAACAGAAAGGCAATACGAAGAATTACGATTGTTAGATGACAATAAAGCAGTATTTACAACATATCATGGTGATTTAGAAAAAGATACAGATATAATGACATGTGTAGATGCAATAGCTAGAAATGGTGCAAAAATGCATCCAAGACATATTAGAAATTCTAATGGAGAGTTAAGAAACCTAAAAGGAAGAACATATAGGCTATTAGCAAAACAACCTAATGAATTTCAAAATGCCTATCAATTTTATTATCAAATAATTGCAACATTAGAGATATATAATGATGCATTCATTTATGTAAAAAAAGATAACGATTTAAGAGTAGAAGCATTATATCCATTGTTATATGATGAAGGCAAATTATATGAATATAATGGTAAATTATTTATTAGGTTTAATTTTGGAAGGAATAACAATAAATATGTACCATATGATGAATGTATTCATTTAACAAGATTTATTGGTGATGGTGTTTTTGGTGGTTCTACAAAACCTATAATAAAAACATTATCAATGAAACATATACTTGATGAAGGAATAATAAATGCGATAAAAACTACATCATCAATTAAAGGATTACTTAAATCAACCAAGTCATTATTAAAACCTGAAGATGTACAAAGAATGAGGGATCAATTTGTTAAAAGCTTTATAACAGATGGTGATAAAACAGGAATTGGTGGATTAGATGCAACTACAGAATTTATACCAGTTAAGATAGAGCCAGCAACAGCAAGTGATGGACAAATTAAAGAAATTGATAATAAAGTATTAAGTTATTTTGGTTTAAATGAAAATATACTTCAATCAAAGTATAGTGAAGATGAGTGGAATGCATTTTATGAATCTATACTTGAACCAATAGGATTACAAATGAGTTTAGAATTTACAAATAAGTTATTTACACCAACAGAAAAGGATTTTGGTAATGAAATAATATTTGAAAGTAATAGATTACAATATGCATCAAATAGAACAAAAATAGAGCTAATAAGATATGCAAGCAACATATTAACAATAAATGAACAACGTGAAGTATTTAACTTAGCACCAATTGAAAATGGAGATATATTCTTAATAGACCAAAATCATGAATTAAATGAAGAAGTAGGAGGGAATGAAGATGAAAGAGAAGGAAATTAGAAAGTTAGATATACAATTTAGAGCAGAAGATACTGAAGATGGCAAAATGGAAATAAAAGGCTATGCAGCAGTATTTAATTCACCAGAAACATATAGTTACACAGAAGTAATAAGACAAGGTGCATTTGATGAAGCAGATATGAGTGATGTTGTATTGAGATACAATCATAATGATAGTTTTATGGTATTAGCAAGAACTAGAAATAAATCACTAGAGTTGACTACTGATGAAAAAGGCTTATTTATGGATGCTAAACTACAAGAAGATGTATCAACTCATAGAGATATATTTAATGCTATAAAAAGTGGATTAATAGATAAACAAAGTTTTGCATTTACAGTTGATGAGGATGAATATGATTACGATACAGATACAAGAACAATAACTAGAATTGGTAAAGTATTTGATGTATCAGTAGTAGACCAACCATTTTATAATGCAACTGATGTAAGTATAGCTAGAGATAATAAATGTGATGACTTTACAAAGAGAAGAGAAGAGTTAAGAAAACAACATGAAGAAGAAATCAAAGAAGAAGAAAGAAAAGCAGAATTAGAAAAAGCAAAACAAGAACTATTAAAGAAATTAGGTTAATACGATTATTAAAGAAGAGTTGGAGAACTCTTTTTTTGTTAGTGGATACTAATAAAAATCGTTTAATAAATCCTGGAGAGGAATAATGGCAGTTATGCCTTAAATAGCAAAAAAACAAAAGGAGGTCAACAAAAATGACTAGAAAAGAAGAAATTGAAGCTCGTAAAATGGAAATTCGTGAAGAAGTTGAAAAAGCTGAAGATTTAGAAAAAGTTGAAGAACTAAATCAAGAAGTTGAAACACTAAACGAAGAAGAAAAACAAATTGAAGAGCATGAAGAAAATGAAGAAGCAGCAAAAGAACTAGAAGAAAAAAGTTTTGTTGCAAAAGAAGTTGTTAAGGAGGAGAGAAAAATGGAAAACAACAAAGAGTTAAGAAACTCAAAAGAATATATTAATGCATTTGCTGAATACATTAAAACTAATGATGATAAAGAATTAAGAGCATTGATAACTACAGGAGGATATGCAACAGGAAATAGTGCAACAGTTGAAGTACCAGATATGGTATATGACATTGTTAAAACAGCTTGGGAAAGAGAAGAACTAATCCAATATGTTAAGACAGTTTCAGTTAAAGGAAATCTAAAAGTTCAATTTGAAGTAAGTGCTGATGGTGCAACAGTACATACTGAAGGAAATGGTGCAGTAAGTGAAGAAAGCCTAGTTTTAGGTGTTGTAGAATTACCAGCTAAGTCAATCAAGAAATGGATTTCAATAAGTGATGAAGTATTAGATATGAGAGGGGAAGATTTCCTACGTTATATCTATGATGAAATTACTTATAGAATTGCAAAGAAATGTGCTGATGAATTAGTTGGAATTATTAAAGTATTACCAGCATCATTAAGTGCTAATGGAGAAACAGGTGTATATGACAAAGTTTCTGCTAATAAGATTACTAAAGCACCTGGATTAGGATTAATTGCCGAAGCAATTGCTAATTTAAGTGATGAAGCAACAAATCCAATTATTGTTATGAATAAACTTACATATGCTGCATTCAAAGATGCTCAATACAGTGCAAATTATGCTGTAGATCCATTTGAAGGATTAAAAGTTGTATTTAACAACTCATTACCTGCATATAGTGCTGCAAATGCAAATGCTGTATATGCAATTGTTGGAGATTTTAATAATGGTGCATTACTTAACTTCCCTAATGGTGAAGGAACTGAAATGAAATATGATGACAAAACAGTTATGGAATATGATTTAGTTCGTATTTTAGGTCGCCGTTATGTTGGAATGAATGCAGTAGCAGATAAAGCATTCACATTAATTGCAAAACCAAGCGTAAGTGCTTAATAAATAATATAGGAGGTAGACTATGCAAGATACAATATTACAAAAATTAAAGAAAATACAAGGCATATCACATAATGAATTTGATTCAACAATTCAAATGTGGATAGATGCAGGGAAACAAGATTTAAAAAGAATTGGCATAGTCAGTGCTTTAGTTGATAATCCTGATAGTTTAGTTGAAACTGCAATAATAACGTATGCTTTAAGTCAACTTGATGTTGTAAATAAGGAAATGTATGAAAATTCTTATTCATATCAATTAGATACATTAAGGCATATAAAAGAATATATAGAGGCATAATATGGAATACACCGAGATAATATATTTAGTAAGCAAAGTATTAGAAGAGGATGAGATAGGAAATGTCAAAACCTCTTCTTTTACATTAACTAAAAGATATGCAAAAAAGCAAAGTGTTAGAACAAATGAATATTATAGTGCAGTAGAAACAGGCTTAACACCTAGTGTAGAGTTTGTTATGAAAAGACTAGATTATGATGGGCAACAAGAACTTAATTGGAATAATACAAGATATTCAGTTATAAGGACAATAGATCCTAAAAATAAATTTGATATTGTTTTGGTATGTGCTAGAAAGATGGGAATTAATGGCTAATTCCGTTTTAGAAATATCAGCAATTCTAAGTGATTATTCTGCTGATATTCAAGAAGCAATAAAAGAAGATGCACGAAGAATTGCAAAAGAAGGTGTTAATGAATTAAAAGCAACTTCTCCTAAAAGAAGAAATTCAGGTAAATATGCAAAAGGTTGGCGAGTTAAAACTCAAGAAGGTAGACGGTCAATTAATTGCACAGTATATAATGCAACAGATTGGCAATTAACACATTTACTTGAAAAAGGGCATAGAATGGTCAACAGAAAAGGAGAAGTTAAAGGTTTTGTAGATGCCAAAGTCCATATAGCACCAGTAGAACAAAAATGTATAAAACAATTTCAAAGTGATATAGAAAGAATAATCAAAAATGGAGGATAAAATGCATAAGAGAATTTATGATTTATTAAAAACATTAAATATACCAGTAGCATATGACCATTTTGTATCAGATAAAGAGATATCTATACCTTTTGTTGTCTATAGAGAAATAAGTCCTGATACTTTTAAAGCAGATGGGGTAACGTATTATAGACCATACGATTTTGAAATCGAACTAATAACTGAAAAAAAAGAAGTTGCATTACAACAAACACTAGAGGAATTATTAACTACAAATAAAATTCCATACGATGTCGGTGATGAAGTATGGGATGATGATGAAAAAATATATCATAATTTTTACGAAATATAGGAGGTAAATTATGGCAAACAAAGTAAAATTTGGATTAAGTGAAGTTCATATTGCACCAATAACTGCTGTAGGAGATAGTTCATATACATATGGAACTATTTTTTCTATACCAGGTGCAGTAAGTATTACACTTGATAAAGCTGGAGATGAAACAGATTTCTATGCAGATAATATTAAATATTATAATGTAGCAGCAAATCAAGGATATACTGGTTCATTAGAAATGGCTTTATTAAATGAAGATTTTAGAACAAAAATACTAAATGAAATTAAAGATGCAAATGGAGCTTTAATTGAAGATGCAACTAAAGGTACAAATGCATTTGCATTAGGATTCCAAATTGATGGCGATGCATCAAATAGAAGATTTTGGTATTATAATGTAACTGCAAATAGACCATCAAATACAAGTACAACAATTGAAGCAAGTAAAACACCACAAACAGAAACAGTTGATATTGTTGCAGCTCCAAGAGCAACAGATAAACTTGTAAGAGTTGTAATGGAAAAGACAACAGAAAATGCAACTGCATATAATAGTTTCTTTTCAACTGTATACGAAACAAGCGTATCTCAATAAAAAATACTACTCTTATGAGTAGTAAAAAGACTACTCATGGGAGTAGTTTTTTTAGTATTCATAAAAAAAGGAAGTGATATGATGGCTAGTTCTAAAATTAAAGGAATTACAATTGAAATTGGTGGTAATACCACAAAATTACAAGATGCATTAAAGCAAACAGACAAACAAGTATATGCATTAAACAGCGACTTAAAAGCATTAAATCAGGCATTAAAACTTGACCCTAAAAACACAGAATTACTTGCACAAAAATATGATGTATTAAAGAACAATATTTTTGAAACAAAATATAGACTTGATACACTAAAAGAAGCTCAAAGACAAATGGGAGATTATAGCAAACTTACAGACCAGCAAAAAGAAAGCTATAATCAATTGTCTTTAGAAATTGCAAAAAGTGAAAATGCATTAAAATCAATGAATGAAGAGTTAAATAATGCAAATAAAGCTGATTTAACTAAATTAAAAGAAGGCTTAAAAAAGGTTGGCGATGTTGCTTTAGAAGTATCAAAAAAAATGTTACAAGTAACAGGTGCAGTAGCAGGTGCTTTAACGACAGCTGTAGGTGCAGGAATTAAATCATATGCAGAACTTGAAAAGGCACAAAAAGGTAGTCAAAGATTATTTGGTGATTCTTTTAAAACAGTAGAAAAGAATGCATCACAAGCATATAAAGAAATAGGAATAAGTGCAAAAGATTATTACGACCAGGCAAATACGTATGCAGTAGGATTAACAAAATCATTTGGCGGTGATACGGAAAAGGCAGCAAAATTAACTAATGATATATTAAAAGCACAAGCAGATATAGTAGCAGCAACAGGTGCTAATGCCGATACAGTTTCGACAGCATTTGCAGCAGTTATGCGTGGAAATTATCAACTAATCGATAATCTTCGCCTTGGGGCAGCTGGTACAAAGAAAGGTATGCAAGACATCATTAAAGAAGTAAATGAATGGAATAAAGCACAAGGGAATGCTACACAATATCAAATGGGTAATCTTGCAGATATGCAACAAGCATTAGTTGAATATACTAAAATAACAGGTGTAGCAGGAACAGCAAATGAACAACTATCATCAACAATAAGTGGTAGTGTTTCACAAATGAAAGCTGCATGGGATAACTTTATAAATGGAACTGGCAATGCAACACAATTAGCAAGTACAATAAAAAAAGTAGTAGAAAATGTAAGTGTTGTATTAAAACAATTAGCACCTAAAATACTTACAGGCATCGCAGAATTAATGGGCGAATTACTTCCTGAAATTTCTACAATGCTTATAGATTTAGCACCACAATTGTTGGATTCAATTACATTAATGATAGATAATATTTTAAAATTGGTTTCACAAGATACTACAGAACTACAAAAAACAATAGACAAGTTGATTGAATCAATAATATTATTTATAACAAATAATTTGCCTAAAATTATAAAAATTGCTTTGCAAATAGTAGTAGCATTGGCAAATGGAATAGCAAATAATGTTGATGTTTTAATTCCTGCAATTGTAAAATGCATCGTAGAAATAGGAAATGCAGTAATTAGTAGCTTACCACAAATACTAAAATTTGGAATGAATCTTGCAATTGAATTAGGAAAAGGAATTATTAAGGCAATTCCAGAGGTATTGGTAGGAACAGGAAAGCTAACAGTAAATATATTAAAATCATTAGCAGAAGGCTTAAAAGAAGGCTTTAATATTGGTTTAAATTTGGTAAAAGGAATTTGGAATGGAATTAAATCTGTTACAAGTTGGATATTAGATAAAATAAAGGGATTTGGTTCATCAATATTAAGTGGAATTAAATCAATATTTGGTATTCATTCCCCATCAGCAGTAATGCGTGATGAAATAGGACACAATTTAGGATATGGATTAATAGAAGGTATTGAAGATACACTTCCACAAGTACAAAATGCAATGAGAGGTTTAACAGCAGGTGTAGATGCATCAGTAAATCCAACAATAAATCCAACAGCTAATACTAATCCTTTATTTATTACAATTGATAAATTTTATAATAATAGGGAAACAGATATACAACAATTGGCAGAAGAACTTGAATTTTACCGTAAAAATAGTGCATTAGCAAAAGGTGGTGTATAAAATGAATGAAAATTATAAATGGAAAGGTTATTCTTTTAATTCAAAAGGAATTATAATTGAAAAAACACCAATACCTAATAAGCCAAAACATTCTTATACACAATATACAATTCCAGGAAGAGATGGATATTTAGCAGTAGATAACAAGACATTTGAACCATTATTATTAAGTTTAGAATGTCATTTAGATACAAATAATGTGAATATGAATGAAATTAGGGCATGGTTAGATGGATATGGAGAATTACAAGTTGATAGTGAAAGAAAATACACAGGATATATTTCAAATGCAATTTCATTTGAAAAAATAACTAATTTTAGAAAATTTATTATTCAATTTAACTTACAACCATTAGCAAAAGCAGTAACACCAACAACAGTAACAATAACAGACCAACAGTCAATTTCATCTAATACATACACAAAAACATATCCAAAAATAACAATTACAGGAACAGGAGATATTTCTTTTAGTATAAATAATGTAGGATTTACATTACATGATGCTGATGGAACATACTTATTAGATTGTGAGGCAAAAGTTATAACTAAAAATGGTGTAAATCAATCAAGTATTATGAGTGGTGATTTTCCTTATATAATAAATGGAACAAATCCAATAATAAAAAGTGGAACAATTACATCATTAACAGTAGAATATTCAAATACATTTATTTAGGAGGTAATTATGATTTTATATGAAAAGGGAACAACCGATTTTACTAAAAATGGATTTGGATACTTAAATAATGTATTAAATGCTAAAGTAACAGAAAAATTAAATGGAGAGTATTCATTAACATTTGATTATCCTTTAAATGAAGTATTAAGTAATGAATTAAAGGAAGAAAGAATAGTAAAATGTAAAGTTGCTGATGGAACAAATCAATGCTTTATTATAAAAAATGTTACCAAAACATATGAAAAGATGACAATAACATGCGTGCATCTTTTTTATTTGTTATTAACAGATTTAGCAGAAAATATATATCCATATAATTTATCACCTAAACCTTTTTTAGATTGGGTTTTAGCGAGAGCTAATTATGAATTACCATTTACAACTACAAGTGATGTATCAGTTCAAAAAACAGCAAGGTACGTAAGAAAAAATTTAGTAGAAGTAATAATTGGTGAACAAAAAAACTCAATGGCAAATTTATTTGGTATTGAAATAAAAAGAAATAACTGGAATATAGGTTTAAATGCAAGAATAGGTGCTGATAGGGGAGAAAAATTATTATATGGTAAAAATATAACAGGAATAGATTTAAATGTAGATACAAATGATTTATATACAAGAATAATGCCAATAGGATTTGATGGTTTAATGTTACCTGAAAAATATATTGATGCAGATAACATAGATGATTATCCATATCCTAAAATTGGTATATTTGAATTTGAAGATATACGATATGACCCTGAAGATGAAACAGCATATCAAGACATAGATGATGCGTATGATGCATTAAGAGCAGCAGTGCAGGCATTATACGATAATAATCATGTAAATGAACCTAAAATAAATATAAAAGTTGATTGGTTAGAATTAAGTAAAACAGAAGAATATAAACAATATTCTAACTTGGAAAGAGTAGAATTAGGAGATACAATACATGCAGAAATATTTGGGTTAAATTATATAACAAGAGTTATTAAAACAGTATACAATCCATTAAATGATACAATAGAACAATTTGAAATAGGAACAGTACAACCAGATTATGCTACACAAATGAATAAATATGAAATAGAATTACAAAAAATAAATCCTGCATCAATATTAGAAGAGGCTCAAGATAAAGCAACAAATTTAATTACTCAAGCTATGGGAGGTTATGTATATAAAACAAATAATGAATTATACATAATGGACACAGATGATCCTAATACAGCAGTACATGTATGGAGATGGAATATAAACGGATTAGGTTATTCAAGTACAGGAATTAACGGAACATATGGACTTGCAATGACAATGGATGGTGCAATAGTTGCTGATTTTATAACAACAGGTACATTAACAACAAGTGTAATTCAAGGTTATGATAGCTTAACAACACAAGTATCAAATAATACAGGACAAATAAGTACATTAACACAATCAGTTGGTGAATTAAATAGCAAAATTCAAGATATAGCAGATATAACAACATCAGCAGAAAGTGAATATGCAGAAGTACAATTATTAAATGTAAATGAATCGCAACCAATACAAATGAAAATTCATCCAACAGGTACAAATATTTCATATTTATATCCAAGAAATAATTTATATCCAAGTGATACATTATACATGCCAGATAGAGTAATTAAATTTACAAATACAAGTACAAATGAAGTATTTTATTATACATTATTTGATGATTTATTATATTATGACAGTACGCATTATGATGAATTTTATTTTGATTACGATAATAATGTAGTACAAATAACAAAAAAGTGTGAATACGATGCAAATGGTGACGTAGTATTAAAACAAAGTGAAGTAGTTGAAACAACAACATTTCCTACAGAATCTCAATTATATTTGTCAACAGGAAATTATACAATAACTTTACCTGGATATACAAATGCTTATTTAATGGTTAGATGTATGGCAAGTAATATATATACGGCACAATTTTCAACAAAGAGTGAATTAAGTCAAACAGCTAGTCAAATAAGAACTGAAGTCGCAGGAACATATGCAACAAAAAATGAATTGGCAACAACTAATTCAACAATAACACAAACTGCAGATAGTATAACAGCACAGGTAGCACAAACATATCAAACAAAAAGCGATGCACAGAATGACTATACAGAATTAAATTCAACAATAACACAAACAGCAAATGCAATAAGTAGTACAGTAGCTCAAAAAGTTGGAAAAACAGAAGTAATATCAAGTATAAATCAAAGTGCAGAAGAAATAACAATTAGTGCTAATAAAGTAAATATAAGTGGTGTAATAACTGCTATAAACAATGATACATCGACAACTATAGATGGAGATAAAATAACAACAGGAAGTATAACTGCAAATCAAGTATCAAGTGCAATTATTACAACAAGTAATTTTTCATCACAAAATATTAATGCAAATAAAATAACAACAGGTACTTTAAATGGAAATAACGTAAGTATAACTAATATTAAAGCAGGTAACATAGTTTCTGGTACTTTAAATGGAAATAATGTTTCAATAACAAATTTAAAAGCAGGAAATATAGTATCAGGGACTTTAAATGGTATACCAATTACAAATGGAACTTATACATTTTCAAAGGGTAGTCAAAAATTAGTTATATCAACAATATTCTCTTACGGAATATTTACATTATGGTCAGGGAGTACAATAAGGGCTGTAATAGATTCAGGAACTTTTTATGCATACAATTCAAGTGGTTCATTAGGTGCATATTTAAATTCTTCTGGTGTACATACAAGTAGTGATATAAGATATAAAAAACATATAAAAAATATAGAACAACAAAAATCAATTGATATTATTACAAATTTAACGCCAATTGAGTACGATTATAATACAGAAAAAAAACATCGTGGTTTATCAGCACAAGAAGTTGAAAAAGCATTAAATGAAAATGGGTATAAAAATCAAGTATATAAAATTGAAGAAGATGGCAAATATACATTAAACTATATTGAATTAATACCTGATTTAATAAATTGTATAAAATATCAACAAAAAGAAATAGAAGAATTAAAGCAAGAAATAAAAAAATTAAAGGAGGATAAATAATGGCAAAAGAAATATTTAAAAACCTACCTAATACAACAACACCATTAAATGCATCAAAATTAAATGGATTATTAGATGGTGATGAAACTATGGGCAATGTAATAGTTGATAGTATTAAAACAAAAAATATTTTTAATATTAATGGTGAGGTAAATATTAAAGGAAATAATGGAACAGATATAGGGACAGATAATACAGTATCAGGCAATATTTTAACAAGTAATTACAATAGTGCCAATTCTCATGGATATGGGCAAAAATTTACAAATTTAAATGGGAAAACATTTACTTTTTCTGCAAAATGCGTATCAATGGGAACAAGTTCAACAGGTGCAAAAATTTCTGTGTATGATAATAATGTATTAAAAGTTGAAAAAAATATTACAACTAATAATTATGATAGTATTACTTATACAGCGACATCAAATTTAATTGTTGTTGCTTTTTCTACTGCAGGAGGAACAGGTGCTCAATTCACTGATATACAAGTAGAAATAGGTTCAAGTAGAACAAATTATGTAGAATATCAAGGTATAGGTTATGTAAGTGGACAAAATTCAAACGGATATTATGTAAAATATGATGATGGAAGATTAGAATGTTGGAATATAAAAAATTTGGGTACATTAACATTTTCAGCAAGTGGAAGTATGTATCTTGCAAATTATACAAGTGGTATTACTTTTCCAATAGAATTTACAAATCCTCCAATGGTAGTTGCCAATACACAAAATACTGGAGATTATGCATGGAGTAGTGTGTATGCAATAGAAAGAAGTAAAACATCAATATCAAGAATAGGATTTTTAAGAACAACTACAAGTAGTTCAAATGTATATGTAGGTTATCATGCGATAGGAAGGTGGAAATAATATGGATAAATTATGGTTTAAATGTGCAGGAATAAGAGCATTAAAAACAATAGCACAAACAGCAATAGCATCAATAGGAACAAGTGCTGCTTTTCATGAAGTTGATTGGTTGATTGTAGGTTCTACTGCTTTACTTGCAGGAATCTTATCAATACTTACATCAATTGCAGGATTACCAGAAGTAGAATTAAGCAAAAAAAAGAAAAAATAAAAAAAGGATGTGATTTGATATGGAAAACATTAACATAGTTATAAATAAAGCAACAAGACAAGTTAATTTAACAAAAAGTGTAATAGGAAATGATGGAGAAAACCTACAAGAAAAGTTGGTTTTCTCTTTTAATGATGAATTTGTAGATGGAACAGCTAGGCTTGAACTAGTAAAACAAGGAACAGTTGCATCATATGTTATGCTAACAAAAGTAGGGGAAACATACGAATTACCAGTTCAATCAGTTATGACAAAAGCAGGTAGAATAAATATGCAATTAGTAATTACACAAGGAACAAATGATGAAGAAATACCGGTATTTAAAAGCAATGAATTTTATGTAGTTGTAGGCTCAAGTATAGATGCCTTAATTGAACAAGACGAAAGTTATAGTGAGTGGATTGATGTAGCAAGTGAAAAATTAAATGAATTGGATGCTGCAATAAGCGAAGTAAATAATTTAGATATAACAGCAAGTAAATCAGGAACAACAACAACTATTACTTTAACTGACAAAGAGGGAGAAACATCAACTGTATTAATACTTGACGGACAGCAAGGACCACAAGGAATACAAGGTATTCAAGGACCACAAGGACCATCAGGGAAAGACGGCAAAGATGGAACTAACGGAACAAATGGAATTGATGGAAAAGATGGCAAAGACGGTAAAGACGGAGTTGACGGTCAAAATGGAACTAACGGACAAGATGGATTCAGTCCAATAGCAAATGTAACACAATCAAATAATGTAACAACAATAAGCATAACTGATAAAACAGGAACAACAACAGCAAGTATTGATTTGAGTGATGTTGGTGGAAATGTTGAAGTTGCAAAAATATCTAAAACAAGTAGTAGTAATTACATAGTTTTTAACGATTTAAAACCAGGAATTTATGATATTTCCTCAGCACAGGCAAATAACGGTTCTATATATTATAAAGTATATAATACTGATGTTGAAGTAAGTAGTATAGGGAACACATATAATTATATGTATTGCTATGAATTAGATTTATTCTACACAATACAAGATGCAGTTAGTTATTTAAATGATAATCCATCAAAAAATCAATATGAAATCGGGAAAATAACACATTGCACAAATACAGGACAAAAAAGAGTAACAAATATATCATATAAAAGAGATGGAACATTGGCTTTTTCTGGAATATCTTATACAACATATTACTTATTAAGTGATGAACAAACAATAAGTGGAACAAAAATATTTGCAACAATACCAAAAATAAGTTCATATTCAGCACCAACACAAGATACAGAATTTACGCCAAAAAAATATGTAGATGATAAAATAGGTGATATAAACACAATACTAGCTACATTAACAACACCAAGTAGTAATAATTAGGAGGGATGTTAAATGAATTATACAACAGCCGATTATTTAGAAAGTTTACAAGATGATTTGGGAACAATAAATACATCTTTAAATTTATCAAGTGGGACTAATTTTACAGATATAGCAACAATGGCACAAAATGGACAAATTAGTGCAGGTGGTGGTGCAGATTTAAGTGATTATTTTAAAAGTGAAATAACGTATGGAACATCATCAAAACCTGGATGGAAAGAATTAGCAAAAAAAGTACCAAGTCCATTGACTATAACAAGTGGAAATTGTTCGTATATGTTTTCAGGATATACAGGAACAGAAATACCGACTTTAAATGTTCAAAGTGGAGTAACAATAACGAATTGCACATACATGTTTAATTCTTGCAGACAGGCAACAGAAATAGATTTATCAAATTTAGATTTAAGTAATGTAACAGACGTAACATACATGTTTTATTACTGTCAGGTAGTAACAAAAATAGACATTAGAACACTTGATAATACAAAAATTACATCAAGTTCTCAAATGATGGGATATATACCATCAAATTGTTTAGTTATAGTAAAAGATGACGCATTTAAAACATGGTTAAAAAATAAATTTTATTCATTAACAAATATTAAAACAGTAGCAGAATATGAGGCTAGCTAATGAGTAAAGTATATACAAGTAGCCAATTTATAGCTAGATTAAAATGGTTAGTTAATGAAGTACCTAACGTTTATTATTCAGGATCAAATTGGAGCAAGCTTAATAAAGATGGCAAATGGCAATTTGATTGTGTACTTTCTGTGAAATCAATATTATGGGGTTTTAAAGCAGATAAAAATTTATTTAGAGGTGGAACAGTATATAAATCAAATGGTGTAGCAGATTTTACATGTAACGGGGCATTAAATTATTGCACAGATGTAAGCCAAAATTTTAGTAATTTAATACCAGGCGAATATTTATGCATGAAAGGTACAAAATATAACCATACGGGCATTTATTTAGGTAATGGTGATGTATTTGATGATACAACAGCATGGGGTACAAAAAGAGCAGTTATAAGTCATATTGACAGCAAAGGAATAAGAAGTTATAAAGGTAAAAAATCTTTAGAATGGACTTATCATGGCAAAATGAAATGGATTGATTATACAGATCAACCACTTCCATTAAATCAAGTTAAAATATTACAAGCCTACATGAATGAACAATGGAATTGTGGTTTAGCAGTAGATGGTTCTTTTGGACCGTTAACTACAAAAGCTTGTAATGAACACCAATTACATTATTTAGTAAAAGCACCTATTATGGTAAGATGGTTGCAACAAAGATTAAAAGAGTTGGGCTATAAAAATATAGAAATTGATGGTAGTTTTGGACCAGACACACTTCAAAAAACAAAAGACTTCCAAAAGAAAATGCATTTAAAAGTAGATGGTTGGGTAGGACCAGCAACATACAAGGCATTAACAGAATGACAGAAAAAGAAATATATAAAACAATAGCAGAAGAAGAACCATATTGTATGTTGTGTGGCAATCCTTACAACTTAAATATTCACCATATAAGATATGGCAGTTGTGGAAGGCATACATATTTTGGAAACATAATAAGATTATGCATTAATTGTCATCAAAAAGTACATTCAAATAAAAAGAAATGGCAACCAATATTAATAGAGATTGCCAATAAACATGAAAAGGAAATGAATAGGGAATGAAAGAAATACTGGAAAAGTTAAAAATGACAAAAGAATTGCTTACAATTGTAGTTGGATTTATTGGCATTATAATTGCAGGATATACTTTTTTGTCATCAATAAATAATAAATTAGCAGCGATAGAAAAAACAACATTAAGGACAATGATATGGTCTTATGGAATACCAAGAAAAGATAAAATAGATTCTTGCGATGAGTACATAACAAAAGGATATAACAGCGAAACAAAAAAATATTGTGAGAAATTACTTGAACAAGAATTTAATGATTTACAGAGTGCTAAATAAGGCACTCTTTTTTTTATTGCAAAAAATTTAATTTAATGTTATTATAAAATTGATAGATGAATTATATGTCTACGGTATTTCTATCCTCGCATATAATTATTTATTGTGCGTAACACTACTTTATAGGTAGTGTACTGATTGATATTGAGGAGATAGGTTAGGTTACGTCATTATGTCACCATATTTCTATCGGGCTAACTATTATAGAAATTCCATATATCAGTTAGTACAGTGCTTATAAAGGCACTAGAAATGCACATAAACATTTATACTGGCACAACACTGTATAAATGCAGGGATTACGTATAACCTGACCGTGCAAGAATGCTGTAAACACCTAAATAGGAGTGGCAAAAGAAAGAGATTAAGTTATTTGTATGACTTAGTCTTTTTTTTTTGACTTTTTTTAAATATATGCTATAATAACCAACTCGATGGGGGAAGAATGGATTTTAAAATGAATCAATATAAATATAACTTAATTATAAATAGTGTTATATTTAATGAGCCAAAACAAGAAAAAGAAGTATTTGATATGTTAGTTAAAGGATATACAATAACTGAAATAGGGAATACATTAGGAATGCATGAAAGAACAGTTTATCGTAGAAAAAAAGAGTTAAAAAAGAAAATTGCTAGTCTTTTTTAATTTTTTGACTATTTACTGACAAAAACATGACAATATACTGACAATTTAAAAATAATGCATATTGACTAATTAAAAGAATTATGTATTATAACACCACGAAAGCGAAATTATGAACTAATTATGAACTTAATTAGTGAACTAATATTGATATGATTATGTTTATGATTATTTAAGTGATTTAGCCCAATATGAAGGCACTCTGCTTGATAAAAGAGAGTTTGTAATAAAATACCTTGACAACACATTTCATCGTTTAAACGGCATTTATGGCACGATAGGAGAGGTGTCAGGAATGTTCCCTGATGCAACATTGATAATAAGTACACCAGGTCATCTTACGTGTTCTAAACAAAAAATCTTGTATGACACGTTTGATCCTAGAAATTTAAAAGTAGAATATGTATGGCTGGTAAAGTAACATATTTTACTTTTTTTTGACAAAATCAAATGTAAAGTGTATAATATTTCAATTTGAAAAAAGGGGAGGTAATATGATTGAAAAAACCAATAACAGATATGAATGATATTGAATATATAGTAATGTATAGAAAAACAGATGGTGAAATTTTTTTAAGACCATATAAATGGTGTAGTGTTATTAAAAATATAGGAGAAGATACATCAATGGGATGGACAGTAATAAATATTTTATGTAAATATAATGACAATTTTTATACAATAGCATCATATGATACTATAAAGCGAGAATTAAGAAAAGAAAAAAGAAATCATCAAAAGAAATGGAATATTATATTATGCAAATTTAGAATAGAAATTATAGCTTTAATTGAACAAAAATTAAAAAGAATGAAGAGTAGAGAACAAGATAAATTATATGGTTATAATGGTGCAACAATGGTAAAAAACAATAATTATATATACTATCATCAAATGTAAATTGACATATAAAATAAAAAAAATAACTTAAATATATTGACTATTAAAAACATGTATTATAAAATGAAAGCATAAGGTTACAGAAAGTATGTAATTTGGTTGTCAATATATATGAACTTAACATAATATATAATATGAAAAACACAACCAAAATCGTACTTGATTTTGGTTTTTTTATACCTTATAGAAAGGAGAACTTAATGAAAACAAGAAGATTAAAAAGGTGGGTAAGAATTACAATAGGAATGATAGCAATAGCAATTTTATTATTAGCAATGAGAAGTATGCAAAAAGCATTTGTAAGAACATGTGTAGAGCAGGGATATTCAATGGACTATTGCATAAAGAATAGTTAATTAAAGTGGGGTTTAACAACAAAGGAGAGTTATGGATGGATATATTTTAATACACAGAAAAATAATAGAATGGCAATGGTACAAAGATGAAAATACAATGCGATTATTTATTGATTTACTTTTAGATGCAAATTATGAAGATAGTAAAGTTGGATTTGAAATTATAAAAAGAGGGCAATGTTTAACAAGCTTAAAAAGAATGCATGAAAGAACAGGTTTAACATATCAACAAATAAGGACATCTTTAGACAAATTACAAAAAAGTGAAGAAATCAACAAACAAACAACAAACAGATATTCAATAATAACAATAAATAACTACAATGACTATCAAGAACCTAACAAGCGAGTAACAAACAAACAACAAACAAGTAACAACATAAAAGAATATAAAGAATACCAAGAAGAAAAAGAATATATAAAAGAAAGTATATCTAAAGATATACCAAAGAAAGCTGAAAAAAAATATTTTGAAAGTTTAAAGGTAAATACCTTGTTTAATGAATTTCTTGAATTACGAAAGAAAATAAAGGCAGTAAATAGTGATAGAGCTATAAAAGCTTTAGTAAATAAGTTGAATAACTATGATGAGGAAACTCAATACATTATGATAGAAAATTCAATTGTTAATTCTTGGAAGGATGTATATGAACTTAAAGAAAAAAAATCAAAAAGAAAGGATGTAGTGTTTGATACATTACAAAGAATTTATAATGAAGGAAAGTGAAATAACAAAAATAATTTTAATTTTAAAAGCTTCATATCCTTATGCTTTTAAAGATATGGGAGAACAAGAAGTAGAAAGTATGGTTGGACTTTATAGAGAAATGTTTAAAAATTG
>CAZVUP010000027.1:0-10644 GCA_964630365.1 uncultured Muribaculaceae bacterium
TTACAAACAAAAAGACAAATAAGTTAAAATATAAACCTATTTGTCAACAGTCTGAGATTGACCTAAAGTCAATCTTTTGTTTACTTTAAATATTTTTGTGGTAAAATTAAACTAGGTGATGATATGAAATATTATAGTAATAATAAAGGATTTAGTATGGTTGAATTATTAGCTGTGCTTACAATAATAGGAATTCTATCAGGAGTGGCAGTTGCTGGATATACTAGGTACAGAGAAAGAGCAACCAATGATAATTACCGAATGATGTCAGATAATGCTGCAGTCGCAGCTGAAGAATACTTTATGAAACATCGATATGAATCAAGTGTTACATTCAAAACACTGGTTGATGAAGGCTACTTTGAAAGACCAGTTAATCCCAAAAGCAAGGAAAAAACTTGCTATGGCAAAGTAACTAACTTAACACCAGCTACCACAAGTGGTTCGATATCTGTTCCTAAATACAAAGTTGAAATAAATTGTAAAAAACAAATGAATGATGCGGATGGTGCAGAAACAGGTATTGCAGGAGGTTTTGAAAGTTGCTACAACTATCCCGAAAAAACAACATGCTAAATATTAAAAAAAGTAGTTATATAAAAGTAACTACTTTTTTAAATAAACTATTTAAAAATATATAAAAGTATGTTATAATATGTAGCAATTAATTATTACCAAGAAAAAGAGGGGAAAAAATGGCAAATATAAAAACAATTAATTTTGAGCTTTTTAAAAGCATTCATCTAGATGGAGATGGAATTAAATATTTAAAATTATGGAATCAGATAAAATATGATCGTAGCATATTAAAGGAAGCTATTTCAGTCGAAAAAGGCAAAAATAATCAAGACTATATCAAATATCCAGTTATAGCTGAATCAATGCTTATTAACAGTACAGATGTTGACCAAACAAGCTATGATGAATTAATAGAATTGGTGTTTTCTAATTCAGCAGTTGCTAGAACATATATAGATGGCAAAAAAAAAGGATGTTTTTCTTTCTTGCTCATTGCTCTATGGAACAAAAAACTAGAACTTACAAAAGAACAAAAGGGCTTTGCAGTCATTGAAGCAATAAAGAAAATACAAGAAGATATAATACAAGAATATCCCTATGCAAAAGAACTTAATATTGATTTATCGAAAACAGCTATCGTTCATGGAATAAGTCCATATGATTTAAGATATTATATTTTAAAAAATGATAACTGGACATATCTTGAAAAAGTAGACCTTATTAGTAAGTTTTGGAAAACTGACGAGGAATTTAAAGAATATATAGAAACTTTAGAAAATGAAATCTTATCAAAGATAGGTAATAGTGGAAGAAGATTTTCAGATAATATACTTCAAAATATTATTTATGCATATAGTTACTATGATTTATTAGAAATAACCAACAATGAAGCACTAACTAAAGAATTATTGAAGGAGATAGTTTTTTGTCGTCATTTACATGATTTATTACACTTGAAAAAAGCTAAAGAAAAAGTATGGTGGAATCATCAATAAAAAAATGATAAAGGATAATAATATAAATAAAAATCAATACATTTAGGTATTGATTTTTTATATTAGTTTGTGTTAAACTTTAGTTGTATACAAACTGTTTGAAATAAAAAATATTTTTAATGAATAACGTTTGTGTAGTTAGTAGGAGGAATAATTATGAAAAAGAAATATGAAACTATGCCATTAGATGAACAATTGATATTTCCAATATATATATGTTCAAAGGAGCTTATAAGAAAATATAATTCATTATTAGATAAGTATGGATTAACTTATACACAATTTGTTATTATGATGTATTTATGGGATAAGAAAACATCAAATGTCAAAAAAATAAGTGAAACAATGTTATTAGATTCATCTACATTAACACCGTTATTAAAGAAATTAGAAAAGAAAGGGTATATAGCTCGTAACAAGTCATTAATGGATGAGAGAAATTTATCAATTGAGTTAACAAAAGAAGGAAAAGAACTTGAAGAAAAAACATCACATGTTCCCCTAGAAATGGAAGAAATATGTGCCCTTAATAAAGAAGAAGTTAATAATCTAAGATCAGCAGTAACAAAGTTATTAACGAGAATAATAGAGGAGAATAAAAATGAAAATAATTAGTGTAACAAATGACACTTTTAAGGAAGAAGTTCTTGAAGCAAAAACAAAAGTATTAGTTGATTTTAACGCTGATTGGTGCGGGCCATGTCGAATGCTTGCTCCAACACTTGAAGAAATCGCTAAAGAAAATGAGAATGTAAAGATAGTTTCAGTAAATATTGATGATAATGAAGAATTAGCACGTGAATATAATGTCTTTTCAATACCATGTTTAGTAATGTTTAAAGATGGCAAAGAAGAAAAAAGGCAAGTTGGTCTATTACCTCGACCAGAATTAGAAAAGTTTATAGGTGAATAAAATGTATGATATTATCATAATTGGTGCTGGCCCAGCCGGTATGACTGCAGCTATATATGGAAAAAGAGCATCAAAAAAAGTACTAGTGATAGAAGCAATAGCCTATGGTGGTCAGATTATTAATACTCTAGAAATTGATAATTATCCAGTGGCTCCTCACATTTCAGGCTTTGACTTTTCAACAAAACTATATAATCAAGCCCAAGAAATGGGAGCTGAATTTATTTTTGATAAAGTCATAAATATTAAAGATAATACTTCATTTAAAGAAGTCATAACACCAAATAATAGTTATAAAACTAAAACAGTAATCATCGCAACAGGAGCTGAAAGCAGAAAACTAGGTCTAGATAATGAGAAAGAACTAATTGGAAAAGGAGTTTCTTACTGTGCAACTTGCGATGGCAATTTCTATCGTGGAAAAGATGTTGCAGTTGTAGGTGGCGGGAATACAGCAATTGAAGATGCTCTATATCTAGCAGATTTAGCAAATAAAGTTTATTTAATTCATCGAAAAGATAAATTAAAAGTAGAATCTATTGATGCTGATAAATTAAAAACAAAAGAAAATGTTGAAATAATCTATAATGCTACTGTCAATAAATTAATAGCTAAGGAAAAACTAGAAAAAATAGAGATATTAATTAATGGTAAAGAATTAAAAGAAATAGAAGTAGCCGGCATATTTATTGCTATTGGTAGAGTTCCAGAAAATGAGAATTTTAAAAAGCTTATTAAAACTGATGAATTTGGATATATTGAAGCTGGAGAAGATTGTCATACTAATATTCCAGGAATTTATGCAGCTGGAGATAACAGAAAAAAAGAACTCCGTCAATTAGTAACAGCCACTAGTGATGGAGCAATTGCAGCAACAGAGGCAATAAAATATTTAAATAATAAGTAAAACAAGTTACGAAAGCAATTTGTTTTATTTTGTTAAGCAATATGATATACTAATTAAAGGGTGATACTATGAGTATTTATAATTATATAGATAATTATGGAATGAAAACTTTCGAAGAAATGGAAATGAATGATGTTGATGCTGTACTATTTTCATTTCTATCATATGCTAATTATGACAATATTTTAGATGGTAAACCACTTACGATCAAAGAAGTTGCTAGAGCTCATTTAAGTACATATAAAGGCAAAGATCATAATATAGTAGCAGTAAGGGAAGCAAATAAACTATTAAGATATATTAAAGATACAAATCGCTATAAAAATTGTATCTTAACTAATTACAAGTATGTTGGGAATAGCGATATACAGTTTGGTGTAGTAGCTATAGAATTTAAGAAAAATAATATTTTTGTTTCATATGAAGGAACCGATGAAATGTTCAGTGGCTGGAAAGAAAATTTTATGTTGACACTACAATTCCCAACAGCATCTCATAAAGAAGCAATTAAATATATTAATGATTTATACACATTTAGTAATAAAAATCTATATTTAGGAGGCCACTCCAAAGGCGGAAATTTTGCCCTAGTAGCTGGTATGTATGCTAATAATTTAGTAAAAAGAAAAATAAAGCATATTTATAATGTCGATGGCCCAGGATTACTTGATAAAGAATTCAATTCAAAAGAATATCAAAATATTAAAAATAAATATAGTCACATAATATCTGATTATTCAATAGTTGGATTATTCTTCAATCATGATAATGATATTATTATAAAATCAGAGAGTAAAGGACCACTAGCCCACGATATAGTCAATTGGCCAGTTGTTGATGATCATTTTGTTCCAGCTAAATTAAGTAAATTATCAAAAGCCTTAGAAAAGGGTTTTAAAGGAATACTTGAAAAATATAGTGATGCCGAGCGATTAGATTTTATAAAAAATCTTGATTTAATGTTAGATAGAGCAAATGTAAAAACTATTTTAGATTTAAAGAAAGATTATAAAAATATTATTAAACTAATCTATGAATCAAAAGATATAGATGAAACAACTAAAAATTTAACAATTGATTGTGTTAAAATGATTGCTAAATGCATTGGTAGTAGTACCAAAGAAGAACTACAGAGATTTGTCAGTAAAAAAGTAGAAAGAGTAAAAGCCATAAAAAGTGCTGCCTAGCACTTTTTTATTTATTTTAAAATATAAGTGTTGTATAATTATAATAAATAAAGATAAGGAGAGTAATATGAATAAATTTTATACAAAGATAAAAAAAGGTATGAATAAAGAAAAAGAAAATATTAAAAAATATGCAGTTACTTTAATTACAATTTTAATTTCAACATTAATAGTTACAACACTTAGTTTTGAAGAAGAATATGCTAAATTATATTTATCATTAGTATTTATTAACGTCCTAGTTTTTGTTGTTGATACGATTTTTACAAGTCAAAAGAAAAAATATTTAATGTATATACTATCATTTGTTCTTGCAATCATTTCAGCAATAACAATAGTAGATAATAATATGAGCACTAAAGAGATAGTTGCATTAATAGGAATCTACCCAACACTATTTTCTTTAGCAATTTATAAACTAGCTACGGAAGAAACGCTACCAAAATTTCTTAATAAAGTAGTTGGAAATAATATTATTTTTAATATTGCATTATCAATCCTTCAAGCTGGATTAATGTTTTCAACACTTATTATAATGGCATTATTTTCCGCTGAAAGTGAAATAATTATTAGAGTTGAAATTCTATTTTTAGGACTATTTGCTATACCAGGAGAATTATTATGTATCACTAGTAAAAATAGTATAATGCCTGAAAAATTTATGAAGGGTCTTATAAAATATATAGAATTGCCAGTAATTCTTCTAATAAATGTAATTATTTATATTTATCTATTAAAAATAGTAGTAACTTTAAATATCCCGTCAAATGAAATATTTAAAATAGTAGCTGGACTTTTCTCAGTAGGATTCCCAACCTGGATATTAATAGAAAATTTTAAAAATAATGATAAATTTCTTGAAAAAATATCCAAATATTTACCAGTTGCTTTTATTCCGTTAATTCTAATGCAAATATATTCACTACTTTTAAGAATAGCTAGTAGAGGATTAACAATAACAAGATATCTTGGAGCCTACATAATCTTCTTTGAAGTAGTAGTCGTAGTTTATGCCATTCTAAAAGAAGATATTAATAAGACCATATTATATGGCGCTGGAATCATCTTTGTTACCTTAAGTATGCCATTTCTTAATGTATATGATGTTGCATATACAAGTCAATTAAATAGATTAGAAAAGATATATTATGAAGGAGTAAACTTTGATAATTTATCAGAAACAAAGAAAAAAGAAATTAAAAATATCTATAATTATATAAATTATTCTCTTCATATGAAAGAAAAATTACCAGGTTATATAGAAAAAGAAAAAATAGAAAAATATAATGAGTATTATTACGAACCAGAAGAAAAATATGAAAATATTGATTATGAGAATAATAATGATTCAGTAAATATAACAGGCTATGATCTATTAATTCCAATTGATATGTATGAATTTGCAGATAATAGTGGTCAAATAGATGATTTAGATTTTTATGATATAGCACCTGAAAATATGACTGAACATAATGAAATAGTAGAATTAATTAAACCATTTTTTAAAAAAGTTATGGCTGATGGAAGGGTAGATGTTCCAAAAAATGGAATTATTAAACTGGATCAAGGCAGTGCACTATATATAAAATCATTAAATATTAGTTATAAAAAATCAACAAATGAGATAAATCATATCAATTTTAATGGCTATTATCTCCAAAAAAATATAGAAAAAAGCGATGAAAACTAAAAAACATTGCTTTTTTTTACTATATTTTACATAAATTACAATATATTTTTTAAATCAATTTACAAAAACAAACGTAAAATACAATTTTTAAAATGTGTAAATAATATATTAGTAGTAAAGGCTTTTACTTGAATGGCAGTGTAAACTATAAGGTTATTTACGTAAATGATAATTGTATGTAAAAAAGTGTCAAAAAAAGAAAAGCTAAAAAGCATTTGACAATCCAAATTGTTTGGAATTATTATAGAAAGCAACAGTGAAAAAGTATGATTGATAGCGCCAACATCAATTATGCATACACTGGTAATGATTTGAGAGAATTACCAACAGATTCTTGAAGATATTTAATTGTGTTAACCTAATTATCCAAATAACACGAAATAAAAGGGGTTATTATTGTAAGAGTAGAAAGGGATAAACTAATAAAACTTTTACAAGGAGGAAAAATAGGTTGAAAAAATATTTCAAAATAGGTACTGCTTTAGCATTCTTATTTGCCGTTAATTTTGCGCCAACTTTAACTACAAATGTTTATGCTACAGAAAGTACTGATAATACAAATATTGTAGAAACACCACTTGCTACAGAGCAGTATAATGCAACTGATGTTTTCTACGATGATTCAAACGTTGAAGTAGAAGAACCATTAGAAATAAGAGAACCAGCTCATGTAGAATCAACTGCTGAAGCTAATAATGTTCAACCTGCAAGGGCACCAACAGAAGCTGATGAAGATGATAATCAATGGGATACAGATAAATCTAAAGATGCCTCTGATCTTAATGAAAATGGTGAAACTGAAATTACTATTTCACTACCATCTGGTGAAGTTCAAAATACAGCAGAAGTTGTATTTGTACTAGATAAGTCAACTTACTCAGACTATCCAAGCACTATTGAAAATTCTCTAAATTTATTAAATGATTTAAAAAAATCTGGTGCCAGTGTTAAAGTAGCAATAGTTCACTTTAATAGAATTGGTCATCCGTCAGAATGGTTTGATGTTCAAACTCAATATGATGAAATCGTTGCAGCATTAAAAGTAAAATATAGCGGCGGTTCTAATATGCATGCAGGATTGCTTGCTGCTCAAGAATTATTGGAATCTGATTCTGAAATACCTAATGATAATAAATTCGTTGTATTAATTTCAGATGGGTCTGTATATCTACATTGTAAAGATGGAGATTATACAACTCCATATACAAGATCTTATGCACCTGTAGGTAGTGCATCTGGTACTGCATATGGTGGATTCTGGGCTGAGAGTTATTGGAATCCTTATGTTCAGGCTGGAATTGATGCTGGAAACGTTAGACGTCCAAAAGTTCCAGATGCTGATAAATGGGAAGAGTATCTTGCAGATGTTGAAGCTCGTAATAATGAAAGCAATGGAGATCAATATGATTATATATGGATGTATTATGATGCAACAACACCAGAGGGAAGAAGCGAAGGATACATTGAAACGCCTAGACAACCAAGAACAGCATCTAATATTGATATAGCTTATTGGCACTGTAATGAAACTTGGAAATTATTACAAGGAAAATATCATACATATGCTATTGGTGTTAATGATACAGGAGCCGGAGAAGGAAATTGGGACTCTTCAAAGGCATTTATGCGTTATCTTAATAACAATCAAGAACCAAGCTTTGATCAATTAAAGAAAGATTTAATTCTATTATCTAAAGGATCAAAAGTAATTGACTATGTAGGAAATGATTTTGATTTTGTTAATGATAAAGAAAGAATCGTTGTTAAAATTGGTGACCAAGTTTTGGCAGCAGAAGAAATTTCTGCAAATAATTATGGATTCGGTAAAAATGAAGATGGAACATATAAATACACTGTTGAATATGTTCCAGGAGAAGAAGAACATCTAGTATGGAATATTAATGAAGATGTTAATAATTATACTCATACACAATTAGTATTCTTTGAAAAATTAAATAATGTTGTTTATGAAGAAGGAACACACACTGTTCCAACAAATAAACAAGGAATTTTATATCCTATTAATTCAGAAGGAATTGCTGGAGAACCTGAAGAGTTTGAAATTCCAACAGTAGATTATCACATTGGTAAAGTAATTATCCATTATGAAGATTTAGATAATAATGTCTTAAGAGATAATGATGAATTAACTGGTTTAGTTGGTGAAAATTATGAAACAGAATCAACTAAAGCTACTAGACATCAAGAAATCTTAGATAGAGGTTATAAATATTGGAGATCAACTGGTAAAGTTGAAGGAAAATTCCTAGATGGAAGACCAATTAATGTAACTTATTTATATGAAAAATTAGGTCAAATGATTGTTAAATACTTAGATGCAGATGATAATACTAATGTTTTAGCAGCTGAAGAAGTTAAATATGGTACAGTAGGAGACGAGTATTATACTATCGATGCTAAACCTGAAAATTATGTTTTATCATCAATTTCTGGTGAACCTTATGGTAAATATACTGAAGATTCTAAAGAAAATCCTATTGTAGTAATATACTATTACACTAAACCTACAACAAATGTAATTACTCACTATGTTGATGCAGATGATCATTCACATGAATTAACTGATGCTGATACTAAACCAGGTAAAGTAGGAGAAGCATATACAACAACTGCTCGTACTGATATTGCGAACTATACTTTGGTAGGTAATAGTGGTAATGTAGAAGGAACATTTGATAAAGAAGATATTAATGTTTACTATTACTATAAAAGAGATGAAGGAACAGTAACTGCTTATTATATTGATAGTACTACAAGAGAAGTAATTACTGAAAAAACAACTTCAGGATATGTTCCTGAAACATATGAAACTGCACCTATCAATGATATAGAAGGTTATAGATATATTAATATCGTTGTAGGTGAAGAAACAGGTCAATATGTTAAAGATGAAAATATAAAAGTTTACTATTACTACGAACCAGTAGGAAAAGTAACAGTTAAATATCTTGAAGAAGGTACTAATAATGTACTATTAGAAGAAGAAGTATTATTTGATTCAATTGGATCAGAATATACTACATATGATTATTATAAAGAAAATATTAATAACTATAATTGGGTAAGAACTGAAGGAAATGAAAGAGGTCGTTATACAAAAGATGACCAAGTAGTAATCTATTACTATAAAATTCCTGCAGTAACAGGCGAATTAGTAGTAAATTATATTGATCAAGATAATAATTTATTAGATTCATGGACTGATACTCAAGAAGTAGGTACAGAGTATACAACTGAGGCAAAAGAAATTGCTGGATATACTCCAAAATTTGTACTTGGAAATCCATCAGGTACATATAGTACTGGAACAACAACAGTTACATATGTATATGCAAAAAATCCAGAAGTTGTATATGGTACTCTAAAAGTTAATTATATCGATACAAATAATAATTTATTAGATTCATGGACTGACACTCAAGAAGTAGGTACAGAGTATATTACTGAACAAAAGAGTTTTGCTGGATACACTCCAAAATTTGTACTTGGAAATCCATCAGGTACATATAGTACTGGAACAACAACAGTTACTTATGTATATGAAAAAATACCAGAAACTCTAACAGGTGAAGTTGTAGTTAAATATATTGAAAATACTGGTAGAAAATTAGTAGATGAAGATATTGTTATTACTGGTGATTATGGTACAACATATACTACTGAACAAAAGAGCTTTGATGGTTACAATTTTGTAGCAGTATATGGACCTACACAAGGTACAATTAATCAACCAAAAACAACAGTAATTTATATGTATGAAAAAGTTAAATCTGACGAGACTGAAACTGGCTCATGCAATAATAATTGTGGTTGTAATTGCTGTTCTTCATGCAACAATACCTGCAATAATAGTTGCAATAATGGAGAACAAGAACCTACTCAACCAGTTATAAATATTGATATTACTATTAATAATGATAATAGTACTGAAGTAAACAATGAAAATAATAATCAAGATGAAAATAATGTAAATAATGAGAATAATCCAGTTAATAATGCTGATGTAAATGTTGAAACAGGAGACAATGTTAATAACAATAGTAATAATAGTGAAAGTAATGCTGAAGGTGGCAATGCTACTAACGGTGATACAAATGTTAACGTAGAAACTGGCGATAATAATACAAATGTAGAAAACAACGCAAATCTTGTGCCTGGAGATACAAATATTGAAAATAATCCTGCAATCAATATTGAAAATAATCCAGAAAATAACAATGATGTAAACGTTGAAAATAATACAAACGTAGAAAATAATCCAGTAAATACAGTAGAAACAGGAGATAACACTATTACTACTGGCGATACTAATATTGAAAATAATCCTACAGTTGAAAACAATACAAATGTAGAAACTGGTGATGTTGACAATTCTTCAGAAGCAACAACAGGCAATGTAGAAAATAATACAA
>CAZVUP010000027.1:10744-19376 GCA_964630365.1 uncultured Muribaculaceae bacterium
GGTGATGTTGACAATTCTTCAGAAGCAACAACAGGCAATGTAGAAAATAATACAAATGTCGAAACTGGTGATGTTAACAATTCTTCCGAAGCAACAACAGGGAATGTAGAAAATAATACAACAGTAGAAACAGGAGACGTTACTAACACTAATACTGCAGAAGGTGGAAATAACTCAAATGATAATACAGTTGAAATTAAAGATAATACATTAAATAATGAAGCTAATGGAGGAAATTCAAGCAATAATAATACTAATGAAGGTAATACAACTACAGTAGAAACAGGCGATAACACTAATGGAGGCAATACAAACAATAACAACAATGAAAATAATAACGAGAATAACAACAATACTTGCACTGATTGTAATGATCAACAAGGTGGTTCTGCAGATGGTGGAGATAGTCAATCATCAGATACACCTAAAACAGGTGAAGTTGTTGCGCACTATGTAGATATTTATGGAAATATGATTGGTGTAGATATGCCATATGAAGGACAAGTAGGTGAAAGATATAATACTATATTAAGATCATTTAGAGGTTACAGATTGACTCAAGTTGTTGGCGCACGTTCAGGTCAATTTGAAGACGGAATGATTGATGTAACATATATTTATGAAAAACTTCCTACAGGTTCTACATCAGGTTATGATATACCAGAAAATGACTATTATAATTACGCAACTAATCCAAGTTCTAGTAAATATAGTAGAGTAACTATCCCAAATACAAGTGTTTCAAGTAATAATAATTTAATAGTATTATTAATAAATCTTGTTATGATAATCTCATTAGGTTTATACAAAAAATTTGCAAAATAATAAAAGAATCCAATAGGATTCTTTTTTGTGTTCTTTATTTTAAATATTTAATATGCTATTATATTTTTATAAGGAGCAAATATGAAGATAGAACACAAAAAATTATTAAGAAAGTTTTTAGTACTATTTTTAGTACTTTTAGTAACATATTTTTTTGACAATACAATAGATAACATTAATTTAACTGATAATAAAAATGTCGAATTAAAACAAGTAGATAATCAAATTAATGAAACTATTGATGGTAATGCTAATTTTAAAATATATTATTTAGATGTTGGTGAAGCTGATAGTATTTTAATTGAAAATAGTGGTGAATATGCACTAATTGATGCTGGTAATAATGAAGATGGTAAAAATTTAGTTGAATTTTTTAATACACTAGGTATAACTAATTTTAAGTATGTAATTGGAACCCATGGCCATGAAGACCACATAGGTGGTATGGATAATATAATTAAAAATTTTAATATTGAACATTTCTATATGCCAGATGTACTAGTAAATAATAAGACATTTGAAGAAATTATAGATAATTTAGATAAAAAAGGAATTGAATATGAAACACCACTTATTGATTCGACATTTACTATGGCTGAATCTAAATTTACAGTACTATATATTGGTGATGATAAAGAAGATTTAAATATGGATTCTATAATTTTAAAATTAAACTATAAGAATACATCATACCTTTTTACAGGTGATGCCCCTACAGATGCTGAAAGAGGAATTTTAAATAAAGATTTAAAGAGTGATGTCTTAAAAGTAGGGCATCATGGTTCAAGATACTCAACAAGTGCTAACTTTTTAAAAAAAGTATATCCGAAATATGCTATTATTTCAGTTGGTAAAGATAATGATTATGGGCATCCTCATAATGTTATTCTAGATAAACTAAATAGAATTGGATCAAAAGTGTATAGAACAGATACAGATGGCACAATATTGTTGACATCTGATGGAGAGAATATAAATATAGAAACAATTGATACTAATACAAATGGAGGTGATTAATATCAAAAAGTTATTTAAAAACAAGTTATTAGTAACAATAATATTAACCTTTATAATTGCCTCTAGTATTATTATCCCAAATATTATTGCTGGTCATGGTATTTATACTTTAATAGCAGATTTTGACTATCAAGAAATACCATTTAATATCTTAATGAATTATTCCATAAAAAATGGTTTTACTAGTTGGAATTGGTACAATGACTTAGGAAGTAATTTTATTGGGACTTTTGCCTTTTATAATTTAATGAGTCCATTCAATTTAATAGGATATTTATTTCCAAGTAAGTTTTTTCCATATTTAATTGGGCCAATCTTTATATTAAAATATGTAGTCACAGCTATTTTCTCATACTTATATTTAGAGCGTTATGTTAAGAATAAAAATTATCTTATAGTTGGAGCACTACTATATACTTTTAGTGGTTTTCAACTAACAAATATCTTATTTTATCATTTCCATGATGTAGTAGCATTTTTTCCGTTACTATTATATTCATTAGATAAACTAGTCTATGATAATAAAAAAGGCTATTTTCTGGGAACTGTAGCATTATGTTGTCTAACTAACTGGTTCTTCTTTATTGGTGAAGTATTATTTTTAATAATATACTATTTTATAAAAGTATTAACAAAAGAATACAAATATAATTTTAATAGCTTCATAAAAATAATAATAGAAGGTCTATTAGGTGTATTAATAACAGCACCAATACTTTTACCAACTTTAGTATTTACCATGGGTAACCCTCGTATAAATGGTTCTTGGACAATAATTCATGCTTTAAAATATAATTTTATTAATTATTTTGAAATTGTAAGAAGCCTAATATCTCCACCAGAACTAATGTCAAATAGAGCTATTTTAACAGCAACCAATTATCATAGTGTTGAATTCTATTTACCAGTAGTAGGAATAGTTTTAGCAGTCTCATATTTCTTTAAAAGAAGAAAAACATCTACTTCTATATTGATGCTTATATCATTATTAATGATGTTTATTCCTATACTAAATAGTTCATTCTATCTTTTTACAACAGTATATTATGCTAGATGGTTTTTTATGCCAATACTTATATTTTCACTAGCATCAATAAAATGTTTAGAAGAAAAATTGCCAATAAAAAGTGGTTTAATTACTACCATAATAATTATTATAATAATTACAATATTAAGTTTAATATTCAAAAAAGTACATAGTTTCGATATTTTTGATTTGCAATATTTAATGATAGTATTAATAATAATGCTACTGGGAATAATAATAACTGTCATTTCAACAAAAGTTAATAAAAAGAAACAAATAATATTTTTACTTGTTTCAATATTTATCTATGTATCACTATTTGGTAATTATATGGTCTATAAATATAAAAATAATAGTTTTAAACCAATGCCAGGCTATATTGATTATTTAAAGTACAATAAAAAACTTAATAAATATTTAAATAATCATAGAACAAACACTTCAGAATTATGTTATCCAAATATTGGCTATATTAATAAAATAAATGATCTCAGAACATTTAATAGTAATGTTAATCCATCTAGTTTTGAATTCTATAATAGTATTGGTATTTCTCGACAAGCAACAACCTTAATTCCTGTAGAAAACAAAGAATTAAATAGCTTACTTGGAGTAAAATATGTCTTGTATTGTAATGATACCAATATTACTCCATATGATTATCAAAAGAAAATTGGAGCTTATTCCATTTATAAGAATAATGATGCCAAAGAAATAGGTTTTCCAGTTAATGATTATATTAATCAAGAAGAATTTAATAAACTAATTTATGAAAAAAGAATTATTATTTTAAATAATAAAGTATTATTAGATGAAAAACAAATAAAAAAATATAAAAACATTTTAAATAATGATATTAATATCACTAAAAATAAATTTATATTTGAAAAGAATGGTTTCTCATCACAAATTAATACTGCTAGTGATGTATTTATAGTCTATCAGGTACCATATGATAAAGGTTTTGCTGCGACAGTAAATGGAAAAAAAGTATTATTTGAAAAAGTAGATAATGGTTTTATTGGTCTAAAAGTACCTAAAGGTGAAAATAAAATAGTCTTTAAATATAAACCAGTAGGATTAAAATTCGGAATAATACTTTCCACTATATCAATATTATTAATTTCAATATATTTTAAGTTTGACAAATTAAAAATATAGTCTTAAAATATAGCTAGAAACGTTGATTAAGAGGAGTACTTTATTTAGTTTTTTAGAGAGTTAATGGCAGGTGAAAATTAACAAATATAAATAAAGGAAGACACTTAGGAGTTTGATTATAATCAATCCGGTTTATACCGTTATCATAAAAGTGACTATTTATATAGTAAATTGGGTGGTACCGCGGATTTAACAGTTATTCGTCCCTTAGTGGATAATAACTGTTTTTATATTATAGGAGAGTGAAGTATGGAAAAATATAAGTATTACAATTTAAAAAATGTTGGTGAAAAAGTAGAGTTATATGGTTGGGTTGCGAGAGCTAGAAATCTAGGAGGATTAATTTTCATTGATTTAAGAAACAGATCTGGAATAATACAAGTAGTTGTTAGACCAGAAAATGAGTTTTACAATCTTGCTAGTGAATTAAAAAGTGAATATGTTATTCGTGTTCAAGGAACAATTGTTGAAAGAGAAAGTAAGAATTTAAATTTAGCAAGTGGAGAAATAGAAGTAGATTTAACTAACCTTGAACTAATCAATAAATCAAAAGATTTACCATTTACAATTACTGATGATACTACTGCTTTAGAGGATACAAGATTAAAATATCGTTATTTAGATTTAAGAAGAGATAATTTAAAAAATATTTTAGTATTACGTAATAATATTACTTTTGCTGCAAGAAAGTTTTTTAATAGTCTAGATTTTCTAGAAGTTGAAACACCAGTATTATGTAAAAGTACTCCAGAAGGAGCAAGAGACTATTTAGTCCCAAGTCGTGTTAATAAAGGTAAATTTTATGCTTTACCACAATCCCCTCAAATATTTAAACAATTATTAATGGTTTCAGGGGTAGAAAGGTATTACCAAATTGCTAAATGTTTCAGAGATGAAGATTTAAGAGCTGATCGTCAACCAGAATTTACGCAAATTGATGTAGAAATGTCATTTGTTGATGAAAATGATGTAATGGAAGTTGGTGAACAACTAGTTGCCAGCATATTTAAAGAAACAAAAGGAATAGATATCAAATTGCCATTAATGCGCATGAAATATGATGAAGCAATGGATAAATATGGTTCTGATAAACCAGATTTACGTTTTGGAATGGAAATAAAAGATATTACAGAAGTTTTTAAAGAAACGGATTTTACTGTTTTTAAGAATGTATATGAAGAAAAAGGAATTATTAATGCTATTGTCGTTAAAAATGCAGCTGATAAGTATTCTCGAAAAGATCTTGATAAATTAACTGATTTTGTAAAAACATATAAAGCATCAGGACTTGCATATTTAAAATTTCAAGATGAAGTATCAGGTTCAATCTTCAAAGTCATGAAAGAAGCAGAGATAGCTGAATTAAAGAAAGTATTAGAAATAGAAATAGGAGACCTAGTACTAATAGTAAGTGGTAAAAGGAATATTGTAAAAACATCATTAGGTGCCTTAAGATGTAAATTAGCTAAAGAATTAGAATTAATTGATAAAAATGATTATAAATTACTATGGGTAACTGATTTTCCATCATTTGAATGGAGTGAAGAAGAAAACCGTTTTATGGCTTGCCATCATCCATTTACAATGCCAAAGGATGAAGATGTTTCTAAATTATTAACAGATAAAGCAAACTGCTATTCAAAAGCCTATGACATTGTAATTAATGGCTATGAAGCAGGAGGTGGCTCAATTCGTATTCATGATGAAAAAGTTCAAGAAACTATGTTTAAAGCCCTAGAACTAACAGAAGAACAAATTGAATCAAAATTTGGCTTCTTCGTAGAAGCATTAAAGTATGGATGCCCACCACACGGAGGTTTTGCTCTTGGTCTAGATAGATTAACAATGTTACTAGCTGGAACAGATAATATAAGAGATGTAATAGCTTTCCCTAAAACAGCATCAGCCTCTGATTTAATGAGTGAATGTCCAAATACTGTAGATCAAATGCAACTTGATGATGTTGGTCTAAAATTAAAATAAAAACTGCATTATGCAGTTTTTTATTTTTTTAGAGCATCTAATATATCAGTATCAACATGTTTTATATATTTAGGCTTAATATGAAAATAATTAGTAATTTTTTCACTAGTATCACAACTAGTAATAATGTATTTTACATCATCATAAAAAAACTTTTTATTTGTATAATCTTCAATAATGTTA
Source organism: uncultured Muribaculaceae bacterium (assembly GCA_964630365.1). Taxonomy (GTDB): domain Bacteria; phylum Bacillota_I; class Bacilli_A; order RF39; family UBA660; genus UBA3789. The sequence continues at coordinate 16,941 of CAZVUP010000027.1, forward strand.
TTATATGCTTTTTCAATACTTTTAGCTTCACTCTCATAGTATTTATATTTATAAGTTATACCATTATCTCCTTTAATTGGAATTATCTCTTTTAAGTATAAAGAGTATTTACTATTTTTACATTCAACACCAATACCTTCAACAATAACTAAGTTATTTAATTCTACATAATTGGGTATTTTTATAATAAAAGCAAAAATAATGAATATTAAAATTCCTAAAACAACTTTTTTCATCTATATCTACCTCTAATAACATTTTTAGTTAGTTTAGAATTTCGATACTTTATATTGGTATCTATTTTTACAAATGAATCTCTAATTTCATTTTTATCAAACATTAAATAGTGATATCCAAATATCTCAGTAGTACAAATATTATAAATAAGTATAATAGTACCAATAATAACTCCATATATACCTAATATTGTTCCAAGCAATAAAAGGATGATTTTATAAATTCTTAATGTATTTACAAGTTCAATTGAATTAAAGATTAATCCTGCAATTGAAGATATTGCAATAATAATTATCATAATAGGAGAAACAATACCAGCTGCCACTGCTGCATCACCTAATATTAGTCCACCAAGTATTGAAATAGCTGAACCACTGGTAGAAGACATTCTAATATCAGATTCCTTAAGTATTTCAAAACAAACAATCATAAATAAAGCTTCAATATAAGCAGGGAAGGGGACAAATGTTCTTCCAGCCTTTAACATTAAGAGAAGTTTTAATGGGACTAAATCATAATTTCTTGTAGTTACAGAAATATAAAGAGCTGGTGTAAATATTGCGATTAAAAAAGCAAATAATCTAATTATTCTAATAAAAGTAGCATTAAAAGACTTTTGATAATAGTCATCAGGGGTATGAAAAAAGTCAAGAAACAGACTAGGTAGTATTAAAGCATAAGGACTATTATCAACAATAATAACAACTTTCCCTTCAAGCAAAGCCATACTACACTTGTCCGGCCTTTCTGTCATAATAATTGTTGGAAAAAAGTTGTTTTTTCCTTCTAAAGCATATTTCAAGTAACTAGAATCCATTATTCCATCAATATCAATTCTTTTTAAATTATTTTCAATAGAGTTAACTAACTTTTTATTACAAATATCATCAATATATAAAACACCAACTTTAGTTTTTGTATACTTTCCAATATCCATATTAAGTACTTTTAAATGTTCATTTTTAATCCTTCTTCTAATAAGACCTAAATTAGTATTATATATTTCAGAAAAACTATCTTTCGCTCCACCTAAAGACAATTCACTTTGAACCAGACTAACTCCACGATCTAAATTAGCTCTTAACTCACATGCATAAATTTTTTTATAGATAATTATCAAAAAACCATTATTTAAATAATTTATAATATCATTTTCATTTATAGTTAAAATATTACAACTAGGAATATTATTATCTAAATCATTAAGTTGTTTTCTATCCAGTCTAATTAATCTTAATAAAACAAAATCATTTATACTTTTACTATCCGCTAATACTTCATTATATATTAATTCAATTTTTTTATTAGCAACAACAACTTCATCAAATATATAATCATTAGAAGGCATCAGTTGTTTTTTAATCTTCATACTTACCACATAAATCACCATTATTATTATGTTTTGATAATTAATTTATATGTATGCTATAATTAATAAGAGGTAATTATTATGGAAGTAACTATTGAAAAATTAGATAATTTTGGACGTGGAATTACTTATATAAATGATAAAATTGTATTTGTAGAAAATGCCCTACCAGAAGAAGAAGTCGAAATAGAAATAATAAATGATAAAAAGAAATATTCAGAAGCCAAAGTATTAAATATAATTAAAAAATCAAAAGATAGAATTAAACCACTTTGTCCATATTCTAATGAATGTGGTGGTTGTTGCCTTAACCATTTAAATTATTCAAAAGAAAATGAGTTTAAATATACTAAAGTAAAAGAGTTAGTAAAGAAGTATTTAAATAAAGATATCGAAGTAAGAGAAATATCCTATTCTCAAGAAAATGCTTATCGCAATAAAATAGTTCTTCATGGTAAAAATAAGATAATAGGTCAATACAAAAAACATTCTAACGAAATAATACCTATTAATAAATGCTTATTAGTAAATGACAAGATAAATGAAATTATCGGATTATTAAAAGAAGAAAAAGTCGAAGAAGTAACAATTAAAACAAGTAATGATTTAACTAATACTTTAGTAGATATAAAAGGAGCAATAACTAATCAAGATAAACTATTAAGTGCAGTTGATGTACTAATAGTAAATAATAAACTATTAAGTACAAACAAATCAATTATTAGTCCTATCAATGATAAAAAGTATTATGTGTCGGCTAAATCATTCTTCCAAGTAAATAGATTTTTAACAAGTTCTTTATATGATGAAGTAAGAAATATTGTAAAAAA
>CAZVUP010000028.1:0-19054 GCA_964630365.1 uncultured Muribaculaceae bacterium
TAACCATTCATTAAAATCTCTTTTCACTAAAATCTACCCCCAAATCCTGATGCAGACATAATTGCAAAAATATCTAATTCATCTTCCATAAGTGAATCAAGAACTTTTCCAAACATATATGCATCTTCTCTATTAGTTTTTTCTTGCGTCATTAATAAAGTCATTAAAACAATCAAAAACTCGACATCATATTCTCCATAGTTATCAAGCTCTTTATATTTTGATATATCTGTTATTTCAATATAATTATCAACCAAACTTACTAAGGTTTTTTCATCATTATTTTTTAAAGGCTTACATTCTTCCCAATCTTTTCTTATTTCATTTATAAAATTTCTTGTTAATTCTTTTTCAGCTTGCAATTTCAATAATAAATCTACTGCCCAATGAATATGCTTTGGGGTTCTCATTTTCTTTCCTTCTTCAGAATACTTTACAATTATGTCATTCTCACTTATGCTTCCTTGGAAAACATATATTGTATATTTATTATCAAAAAATATATCTACTATAGAAGTTAAATCTTTACCATTTATTTTTTTATTTTTTGTACCTTTTACTGCTTTCATATATTTTCCTTTCTTCTAATTGTTAAATCTAGAAACTCTTTTTCAGTATCTATTCCTATATATTTTCTATTTAATCTGCTTGCTGCTATTCCGGTTGTACCACTTCCATTAAATGGATCCAAGATTAAATCTCCTTCGTCAGTAGAAGCTAAAATTATTTTTTCTAATATGTCAATTGGTTTTTGAGTCGGATGTTTACCTTGTTTTTTCTCACTAGGTTTAGTTAAAGATGATTCCCAAACATCTTTAGCTTGTTTACCACCATTTAAATTTCTCATAAGTTCATAATTAAATTTATGTTTAGACTTTTTTAAATCCTTTTTTGCCCATAATATTGTTTCTGTTGAATGAACAAAAAATCTGCAACTAATATTAGGTGGAGGATTTAGTTTTTTCCATGTTATATTATTGATTATTTTAAAACCTTCTTGTTCTAAAGCCATTCCTATCGAATATATATTATGCATCGTTCCACTAATCCATATAGTTCCATCATCTTTTAAAATGTTATAGCATAGTCTTATCCATTTCCTATTAAACTTATGTTTTTCATCGATAGTTTTCTTCTTGTCCCAGTCTCCTTTATTGACTGAAACCATTTTTCCACCACTACATGTAATTCCATCTCCAGATAAAAAATATGGAGGGTCTGCAAAAATCATATCAATACTTTTTTCTTCTAATTTTTTTAATTCTTTAAAAGAGTCTCCTAATATTAACTTAAAATTTTCTGAATCATAATAATATTTTGTTTTCATTGTAAACCGCTCCCTATTATATTATTCGAAAATTATTCATCAAAACTAACATTATTTTTATAATTTGTTATTATTACTTCTTCAACCATACCTCTATCTTTTGCCTTTGCTCCTATATTTCTTTGAGCCTCAATATAATTAAAATTGTAATCTTTATATAAATCTCTAATTAGTTCTGTGTTATAGTTCGAAAGCATAACAAAGCATCCCCTCTTATCTAAATCTTTAAATACATTTGATAATCTAGTTTGTTCTTCTTTACCGAACCCGTTTTCTGTATAACTATTAAAAGTAGTCGTATCTGAATCATATGGAGGGTCAAAATATATAAAATCTCCTTTTTTAGCTTCTTTTACTGCTTCTTCAAAATCTGTAGATAATAGTTTTATTTCTTTAAAATTTAAAAAGCAGTGGATAATTCCTAAATTGATGTCATGCGTATTTACTTTTGTTCTTTTTCCAGAAGGAACATTAAATTCATTATTACTATTTACTCTATATAATCCATTAAAACAAGCTTTATTTAAATATATTGTTCTTGCTGCTCTTTTATAGTCTACAAGTTTTTCAAACTTCTTTTTATTTCTATCTAAATTTCTAATCTCATAATAGTATTCTTCTGAGTGATTAGTTTCATGTTTATTGAGTTCCTTACACATTAAATCAAGTTTTTCCTCATCTTTGATGCACTCATAAACGTTCATTAACTCTTTGTTATAATCATTTATAACAGCCTTTTGCGGATCAAGTTCAAATAACATTGCTCCTCCTCCTACAAAAGGCTCATAGTAAGTATCATATTTCTCGGGAGATAATTTTATTAGTTTATCAACTATTGAACGCTTTCCTCCTGCCCACTTAACGAATGGTTTTCCTTTTTTCATATCATTACCTCCTCAAACGTTGCTTTTTCTAATAATCATTATATATTATTTTTACAAAAAACAAAAGTTTATAAAAGATTAGAAGTAAATTTCTAATCTTTTTAAATATCAAATCCTTGTTGCTTTAATAATTCATCTTTGTATTGTGATAACATAAATGTATAAAGCTCTCTCCAATGTCCAGAATCCTTTCCTAATGCATTTGGATTAGAGCTCAAAGACTTATATCTTTCCATTGTATATCTAACTAACTGTTCGCCATATTTATCTAAATAATCAAATGGTTCAACCCCATCTCTCCATCGATATTCTCCGTCTTTTTCTATTACCAGACTTCTAAACGATGATAAAATTGGTAGAATTAATCCTTTTGGGATACTATAATCTGTTTCTTCATCATATAATTCTGTCTTGAATTTCTTTCCAGCTTTGTAACCAATTCCTTTCAAAGCACCGAATTTTCCTCCTGGATATGCCGCTTTATAATATTTAGGATAATTCTTTTCTATTCTATCATATAACATTAATACTTTTTCAGCAATTTGTCCCATTTTAACATATGGATTGTTAACGGTTTCATTTTTTTCATCCTCATCATAATATTTTATATATGAATTAATACATGATGACTTTTGGGTATATGATGAAATAGGTTGACTATCAACATCGTTGTATTTAGAAATATCAAAACAAGTCAGTATTGATAATACTGTTTCCACACTAATTCTTTTTGTTTCATTTTGTTTAAAAGCAATATTTTCACATATATATTTAGGTAAAAAAGATTTTATAGGGTCAAATTTCTTTTCAAGTTCTGCAATTGCTTTATCTTGTACCTGAACTGAAGTATTTCTTGCACCAGCTAAGTCAGTAAAGAAATCCTCGGCATTAACAATTACTTCAAGCTTAACATATTGTTCTTTTTCAATTTTGTCTCTTTCTTCTAAAATAATCTTATATGTGTGACCACCATCAATATTACCGTGGACTTCATCATTATCCATTATTATAGTCATTCTTTTTGATTTTTGATCGTAGCTTACACTTTTAGCAGATAAAACAATTCCTCTATTCTTAATATGAAAAGTTTCATCTAATGTATTAACACTTTCTCGAATCGCCTTTGAAACTTTAGTATTAAGATTCTGTTCTCTTGGATTTGTTTTCATTGGAAAGGTATCTGGTAAGTCTTGTATTTCTACATAAGCTTCATAAGTTATAGGCGAGTTTCCAATTTCCGAATCGCTATAAGGACTTGGAAGCATCCTAAAGCTTCTAGCATCAAATTCAAATTTTTTCATAAATATCTCCTTTCATTTGTAAATTTGATGATTTAATGATATCATATACTCAAGAGGTGGTAAACCGCATATATGCGGTATTATGAAAGACTATAATTTATTATTTTGTAAAACTTTAAAATATATTAGAATTAATCGAGGCTTTACTCAAGAACAATTAGCTGCAGATGCCTGTATAAATGAAAAGCATTATGGGAGAATTGAAAGAGGAGAATGTTCCCCATCTTTAGAATTTTTCTTTTTACTATGTAACGCTTTAGATATTAGGCCAGATAAATTTTTTGAAGTTATGAACAGCATTAATGCAAAATAAAGAAAGCACTTTTAATAAAGTGTCTTTTATTTAATAATATTACTAACCCTTATAAGAGCCAAATATAAACAACTTATCTTATATTAGATTATTACATGCAATAATACTTTTTTGATATTGTTCATAATATGATATAATACTTTAAAATGTTGTTATAACCATTTGGAGGTGATTATTATCTTATCAAGAAATATTTATAATTATAAGAAATGGAAAAAGAAAGAAAAAAAAGAAAAAGCAGATTTAAAAAGACTAAATTTTAGTTATAAAATTGTAAATAAATTAACAACTTTTTTGGGAATGAGAAACTTAAAAATAAAATATAATAATTTAAAAACAATTTCAAAAAGAATTGCTGTTGGATTTATTTGTTCACTAATTCTTATTTATGTAAGTATTTTAGTTGATAATTTTGCCTGTTTTTTTAATTTTAAAACAATATTAACTAAACATTTATTTTTTAATTCTGAAGTTTTTGTTGATTTCTTAGTTTCTTGTATTGGAACTGCAGGGTTCTTAATAGCTTTATTTTATGCTAATCTTTCTGGGATTTTCACTTCTAGATATGCAACTATTTCAAACAGAATTTCAAACGAATTACTGCAAGAAGAAACAAATAAAAAATATATTGATGCAATAATGAATTATATAATTATAACATTGTTTTTGCTATTATTTAACTTGATTGGATTGAAAACTGATATAACAGTTTCTGTAATTTTTCTTTTATTAACAATGCGTATTATTATAATATTTTTTGATTTATCTAGACGTATATTCATTTATTCTGATACAGTTTTAATTGGGGAAAATGCTGCGAAAAATATATATAAAGCTTTTGATAGAATAGTAGTAGATTCATACAAATATGATAATAAAAATGTTCAACACCATAATTATCAGATTGTAAGTTTTTATATAAAAACACTTGATGATCTTTCCAACTCGTTAATTAATGATAATGATTTTGATGGGATGTATTCATTATTATTAATAAATTTAGGAATTATATCTAAATATTGCAGTATAAAAAATAAAATACCATTTAGCTCTGCTTGGTTTCCAAATATAACAAAACCCAAATACTGGTTTAAAGAGGATGACATTGCAATTATCACTGCTGTAGAAACAGGTACATCTTTGCAACCTACTTTTGTAAAAGATAAATATTTTTTAGAAGACAAATTGTTAGAAATAAATAGTAAGATCACTAATATTTTGTTACATTCGAATGAGTATGAAAAAACAAATTATTATATGGATTATTATAACCAATATTTTGATGTTATCACTTTATCTGGTGATTATAACTATTGGTTCAAAAAGAATGAGTCTATCATTAGTGAAATTATTTCAAGCATTAACTATGGTAATCAGTCACTAGATGACAATAAATATATAGTATCTTTATTTGATATGATTTCTTTGTCATATGTCAGCATTTGTAATGGGTTTTCAAACTATTTAGATCAAAGTTATAATACTCTTCAAAATATTAATTGGTCAAATTTTGATAGTGTAAAGATACTTCAAAAGAATAATTACATAATAAATAATGATGATTTTAATGACTTCATAAGCAAAATTCAAAATGAGATATTGATTGAGAAAAAAATGATTACAACATGTGATTTTTGCGATAATTATTTGAAAGTTTTGTTTATACAATATATGAAAGATTTATTTATGTACCTGTCAAATAGTATTGAAAAATTAAATAAAATTGCATTTAAGATGAATGATTTAAAATTATATAAGAATGCAGCAATTGTTTATTCTAGAAATATTGAAATCGCTAACAAATTATATTTTAGAATTGATAATGCGATTCATATTTATGAAAAATTTAAAATTACTAATAACAATTATAATCATATAATTATTGATTTTGAATCTATGAAAAAAAAGATAAAGGCAGATTTAGTTCAAAGCTTTAATCAATTTTGCGATGTTGTTATGATTCTTTCAGAAAAAAAGTATGATATTAATGAAATTCAAATTGATTTTGTCGGTGAAATATACTATCATTTGACTAATTTTCTTTTAGAAACAATTATTGATAATGATTTTGATAGTTTTAAACCACTATATAGAAAATATGCAATAATATGTTCAATTAGTTCAGAATTAATTTCAAAAATTATTCCTACTAATTCAAATACTCCATATTTGATAAGTAAATATTCTATGACTACTGTCAGTTTTATGAATATAAGTGGTTTTGCAATTTATTATTCACATTTAAACAATGATACAAAGTGGGAAAAATGTATTGTCGAGCTTGCTAATGATTTAATCAATAACGAAAAATATAAAGACTACTTTTTAAATAAGTGTAAGATATCAGCTTTAGCATATAGAGATAATGTTCTAGCCCACTCAATGTTTTATCATAGTTTAACTCAAAAAATTATGTTATATATGCGAAACAATAAATCGATAAAATATAAGTATGTTGGTCCTTTTTCAACAGAAATAATTGATTCTAATGATGAGTTAATTAATAAATTTTTATATGATAAAACAATAGGATTTTCATATGATTTTTATGAAATATATATTTTATATGTTTTAAATTCTCATTTTTCTAAAAAGGATAAATATATATCAAAATATAAATGGTGGGAAAGGAAATGATTATTAATGGAATATATTATGGAAAAGGAAAAATTTATTGAAGAGTTTTCAAGATTGATGCTCTTTAGTGTATGTGATGATTTTCATAAAATGTTTTTACTAAAAAAAGGTAATAATTCTAAAATATCTAAACAGTTTTATCTACTTGAATTACATGAATTAGTAGAAACAATTGCAGATAGTTTAATAAGAAACGGTAAATATTATCTCTATTACAAATATGATAATTATAATATTAATTTTACTTTTAATAAAAATAATAATGATGGAAAAATTAAATTTATTTTACCTAAAAACATAATCCCAAAGAGAAGAAAAATATTAAAGACACTAGCATCAATTAATTCCAACAAACTTTTTTCTGACAATACAAATAAAATTTCTAATTTAAAATACATAAATGAAATGAAGTATGAGGCAGCAATTAGGATTAATTCCATTACCAAAGATATTTACTACTCAACATTTTATAATGATTATTTCAATAGTTTTTATAATCTATATAGGCAAATAAAAATGAATATAAAACAAAGACAAATAATTGATTATATTCTAGGTGTATTAAACGATAACTTTAAAACAATTTTTAAACTAGATGAAGATGATATTATTGAATTTAAAGGGAAAACAATAGACTTTTTTAATAATTGTTTGGATGATTTACTTAATAATCGTTCTTCTATACGTGAGATTTCTGAGAAGTTGTATAATACTTAAAAGAACCGCCTTCCCCCGCACCCCTTGCGGTTCTTTTGTTTTGATTTTTTTTACGATTTATATACTTTTAGTAAAAATAAGGACTATTTCCATCCTACAACTTACAGGCGAAGCCCGCGAATTTTTGACCTTTCGTACTCAAGGTCAAAAAAAGGTGAAGAAAGGTCTATTAAAGTATTGACATCATCTCCAAAAACAATTAAACTGAACTTACAACTTATAGAAGAGGAAGTTATAATACCATTTCTATTACTAGAGAAGGGACTAACTTGATCGAGGTCAACTCTCCAAAACCATTGTTGGGAGTTCGATTGTCTTATCTATACCATTAGAAAGCAAAAGATTTAGGACTATTTCCTAAATCTTTTATATTATTTAATTGCTATCAGTATTTTCTAAATCAATATATAATTCAACATTTCCACACTTTGGGCATACCATTGCATTTAATTTTGATTCACAATAATTTTTCTTTTCTTTTGTTCCTCCAAATAAACTTTTTACTTCTTTTGTTCCATTTATATATCTTATACTAAAATCATTTATTTCTTTATCTAGATCGATATCAAATGGCTCTCCATGTAATTCTGCAGGAATCATATCTGAGTTGCATTTTTGACAAATTTTCATCTAAATACCTCCATTAAAATTATATCATAATTTTATTGTGGTTAATATACAACTATTATTTTAAACCAATATGATTCTCGCACCATTTAAGTTAATAGTAGTTGGTAATCTATTATTCATGTTATAATAATTGTGGAGGGATTTAATGAAAAGTAATTATACTATGGAAGATGTTGGTAATTTTCTTGTTGACTATAGGAATGCACAAGGTCTTGAGCCAAATGATTTGATGCTTAATATTCCATTAGTTGGTAAAAAAATTTATGAGAGAGCTTTTTTAGAGGATCAGAAGAGAGTTTTTTTCGAAAAAAAATATCAAGAAGCTTTGGAAGGAAGTATTGAAGAGCAACAGGAATTTATAGAAAAAATATCTCCACTTTTAGATGATTTTTATGGTGTAAAAAAGGAAGATCCAAAGAAAAGATAGTTTTAAACTACTGTTGAAATATTCAATGAATTTATGATTATTAAAGTTCAATTTGTATAAATTGAACTTTTTTTATTTATATCATGTGTTATTTCATTAATATACTTTTTTAGGAATGAATATATAAATACTGAGGTGATATTATAAATAAATATAAAGTATGTGTGTATGCTATAAGTAAAAATGAAGAAAAATTTGTTGATAGATGGGTTGAATCTATGAGGGAAGCAGATAATATTTTTGTATTGGATACTGGTTCAACTGATAATACTGTTCAAAAATTAAAAGAGTTAGGCGTTACTGTTAAGCAAAAAGAGATTAATCCTTGGAGATTTGATATTGCTAGAAATGAATCTTTAAATATGATTCCTGATGGTTATGATATATGTGTTTGTACTGATTTAGATGAAGTTTTTGAAAAAGGTTGGAGAGAAAAATTAGAAAAAATATGGAATCAAGAAGTAACAAGATTGGCTTATAACTATAATTGGAAACTCGATAATGACAATAACTCTTTAGTTAATTTTTATATTGAAAAGATTCATAGTAGAAAAAATTATGTTTGGAAACATCCTGTTCATGAAGTATTAGTCTATGTTGGTGATAAAAAAGAAAATAAAATTACTACGGATGAAATTACTTTAAATCATTATCCTGATATTCATAAATCTAGGAGTAGTTATTTAAAGTTATTAGAATTATCTGTTAAAGAAGATCCTAATGATGACCGTAATATGCACTATTTAGGTAGAGAGTATATGTATTATAAGAAGTGGAATAAAGCAATTGATACATTAATAAAACATTTATCTTTAAAAAGTTCTACTTGGAAAGATGAACGTTCGGCGTCAATGCGTTTTATTTCAAGATGTTATTTAAATCTTAAACGATATGATGAAGCAAAAATGTGGTTAGAGAAAGCTATTAAGGAAACTCCTTATTTAAGAGATCCTTATGTTGAGATGGCTCTTCTAGCTTATTATTTAAATGATTGGGAAGCTGTTGAAAAGAACTGTTTAAATGCTTTAAAGATAACTACTCATACCAAGAATTATATAAATGAAATATTTAGTTGGGATAACACTATCTTTGATTTATTATCACTTAGTTATTATTATCAACAAAAGTATGATAAAGCTATTTATTATGGTGAAGAAGCTTTAAAAATGGATAAAGATAATGAAAGAATTAAGAATAATTTAAATATATTCAAAGAAGAACTTTCTAAGAATAATTAATTGATTATAGACTTTTATTATATTTAGATATTTTTACCACTAATATAATACTTATGTAAAGGAGGTTTATATGAATAATTTTGATGATTTATTTAATGATAATTGTAGAAAAAAACAGAAAAAGAAATGCGAAGGACCAATTTATAGATTTATATTAGGAGCAACGGGACCTACAGGACCAACCGGACCTGCTGGTGGACCTACAGGACCAACAGGGCCAACTGGACCTCAGGGTATTCAAGGTGTTCTTGGGCCAACTGGACCTCAAGGTATTCAAGGTGTTATTGGGCCAACTGGACCTCAAGGTATTCAGGGTATAACTGGGCCAACAGGTCCAACTGGGCCAACTGGACAAATAGTTAACTTTGCTGATTTCTATGCCTTAATGCCGGATGATAATACTGCAACTATTGCTCCAGGTACTGATGTTAGTTTTCCACAAGATGGACCGACAAGTTCTACTACTATTACTAGAACAAGTGTAAGTTCATTTAATTTAGCAGATGTTGGAACTTATCAGGTATTTTTCTCAGTTCCCGTTACCGAAGCTGGGCAATTGGAATTAACAGTTAATGGAGTCCCTATAGAATATACAGTTGTTGGTAGAGCAACAGGTACGTCTGATATTTCTGGTACGTTTCTTATTACAACGGCTGTGGAGAACTCTGTTTTAACAGTTAGAAATCCAGCAGATAATACAACTGCACTTACTATTACACCTTCAGCTGGTGGTACAAATCCTGTCTCTGCACATATAGTAATAACTCAATTTGTTTAAAAGTATAATATTAAAGCACTAACTAGTAGTTAGTGCTTTATTTTGAAAAGCCAGATTTTTCTAGGTTATCTTTAATCAAACTATCATCATCTGTTATTCTTTTATATTCCTCATTAGGAACTATCCAACCAAGTTTTTCATAATTAATAAGGTCTTGTTTATATTCTTGTGGAGGTAAATAGGCATAATTATTAGATATTTTAGGATTATTTCTTCGATACATTTTTTCTGCTTGAGAAGTTTTAAACCTATAATATATTCCACCCCTATTTTCTTTAAATATATCTATTGCCATTTTATTTTTAACTATTGTTATTCTCTCACCATTATCATATTTTTCTGGTTTCTTTACTCTAAATCCATATTTATTCATAAGTGATAATATATCTAACTTTCTTTGTCTAGTTGTTGATTCAACATATTTAAATCCATTATCATAGCTATAGAATAAATATATTGACATAAGTAAATCTCCAATACCTTTATTTCTATAGTCTTCCATAACTTTTGATCCTATATATTCTGATATGGGTATTCCTTCTTCTGATACATGTAACATAAAATATACATATCCATAGTCAATTTTTTTATTATCTTTAGTAAATCCTATAATTCTTAAGTACTCTCTATTTTCCGGAAATTTCTCTCCATAATTTCCGCCATTTGATATTTGATGAACTAAATATCCTTTTGTTGTTGGTAGACCATAATCATACAAATCAAATTCCCCAATTATTTTTCCTTTTGCAAGTAAATCCATTATTTCACCTCATGTTATTAGTTATAATATAATCTTTTTTTTGGATTGCCAATAAATTATATCATAGTATTTATGATTATTCCTATAATTATTTATCTATATGTTATTTTATACTATAATTGAAGTGGTGATTTTATGAATGAATATTTAAAGAATATTAAAGATAAAAACTTTTTGTTATCTATCATGAGTCTTTTATTAGTACAAGCAATGCTATATGTATTAGTCAAATGTTTTCAAAATAACTATCATACTTTTAATTTTATTGTTGATAGTAAGATACCTTTTATACCACAAATGATAATTATATATAATTTATTTTATCCAATGATATTTATTTCTTTTTATAATATTTTTAATCACGATAAAGACACTTATTATAATGGTATAATTGCTGGGATTATTGGTTTTATAATTTCAGATATAATATTTTTACTATATCCAGTTATAATGATAAGACCAGATATATCTAATTTAACTATTGATCCTATAAATAAATTTATAATTAATTTAACTTATAAATTAGATAATCCTCCTATTAATTGTTTTCCATCAATTCATTGTTTATTCTCTTTTCAAGTAATTTATTCTACTATTAAATGTAATAGTTATAATAATAAATATAAAGCAATTACTATTATTATTTTATTACTAATTATTTTATCAACATTACTTGTTAAACAACATTATTTATTTGATGTACTTGGCGCTCTTACTCTTTGTATTATAACTAATATAGCAAGTCACTTTTTGTTAAAAAAAACAAAGCATTAGTAAGCTTTGTTTTAATAATTTCCAAGAAGGTCTTCTTGAGCATCTCTTTTTTGATTTTCATTTATTACTAAGTATTTAGTAGTTAGTAGCATGGATGCAATTGATAGAGAATTTTTGAAAGCCATTTTTACTACTTCAACTGAATCTAATACTTTTGATATTTTTAAATCTTCATAAGTATCAGTTTCTATATTATATATTTTTTTATAATGGCTTTTTCTGATTTCATCTACTATTGGTTTATAGTCAAGTCCAGAATTTTCTATTATTTTAATAATTGGTTCTTCTAATGCTTTTTTAATTATTTTGTTTTCAATTTCATCACTTATTCCAAGAAGTGCTAATCCTTCACCAGAAACAACACCTAATGAGGCGATATTAATCGAATATAGGGCATCTTCTACCCTAAGCATTTTTTCTTTCATTTCAGTTTTTGTTGGTGCTCCAACGTAAATTGTCGCTAAACCATTTTCTAATTTAGCCAGGCGATTTTCAATAAACTCTCTATTATAATCATCATCACAACAATTTAGTTCTTCATGCAACATTGAAATATATTTTTCTATATCTTGATTATCATTATATAGAATAATTTCATCTTTTTTTATTGTAAGGGTATTTACTTTACCTAAGTCTGTAAAAGATATTTTTTCATAATCAATATCTTTTATAATTGCTCCTGTAATAATTCTTATATCTTCATAAATACTATTTTTTCGTGATGAAAAGTCTGGCATTTTAAATATGAAAATATTTTTCTTGTGTTTTAAATAATATAAAATTACTTCATTATTTATAGATTCATTATATTCTTCAGCTAATATTATAATATTTTTATTGTTTACTAATCCTTCGTTTATAATACTTCCAATTTGTTCTAGTGAATCTAAATAACCTCTAATTAGTAGAACATAAGTATTTTGAACAACAATTTCTTTTTTATCTTGGAAATAAAGATTTGATATATCTACATCTAGGGAATAACCTTTTTTTATTTCATAATATGTATTTTCATTTTTACTTTCTTCTAATTTAATTGCAAATCTACTATGCATTTTTTTATATACTTCATTGATTAATATACTTAAACTTTCATCTCCACAGGAAGTTGTTCCTATTGCTATTAAATCGGACGTTGTTGGTTTGCTTTTTAATGAATCGAGCTTATTTAATACAGTATTACAGCAACTATTAAGCTCTTTTTTTAGAATGATAGGATCTATACCGCTTTTTATTTCTTCTAAACCATTTTTAAAAATTGCTTTTAACAGTACTAGAGTTGTTGTTGTTCCATCTCCAACTAATTCATTTGTTTTTAAGGATGCTTCTTTTACTATTTCTAAAATGGTATTAATAACTTTATCATCACTTTCAATAGCATTAGCAATAGTAACCCCATCATTAGTTATATATGGTGTATTATCATCTGTATTAATAATGACATTGTTTCCAGACGGTCCTAAAGTTGAGGCAACAGCATCACAAATCAAATCAATCGCTTCTGTCATAACTTGATATAGTTCATTACCATTTATCACTTTTTTCATGTTTCATCCTCCATTTCAATAATATATTTCCAGTATTTTTTTGGCATAAAATTCATTTGACACTTTTTATTTTCACGCGTTTTAATTGCAACAGTTGCGAAAAAACTTTTCCACAATTCTTCTACAGATGCTTCCTCAATACTATAATTAATATTTAATGATTTAATATTTTCTGAAGATAAATAATAGATATTATGTAAATCGTATATAACATATTTTTCTCTATTTACATCTTTAATAATCCAAATTTCATTTTTTAGTCTTTTTTTAAAATGATTAGCTACAATTTCTAAACAATCATTAGTAGGATTTATTTCAGCATAATAAAAATTATTTTTCATTTTCTTAAATCTTAAAAATCCTTTTAATTTATGTGCTTCTCCTAAAACTCTTTTTCTAATCTTTAAAACTTTGTCAACAGAGTCTATATTCCGGTAGTAAAACACTTTTTTTTTAAGCTTTATAGCTTGTTTTAAAAAATCATAGATTATCATTTCTTTATCCTTCTCAGTAGAGAGAAACACATAATAAATAGAGTTAATAATATCTAATGAATATACTTTAATCATAAATTTTAAAATATTATCACAAGCAAATTTTATTTCTTTTGCTGTATCTAGTAAGTTAGGAATATAATTATCTTTTGACTTAATATCATTCGGTTCTATATTTAATTTAAATAATGAAGCTATTAATGTAAGTAAAGATAAAAACGTTCCATCATATAGATAGGTGTTCATTCAAATAAACTTAACTGAGTATTATTAATAGTCTCAGTTTTCCTATCACTAAGTATTAAATTTGCCTTAATAATTTTATTATCAAAAATATCTGTACTAGTAAAATACTTACCGTTGCAAAGAATGAAATATTTTGCTCTTTTCATGACAACTCCTAATTTTTTTAAATCATTAAATTCTATTTTAAAAAACTTCCTAGAGGATATTATTCTTTTTGCTGATTTAACACCTATTCCTGGTATTTTTAAAAGATCATTATAACTGGCATTATTTATTTCTTTAGGAAATTCTTCCATATGTCTTAAAGCCCAATCGGCTTTTGGGTCTAATAAAATATTGAAATTAGGATTATCATTGCTTAATAAATCTTCTGTTTTGAATCCATAAAATCTTAATAACCAATCTGCTTGATAAAGTCTATTTTCTCTAGTTAGTGGAGGTAATGTAATAGTTGGTAAATTTCTATCTGTGTTTACTGGAATATAAGCTGAATAAAAAACTCTTTTCAAGTTATAATTATTGTACAAGCCTTCACTTTTGGAAAGGATATCTAAATCTGTTTCTTTTGTAGCTCCTATAATCATTTGAGTACTTTGTCCAGCAGGAGTAAAACTCTTACTTCTATTAGTCTTTACAATATTCATAATATTATTAATCTTGTTTTCATCTTTTGATGGCGCAAGCAGTTTTAGAGAGCTACTAGTAGGTAACTCAATATTGGCACTCATTCTGTCTACCATTGACCCTAGTTTTTTTATTAGATAGGGACTTGCTCCAGGTATGGCTTTGGCATGAATATATCCTGAAAAATGATATTTGTTTCTAAGAAGAAAAATAGTTTCTATTATTTTTTCCATTGTATAATCTGGATTTTTTATAATTCCTGAACTTAAAAATAACCCTTCAATATAATTTCTCTTATAAAAATTAATAGTAATAGTGCAAATCTCTTCAGGTGTAAACATTGCTCTTTTTACATTATTACTTTTTCTATTTACGCAGTATTTACAATCAAAAATACAGATATTTGTCATTAGTATTTTTAGAAGAGAAATACATCTTCCATCACTAGAAAATGAATGACAGATTCCAGAATAGGCTGCATTTCCTATACCATTTACATTTTTTCTAGTACTTCCACTAGAAGAGCAAGAGGCATCATATTTTGCACTATCAGACAAAATTATAAGTTTCTCTTTTATAGTCATATCAATCACCAATTTAATTGTACTATATTTTATTTCATTTGTCACGAACAAATGTTTGTTTTTTACAAAATTTAAATATTTTTTAAATTATGATATGCTATTTATATATGTGGTGATATTATGCGTAATTTTGTTATAAGCGATATTCATGGAAATGGTAATTTATATTATTCTGTTATGTCTTATCTTGAAAATGTTAGTAAGATGGATGAAGTAACTTTATTTATTAATGGTGATTTGATTGATAGAGGTCTTGATTCTGGTGAAATATTGTTAGATGTAATTGAAAGAATTAAAAATCCTGATAATCCTTTTAATATTGTTTATTTAGGCGGTAATCATGAAGTGTTAATGTATCAATTTTATAGTGATGTTGCAAAGGGAAAATATTCTTATTTTAATGATTGGTATGATTTTGGTGGTTATCTAACTGATAATTATCTTATTGAGCATTTGGATGATAAAGAGAAAATATTTAAAGTTAGCGAGTTTGTTTCGAATTTAAAAATATATCATAAGTTTGCTGAAAAGATAGATGGCAAAAATATTGTTTTATGTCATGCGGCTTGTCCATTAACTGTTAAGGATGATTGTCATTTAAAAGTTAATTCTCAAAGCATATCTATTGAATATTTATTAAATGCTAGACGTGATGATCCTTTTATTCCTTTTAGATGTCGGATAGGACACATAAGCTTTTTTACAATTGTTGGTCATACGCCTAACAAAAGTAAATTAGGTTATGAATATCATGAAGATGAAAATTATTTAAATATTGATGGTGGATGTGCTTGTTATGCATATGAAAAATTTGAATATGATCATTATCCATTAGTAGAGATTAATGATGGCTATCTTCGTATCTTAACTTTTAATAATAACAATGAAATTACGGATGGTAATTATTTTATAAATTATGAAAGTGTTCCTTTTAGTGAAGAAGAACTTGAATTGGAAAGAAGCTTTTTAAGTAATAGTTTTAAACCTAAAAAGCTCATAAAAAATAGTGATGGAATAGTGACATATGAAGAAGATTAGTTTAATTCGTATTGTTGTTTTTAATGTTTTAAAATGATATAATTTTGGTGGAGGGTAGTTTATGGTAAATGAAGCTGTAGAAAAAAGAATTAATAGAAATAGTAATGTTTTAGACAAAACATATGATAGTGTAAAAGATACTGTTGTTAAACACATCCAAGATGCAAGAATGAAAATGATGCATTTAGAAATGTTAGATTATGATGTAAGAGAAGAAACTATAAAATCTATTATTTCACAATTAGATGCAGATTATGAACTTATGGGATATACTCTTGAAGAAGAAAAAGAAGAACAAAAAAGCAAGTAATGATTAGTTACTTGCTAATTTTTTTGAAAGATATAAGAATGGTGTATCACATAGTGCTATTACTATTTCAATTACTGTTGTAGTAGTAGCAATTGATATGATAACTGACATAGGAAATATCCCTATAAAGGCTAAGGTATTAAAGAAATAGTTTTCTACACAGTTACAAATAATTGTAGATACATTATTTCTTAACCATAGTTTATTTGGATATTTTTCTTTTAGTTTATTATATAAGTGAATATCAGCCATATTACTTATGAAGAACATTAACATACTAGCAGCCATTGTTCTTATGCTTATACTAAATAATGTTTTCATAGCATCATTTACTACATCATCACTACTTGGAATAAATAATAATGTTAATTGAGTAATAATTATAAATGTAATTGCACTAAATATACTTATATATACTCCCTTTTTGGCTTCTTCTTTACCATATTTTTCGGACATGATGTCAGTTGCTAAAAATGTTGATGCAAATAAGACATTTCCTAAACTAGTAGTAAAACTAAACACATCAATCATTTTACATACTGTTATATTGGCAAGTATGGTTGCAACACTAAGCCAGACATATAGTCCTTCTTTTTTAAATAGTTTTTCTATTAATACTACTAAACTAAATGTAACAATAATATTAATAAATCCATATAAAATATTCATATAATTCTCCTTCCCTTTTTTATACTAGGATGTGTAGGTTAACTAGTACATTGCTATTATAACACAATTCTTAATCTTTCTAAATAATATTATTATATGATATAATATTTTAAGAATAGTAGGTGATTAAATGCTTTCGGTTGAAGAGATAAAAAAGAACATAGCAAAATATAAAATAAAAAATGGACAAGTAATTGATAAATCGACAAATCAGCCTATCGAAGATGAAAACACTGTTTTAAATGTTAAAACCTCAATACTATTATATAGAGATGCACACAGTAGATATGAAAGTCATGTTCAACAATTTGGAAATGCTGGTAAAACACAAGAAGCATACATAGCTAAATCTATGGAAAGATTTGGGGTTAATGATCAAACTAATTCTTACGGGGAAAATAAATTAGTCAATTCTATTTTGAATTCAAATGGACATTATGAAGAATATATATCTGGCAGCGATTTAAAAAACAGCAAATTTTCTTTTCTTGTTGCGCCAAAAAATGATTTTGGCATTTCTTATTTGCGCTTGAAATTTCAAGAAAAAGGATTAGATATAGAAAACTTTAGAATTTTTTTAGATACTTCTGAATTACAACATAATGGCGTATCCAAAGTTATAATAGATTTTAAAGTCAAGAAACATGAAAAAAAGGCAGTTATATCTCGTGATGAAAATAAACATTTTTCGCATCCTAGGGCAAAAGAATTAAATGCTCTTGAAGAGAGAAAGAAAAAAGCAAAATTAAATAATGACAGAGCAGCTTATATTAGTGCTCAGAGTCAAATAGAAAGCATAATTAAAGAAACTCAAGTTCAAGTAAGTCCTGAACAGTGGGATTCTATGAATATTGACGAGAGAGTTGATTTTTTCAAGTTAAAAATGAATGAAGCTAGAGTTTTGCATGACGAAGATTCATATAATTACTGGAAGGCTAATTTGGAACAACTATCAAAGGCAACTACTTATTCTCAGCCGGCTTATA
This sequence comes from uncultured Muribaculaceae bacterium, assembly GCA_964630365.1. Lineage (GTDB taxonomy): Bacteria > Bacillota_I > Bacilli_A > RF39 > UBA660 > UBA3789. The sequence continues at coordinate 18,285 of CAZVUP010000028.1, forward strand.
ATTCTTCACCAACTACTATTAATGCCAATTCAGTGGAAGATGATAAGAGAAAACAACCTGAAAATAAAGATTATAAGTATTATATGGATGAAATGATAAGATTGGCTAATTCTTTCGATCCAAATAAAAATTATTCTGAAGAAGAGAAAAATCAGTTGATTGGAGAAGTTTTCTATAATCAGGGATTCTTAGTTCAAAATTTATCATCAGATGAAGATTTTAGAGTTGCTCTAACGACAGTAGTTAATTCTCTTGGTGGTAGTAATGCTTTTTCTTCTAATATTCTTAATAGTACAATTAGTGATATGCAAAAACGTTATGAACAATTACATTCTAAAAAAGAGAACAAAACTCATAATGAAGATAAAGAAAATACTGGTGATTTAACTAAAGATATTGAAGCCTTAAGAAAGAGATTGTTTTGGGTTCAAAATGAATTTCATGATATGATTGCTGACAAACATTTAGATTCAGATGAATTAGCAAAATTAATTAATATGATGAAATCAATAATTGATGATGGTGATTTATTAAGAGTTAAAGCTACTAACAAAAAAGATAAAGATATAATTGCCTTTATGGTTGATGAAATGGAACAAGAATTAAACAAGATGCGTAAACTTCAACAAAAGACTGAAGATGTACAAAGAAAATTCCAATAAACTTATTTAATTCTCTTTTTCATTTTTTACAAAAAAATTACTCTTAGGAGTAATTTTCAGACTGTTGACAAATAGGTTTATATTTTAACTTATTTGTCTTTTTGTTTG
>CAZVUP010000029.1:0-18841 GCA_964630365.1 uncultured Muribaculaceae bacterium
AAAAAGAATGATGGAAATTCCAAATGGAATTATTCTAACTACTGGTGCTACTGGTTCTGGTAAAAGTACCACTACTTATTCAATTTTACAAGGACTTAATAAACCAGAAACAAATATTATTACTGTTGAAGACCCAATAGAAATGAACATTGAAGGAATAAATCAGGTGCAAGTAAATTCTGAAATTGGCATGACATTTGCTGCTGCACTTAGATCTATCTTGCGTCAGGACCCTAATGTAATTCTTATCGGAGAGATTCGTGACTCTGAAACAGCACAAATCGCAGTTCGTGCTTCTATAACTGGTCACTTGGTTTTATCTACTATCCATACTAATAACGCTTTGGCAACAGTTGAACGTTTGCTAGATATGCAAGTTGAAAGATATTTATTATCGACTGCACTATCTGGAATTATTTCGCAAAGACTTGCCAAAATGTTATGTCAGAAATGTAAATATCAGCGTGAAACGACAAAATATGAAAAAAAGGTATTTAAAAAATATTTGAATATGGATGTTGAACATGTTTGGGATGCCAATCCAAAGGGATGTGAACATTGTCGTAAAGGTTATAAAGGACGTATTGCTGTTCATGAAGTCCTTGAAATCGATGATAATTTACGTATGGCACTTAGTAATGAAAATCTTGAGAAAAAGGATTTGGCAAAGATGGTATACTCAGGCGGTACAATCACCATGTTACAGGATGCTTTAATCAAATGCTTAGAAGCAAAAACTTCATTTGAAGAAGTTTATAGAACTATTGAAATCGAAAATGAAGATGATGATAATTATGAAAATGAAATTGCTACTGAGATAGTAAACTCTATTCCTAAAGATTCTTTGGCGAATACTGAAAGTAATGTAACTCAACCAACTACAGATGTTAGTGCTTCAAATATGCAAGAGCAACAAGCAAATGGTGAAGATATAAATCAAATATACCATCAACAACCTGCACCATCTACCCAAGGTTTTGCTGAACAAACAGCTTCTGGTGATTCTCAAAATACAAATGTTGCTAATCAACTGCTCGCTACGCAAACTGGAGCAGCTGTTGCTGTTCAACAAAATACAATACCAATGCCTCAAGCAACTGCTCAAGCTGTTACAGTCCAAGACAATAACACTAATGTTTCTCAACAAAGTGTTGTGACACCTGATCAAATACCAACACAACAAGTTGCTTATCAAACGCCTGCGGTTGCAACAGACCAACAAGTTGCTTATCAAACGCCTGCGGTTGCAACAGACCAACAAGTTGCAGCACAGCAATATAATCAAGTGCCTCAATAGGGAGCAGTAAGTCTTCAACAAAATGTGCAAGGTATAACTTATTCAACTAATACTACAAATCAATAAAAAAGATTGCATTAGCAGCAATCTTTTTTTACATATCATTTACAATTTTTAATATTTCTTCATTAATATCTTCAATACTTCTTAGTTTATTATCTTTAACACATTCTATTTTTTCCCAATTATATAATTCGGCTAGTTCTAGATAGGCATCTTCGGCTGATTTTAAATGTTCGGGATTCTTCTCTAGTTCATCTTGAACTTCTCTATTTTTTAATAATTCTAATGTATATTGATATGGAACATGAAGAAATATTGATTTATCTGGTTTTGGTAAATCCAATAGCCAATATTCTAATTTATCAATCCACTGATACATATTAAATCTTTCATCTTTATCTTTTATCTTACTTCCTTGATGGGCTAAGTTTGAAGTTGTATAACGATCTAATATTACAAAATATCCTTTATCAAGATATTTTTTTATCTTGGGCAAATTATATTTTCTGTCTGCAGCATAATACAAGCAAGCAACATAGGGATCAACTTTTGCTGCACCTTCTGCAAAATATCCTTCTGATATTTCTATATTACCTAAATATGGTCCACCAACTATTTTTCCTGTTGGGGTATCATACATAGGAAAGCTAAATCGAATACAATTTTTCCCAGCACTTTTTAGTTTCTTCTCTAATAATTTAGTTTGTGTTTCTTTACCTGAACAATCTGTTCCTTCTACTACAATTATCTTACCTTTCATATTTTACACCTTTTCTATAATCTTTATTTCATATGAGTTGTTATTTATTTTATCTTTATAATCTGTTGATATCCACATACTAATAATTATATCAGATTTTCTATTAGTTGTACCAGTATATAATACTCTGCCACCATCTTTAGTAAGAGATGTTTTTTCTAATGTATTAATTGTTTTGTTTTGGCCATCATTGATACTAAATTTGATATATTTAGCATCTATTTCACCATTAATAGGATATGCAACCAATTGATATTCAGCTAGATTTTTACCCGTTATTTTTACATTTAGTTTACTTTTATTTCGTGTTGATTTTCCTTTTTCATCTTTCATCTTTTGGACATTACTTATTTTTAGCATATCCGTACTATAAGAATTATTAAAAGAAATATAGCTAGTTGTTAATTCATTTATTCTAGGTTTCAAGAAATTTGAAGAAAAGATGAAATAGCTTAAAGCAAGCACCATTAAAAACAAACTTATTGCTCTGATATAATGATTCCTTTTTTGTTTATTTTTACGCTTTCTTCTAGCCATAATTTCACCCTCCTTAAATTAATATTAACAAAAAATCGTTTTTTTAACAATTGTTAGATAAAAAATAAGTGCCTACTAGACACTTATATTGTTATCTTCGTCAAATGGTACTAAGATGCATTTTCTACTTGCAAGATAATCACACATATGCACAAAGTTTTGATATTTTGTTTTTGGTTTTTCTAATACTTCATTACCATCATAATCTGTAGTCCATGCTCCCATATGGGTTTTTATTACATCAGCCATAAATTTTGCATCTTCTTCAGATAGGCCTATTTTGTCCCTGTTTTCTAAGATAAAATTTGCCATTAAAATAGGATGATCAAAACGGGTATATTTTTCTTCAGGAACTCCGAGTTTTAGGCCATCATGAACAAGTAAACTCATCAATAATAAATCCTTTTCTCTCGATGTATATTTTTCACCTATTACAGGATTATTAAGTAATTCATATCCAATTCGCATCGCTGCTTTGGAGTGTCTTAATAAGCCACCACTACCTAAAGCGTAACTTGGATGATACTTCCCAGTTGATGAAGCTGGTTTTTCTAACCAATATTCTGGTAGCATATTTATTATATTTATTAATGACTCACTTAAACTATCATCATTTATAAGATTTAGTTCATCTAAAAACATTTCTTCTCTATCCATTTATTTCACATCCTAATAATCTAGTTATTATTTCATTACTAATATACCATTTATCTTCAGGGATGAAAAGACTATTTTCAGCTTCTTGTAATAATCCCTCAGATAATAACCTCTTATAGTTATATAATTCTGAAAATTTTTTATGATATTTTTTTTGAAACATAGACAATGAAATTCCTGTCTTTTTTCTGAGATTTAAAATAATCTCATATTCTATTTTTAATTTCATATCAATATTCTCACTATAATATTTATATATTCCAGTTAAATATTTATTAATTGATCTGGTATTTGTTATTCTTTGATTATTTAAGTAGCTACTAGCCCCCAAACCAAATCCGTAATACTCTTCATTATTCCAATAGCAATTATTATGTCTTGAATAATAGTTTTCTTTGCAAAAATTACTTATTTCATAGTGATAATAATTGTTTTGTTTTAGTTTTTTACAGATTATTTCATACATTTCAGCATCAAGATCTTGTTCTATATTTTTTATTTTTTGAAGATATAGTTTAGTATGCTCTTCGATAATTAATGAATATGTTGAGATATGTTCTACATTTAATGATAATAAATAATCTATATCTTTTTCTAATTCTTTCTTTGTTTCGTTAGGAAAGGCATACATTAAATCTAAATTAATATTATTAAAACCTAGTTTTTTAGCGGTATTAATTATTGTTTCTACTTCTTTCATATTTGTTTTTCTATCAAGAAACTTTAAATTTTTAGGAGATATTGATTCTATTCCAAAACTTAATCTATTTATACCATATTTTTTATAAAGTTTTAGTTTATCTAGTGTGGTACTTTCAAAATTTCCTTCAATTGTGTACTCAATATCTTTATTTTTTTTTAATCTATCCAAAATTTTAAAAAGTCTTTCTAGTTGTTTTAGATTAAGAGCACTTGGTGTTCCACCACCAATATAGATTGTATCTAAATAATCATTTTGATATATGCTTTCTATTTCTTTTTCTAAAGCTATTAAGTATTTATCAACAAGTGATTCGTTATAAAATAATTTACAAAAATCACAGTATGAACAAATTGATTCACAGAATGGAACATGTATATAACAATATTTTGTCATACTCTAGGTCTCTTACTTTCAATATACTCTGAAACACTCTTATTCTTTTTATTAGCTTCAGCTAAAGTATCTAGCTGGTGTTTTATTTCTGCTGGTAAATCTATTTTATGTAGCAATTCATAGATGGTTGACTTTGGAATACCAAATCTTTCTTCAGCATCAACATACGACATTTCTTCTTGAACCATTGTCTTAGCCATTTCTAATACTTCTTTTTCGCTATGTGAAGAAGTCTTTTTACCTACTGTTCCACCCTTTTTCCTTCCTTCGGTAATTTGTAATGTTTTTTTTGCTAAAACTAATTTATGTAATTCTGGATTAATATCTTTAATCTTGCCTAAATGTAATTGAAGTGTTCGCTTGCTAATTCCTAATTCTCTAGCAGTTTCAGTTACTGTTTTATCACTACTTAAATAGGCTCTTGCTGATGCTTCATATTTACTTTCGTTCATATTATTACTCCTTTGTAGATAAAATTGATAAGAAAGCTTCTTGTGGTACCTCGACACTTCCTATCTGTTTCATTCTTTTCTTTCCTTCTTTTTGCTTTTCTAATAATTTTTTCTTACGAGTTATATCTCCACCATAACACTTCGCTAAAACATCTTTTCTTAAGGCTCTTACTGTTTCTCTTGCTATAACATGATTACCAATAGCAGCTTGTATTGGCACTTCAAATAATTGTCTTGGAATTATTTCTTTTAACTTTTCAACTACTACTCTACCTCGAGAATAGGCAAAATCTTTATGGACAATTACACTTAATGCGTCAACTATTTCGCCATTTAATAAGATGTCCATCTTGACAAGATTACTCTCTCTATAGCCAATAAGCTCATAATCAAAAGAGGCATATCCTTTTGTTGAACTTTTTAGGCGATCAAAAAAGTCATATACTATTTCCGATAATGGTAGTTCATAATTAATAGTAACACGCTCCGTATCTAAATAATCTATATTTATAAAGGTACCTCTTTTATCTTGACATAATTCCATCAATGGGCCAATGTAATCACTTGGTGAGAAAATACTGCACTTAACATATGGTTCTAGTGTCTTATCTATTAATTCCCTACGAGGCATTTTTGTTGGATTATCTACTAGTATTTTGGTTTTGTCAGTTAATAATACTTCATAAATAACAGATGGTGATGTTGCTATTAAATCAATTCCAAATTCCCGCTCAATACGTTCTTCAATTATTTCCATGTGTAATAATCCTAAAAATCCACAGCGAAAGCCAAAACCTAAAGCCTTTGATGTTTCGGGTTCAAAAGTTAGAGCGGCATCATTTAATTTTAATTTTTCTAAAGCTTCCCGTAAGTCTTCAAATTTATTTGCCTCAATTGGATACAATCCACAATATACAGTTGGTTTCATAGGTTTATATCCTGGCAATTTTTCTATAGCTGGGGCTTTTTCTAAAGTAATTGTATCTCCAACATGAACATCATTAATACTTTTAATTGAAGCGTATAAATATCCAACTTGACCAGCTTTTAAAACATCAACTTTTTCTTCTTTTGGAGTATTTATGGATAATCCCACAACATCATAGGTAGCGTTTGTTTCCATCATTTTAATAATATCTCCAACTCGTACTTCACCATCTACTATTCTGATACTAATTATTACTCCACGATAAGGATCAAAGAGACTATCAAAGATCAAAGCTTTTAAAGTTGAATTATTATCACCTGTAGGAGACGGGATTTTTTCAATTATGGCATCTAACAAAGTGTCAACACCTAGACCTGTTTTGGCACTAGTCAAAATTATTTCATCTTTATTAAATCCTATGTTTTCTAATTCTGTTATTACTTTATCAACATCTGCACTTGGTAAATCAATTTTATTTATGACTGGTATAATAGTAAGACCATTATCAATTGCAAGATATAAGTTTGCTAAAGTTTGAGCTTCTATTCCTTGGGCAGCATCAACTACTAATAGTGCTCCTTCGCAGGCTGCTAGACTTCTAGAAACTTCGTATGAAAAATCAACATGACCAGGGGTATCTATTAAATTAAGTTTATATTCAACATTATTTTTTTGATACGTTAATTGGACTGCATTTAACTTTATTGTTATTCCTCTTTCACGTTCTAAGTCCATTGAATCAAGCATTTGACTTTTTAGTTCTCGTTTATCAATAGCACCCGTTAATTCTAAAATTCTATCTGCTAAAGTGCTTTTTCCATGATCAATATGCGCTATTATACAAAAATTTCTAATATTTTCTTGTTTCATATATTATCTCCTGTCAAAATATTATACCATAAAACAAAAAGTACTAAAAAGTACTTTTGTTATTAATTTGATATTGTACTACTATAGAAATAAAATCTTGTATTTTCAACTTTAAATAGATATGTAACTGTGGCGGCATTATCCAAATACTTTTTCATTTGAATTGGATTGCTTTTTAATTCTTCCAAAGTTAAATTAGATTTTTTCTCAATTAATTTTGTTTTTTCATAATCTTTATAAATATTTAATTCATAAACGCCAGCATTTTCTTTTAACTCAGTATATATAACTTTTTCCTTTATTTCAATAGAGCTATCAGGTTTTCTAAGTGCTTCATATAACTCTGTATAATATGGTTCAACCAAATCTTTATTTTCTTGGTTATCTTCTAAATCAATAAAATGGACATTATAGCCACTATCTTTTGAATTGTATTCTAATACGCCAAGATTTTTATTATTGATACTGAAATCAAAAGCATAAGTTAATTCTTTTTCGTTAGTATAATTTACTTTAGTACCAAAAAAACGTTGCATATAATTTTTTATTCTCTTATCATTTAGAAAATAGATTTTCTCATTTTTTTCAGTTAATTCTCCATCAAATGATAAATCTTCTGGTTGAACGAATTGTAAAGCATAATTATATTTTTCTTCATTAGTGAAATCAGTTGCTAGTACTTTATTATTTTTTAAGAATTTTCCATCACTTTTATTTCTACTATCATGTGCTACATAAGAATAAAGAATTTGAACTGTTTCATCACTAGTATTTATTTTTGTATCTACCACTTCAACTGGTGGTGTCTTTTTCTTACCAAAAATAGCATTACTAATTAGGAAAACTGTTAATCCACATACCAAAGAAATAACAACAATAATAATTATCATGAATTTATCACTCTTAATACGAGTTTTTGATGTTGTCTCTTCACTATCATCTTGTTCAATTTTAAAGTTCATCAGTATCACCTCTACTATATATTCATTTTATCATAAAAATAATAAAAGAAATATAGTTTTGTATATTTCTTTTATTTTTTATTAAGCATTTTTACAATACTAATATTTTCAAAATTAATACTTTTAATAATTTTTTCAAGTGTTTCTACTTTCATTTTACGAATCAGTTCTAGTTTCTCTGGAATTATTGTTCCATATCTTATAATGTCATCAAATATATTACTTACTGTTGCATTGATTGAATCTATCATCTTAACTTCATTAGCTATCCAAACTTTTTTAAGGCGATTAAATGTATCCTCTGATATAGTTATGTTTTTTAATTCTTCTTTTATTTTATCAATTAATATATCTGGTTTTTGAGATGAAGCCATTAAATAGAAAACTTTTGTATCAGGGATGCTTTCCCATTCAAGATAAATACTATTTAAAAGCTTTTCGTTTCTGGCCTTTTCTCTAAATTCTGATGATGAACCAAAGATGATTGTTGTTAACATATTAAGATATAAGTCTAATTCAATATCATCCATATCAATTTCACGAACTGGAACTTTCAAGCCAAAAGCAATTTTTGGAATTTCAATATTTGCTCTTATTGTTTCTTCTTTGACATTTACAGATTTTATTTCTTTAATTTCTTTTATTTTTGGTAATTCTTTTTTTTCTTTATATTCTAATTCTTCTTTTATTATTGCAACTGCTGTATCGGGATTAAAATTACCTACTATTAATACAAACATATTATTTGGAATGTAAAAGCTTTCATAGCAACTATATAAATCGTCTTTTGTTATTTTTTCTATTTCTTCAACAGTTCCTGCTATATCTAATCTTCTGGGACTGTTTTTATAAATGTTTTCTCGAAGTTTCATTTCCAATTTAAAATCAGGAATATCATCATACATTTTTATTTCTTCAGCAATTATTCCTTTTTCTTTTTCAACGTTTTGCTCAGTATAATATGGATTATTAACAAAGCGAAGTAAGTATCTTAAATTCTCATTAAATTTTTTGGTACCAGAACATATATATTGAGTATTATCAAATGATGTTGAGGCATTGGCATCTGTTCCACTCTCTGAAAAGAAAGTAAAAGGATCAATACCATCTTCCTGTTCAAACATTTTATGTTCTAAGAAATGAGCAACGCCTAAAGGTGGCTTACAATTTTTGTGATTTTTTGTCCATTCTAGAATATCACTACCATATCTAGTAGCGAAAGAGATGAAATAATTTTTCTTATCTTCATATGGTATCATAAAGATTTCTAAACCATTTTTTAATTGTTCACTATAACAGATTTTATTTAAGCCTTTTAAATTAATTGTTTTCATCTTTGACCCCCTCTAATAAGAAGATGGTGTCCATATTGATTTTTTTACAAGCCTTAGTTATTTGTTGTTTTGTTACTTTGCTTATTTTTTCAATACGCTCTTTTAAATCTTCTGTTTTTAATATTTCTCTTAATAAATATTCATTAATGATTCTTTCTTCTCTTTCTTCTACTTCTTCGGCAGATGTCTTATAGAACTCTTTTGCAGTATCAATATCTTTTTTAGTGAACTTACCTTTTTTCATATCATTTAAACATTTTGTAATTAATTGGGTAGCCTTATCAAAATTCTTTTTATCAATACCTGCAGTTATTATAAGTAAATTATCTAATTTATTGTATGATGATCTTATTGTATAACAAAGAGAGTTTTCTTCTCGTACTTCTTTAAATAGTTTTGAGTCTGTTCCACCACCAAAAATTATATTTGCTAATAACAAGGCATAGTTTCTTTCATAATCGGTTAATTTATTTAGTGAGCAGGCTATAGCTAATTTTGATTGGCTATTTTCAATTGTTTCTTTAGCTATTAGTCTTCTTTTTCTTACTTTTTTAGCAGGAAGAAGATAATCCTCTTTTTTCTTCTTTAACATTTTAAACTTAAAATATTTTTTTATTAGTTCCGTCATTTCTTTAGTTTCAAAATCTCCAACTACAAAGATGTCTACTAAATCATTATTAATCATTTTTTTGTAGGTATTATATAAGTTTTCAGTAGTTATATTTTCCAAATCTGATTCATAACCAAGCATTCTATAAGAGATAGGACTATCTTTATCGTATGCTTCTGTCATCCTAATTAGACTATACCCAGCAGCATCTTCTTTAATGGAATTAAGTGCTACTGCTGTATTGTTTTTTACTATACTTAATTTTTCTTCGTTAAATCTTTTATTTGTAATATCAGGATTAAAAATAATTTCACTTAAAAATTCTAAACTCGCTTCAAAATTTCCTTTTTCGGTATATTCGTCATTTAAAGACTGCAAAAGGAAACTTGTAAAAATATAGTTTCCTAAACGACGATTGCTAGTTGATAAATCAACAGCATATAAATCCTCTGATTTTATTGTTAGTTCTCTTCTTGATTTATATTTTTTTGATGATTGCAATAGAATATCTGTTAAAACATTCCTAGAAGTTATCTCTTCTTTTTTTATTGGTGTATGAAATACTACTTTCACAGAAATAGTTTTGAACTTTTTTGTTTTAATTAAGTGTAAATTATAGGATGCTAAATCTTTTTTTATATAGTTCATTTTCTCACCTCTTATTTATTATATCCAAATATTATTAAATTATAGATTCTAATGCCATTTCAATCATATTATTAAGTGATGTTTCTCTTTCTTTGCTAGAAAGACTTCTTTTATCATATAATGAATCTACTACTGTCATTAGGCAAGCAGCTTCTTTCCCTAACTTGTTTGCTACATAGAACAGTCCAAATGCTTCCATTTCTACAGATAGAAAATTCATATCGGGAAAGTTATCACGAAACTTAATTTCATCATCACAATAGAGATCAAAAACATCACTTGTAATTGTCTTTCCAAATTTTAGATCTATTTTTCTTTTTTTGGCAGCATTCATAATTTGTCTATTCAAATCAGCATTTGATTGGATAAAATCAATATCTACTCCATCTAGTAAAACATCAAAATAGCTTTTACAATAAGCGCCGGATGATAATATAACATCTAATAATTTTATATCTTTATTGAATGAGCCACAAGTACCTATTCTAATTATTTTTTCAACATTATAAAATTTATATAATTCATACGAATATATTCCAATACTTGGTATGCCCATTCCTGATGCAAATACTGTTACTTTTTTACCTTTATAATATCCAGTGTATCCAAACATATTGCGAACTTTATTTACTAGTTTATAATCATCTAAAAAGTTTTCGGCGATATATTTTGCTCTTAGAGGATCTCCGGGCATTAATACAACTGGTGCTATATCTTCTAATTTACTTTCTATATGAGCTGTTGGCATAATTATAAGCCTCCTTTTTATTCTGTTTCTTCTTCTTCACTAAATTTAACTAAAACTTCCCTAGGTTTTGAATTACCTGTAGGTGGTCCTATTATTCCATTTTCTTCTAATTGATCTATCATTGTAGCAGCTTTATTATAGCCAATTTTAAATTTTCTTTGTAATAGTGAAGCTGATGCTTTTTGAGTTTTTACAACAAAATTAACAATTTCATCATATAAAGCGTCATCACCGTTAGTTGCTTTAACATCAACATCATCTGGAGATGTTGTTTCTTTTTCTGCTTCTAATTTCATGAACATATCATCATATTGAGCAGCTTGTTGTTGTTTAGTAAAGTTTATAATTTTTTCTATTTCTTCATCAGTAATGAATGATCCTTGGATTCTGATTGGGGAATTCATTCCTATTGGTAAAAAGAACATGTCTCCTTTACCAAGTAGTTTTTCGGCACCAACTTGATCAAGTATTGTCCGTGAATCAATTCCTGATCCAACGGCAAAGGCTATTCTAGATGGGATATTTGCTTTAATTAAACCTGTTATTACTTCTGTTGATGGTCTTTGTGTTGCAACAATTAAATGGATTCCTGCTGCACGGGCTTTTTGCGTAATTCTTAAAATAGAATCTTCAACTTCTTTAGCAGCAACCATCATTAAGTCAGCTAACTCATCTATTATAATCACGATATATGGCATTTTATCCTTTTTAGCTTCGGGATTATTTTTGTTCCATTTTTCAACATATTCATTATAACCTTCAATTTTTTTAGTACCTGATTCACTAAACATATGATATCTATTTTCCATCTCATTGACCATTTTTTGTAATAAAATGGCAGCTTGTTTTGGATCTGATACAACAGGACACATTAAATGAGGTATTCCATTATAAACTGATAATTCAACTACTTTTGGATCAACCATAGCTAGTTTTACTTCATCTGGTTTGGCGCGCATTAAGATAGAGCAAATTATTCCATTTACGCACACTGACTTTCCTGAACCGGTTGTACCAGCTATAAGCATATGCGGCATCTTATTGATTTCACAAACCCCAATATCACCCATGATGCTTTTTCCTAATGGAACCATTAATTTTTTATCTTGAGCTTGAAGCATTGTTTTACTAGCCATTATTTCATAGAAACTTACTGTCATTGGACTGTCATTTGCAAATTCAATTCCTACGGTACTTTTACCTGGAATTGGTGCTTCGATTCTTACATCTTTTTTTGATAAAGCTAGAGCTATTTCACGGCTCAATGTAGTAATTTTATTAACTCTTGTACCACTTGCTATTTCTAATTCATATTGAGCAACAGTTGGACCAATATGGACTTCAACAACCTTAGCATTAACACCAAAACTCTTTAGTACTTCTTCTAATTTTACAATATTTGCTTCTATTTGTGCATTATTAGTTTCTGTATTTTTCTTTTTTGGCTGATTTAAGATACTTAATGGTGGTAATTTATAACTTGGATTAACAATATTTTGTTGTGGTGAAGGTTTTGTTTCTCCGTTTGAACTAGTGTCTGATGTAGTAACTTGTAATTTTTTTAATTCATCAATATTCTTAATTACTTGCTTATCTATTTCTTCTTCAGTTTCAACTTCTTCATTTCCGTTACTAATCTTTACCTTCTTTTTAGGTTCTTCTTTTATTTCTTCTTGTTTAGTTAATCTATGCTCTTTGGCTATTTCAATTCTATTTTTCATAAAGTCTATTATAGAAAAACCAGTAAACATACAAATACCACCAAGTATTAAAACAATTGTGATTATTTTTAAGCCTACATAGGAAAATAATTTTGCAAATAATAATGCAAAAGCACCTCCTATTAATCCACCACCAACTGCTATAGATTCACCTAAATTACCTGTTGCCATTAGAGAATTAAATCCTGCTACTAACTGATCTATTGTTTCACGAAATACTAAATTTGTATTGTTATTATTAAGAGAAATAAAATCCCAATGCATGAAAGTTAAAAGTCCTATTACAAATAAATAAATTCCAAACATTTTAGTAGTAAAAAATTCTGGCCATTCTCTTTTAACAAAGGCATATATTCCAATAATAAATAAAATAAATAGGAAAACCATATAGATTGATCCTGTCAAAAACAAACTAAAAGAAGCTATCATTCTACCTGCTGGCCCTAGTCTTCCAATACCAAATATTGAGATTATTACTAATAATATTGCATATAGCTCTATTGAAATTGTTACTTTTTGTTTTTTTGCTCTTTTTCTTTTTCTTTTTGCCATATTCATACTCCTATCTTCAATTTTATTATACACCTAAATCTTTATTTTTCCTTATTATTGGGCATTTTTTTACATCGATTATTTAAGTTGAGTAACATCCATTATATATTTATTAAAATCTTTTTTGTCGACATAAACTGTTAATGTTGTAATATTTTTAATATTAATTAATTCGCTAGGGTTTCCCCAGACTTTAGGGCTATTAAATGTATATGTTTTATTGTCTTCTGGATTTGTCCAACTGCAGACTATTATGTAGGGGTTTTTACCATTCTTGACAATGTTTTTATTAACTTTAAGTTCCTGAATGGTTGCTGCTATTCTTCTTCCTGATACACGTAAATTATTACGATAATTTTTCTTTTTTACTCTAATAATTAGTAATATTATTCCTAGAACTATAATAACTGTACCAATTTTTGATAATTTATGCGATGTATTTGTACTTGTATCTATATGTAGTTTTTCTGGTTTTTTCTTATTATAGTAAATTCTTATATTTTGTTTTTCCACATACTTATTCGATTGTAATGATATTTTTTTTTGGCGCATTAATCCACCAACTTCATATTTAACATAAATATCATTACCTTCAACTTTAGTAACTATAGCATCAGTATAAACAGTATTTGTAAATGGTATCTTACTCTTTGTAGCATATATTCCACTTAATACAATTAATCCTATCCCAGCTAAAATGACTACGATTGATAATAAATCTAGACTCCCTTTTTTATTTTTCACTATTATCACCTTATTAATAGTATATCATGACTATTATAAATTAGTAAATTAATGATTTTATATAAATAGCAAATAAAAAAGAGCTTTACGCTCTTGATACATATTTTCCATCTGAAGTAGAAACTATTATTGTTTCTCCTTCTTCAATGAATAATGGAACTCTAACCATTAAACCTGTTTCACATTCAGCATCTTTTAAGGCATTAGTTGTAGTATTTCCTTTAACTGCTGGTTCAGTATGTGTTACTACTAATTCAACCTTATCTGGTAAATCAATACCTAATATTTCACCTTCGAAGCTAGTAATATAAACTTCTAAATTTTCTTTTAGTAGTTTTGCTTGGTCGCCTATTTTAGATGATGGTATTTCTAATTGCTCATAACTATCCATATTCATAAAATAGAAAACATCATTCATATTATATAAATATTGCATTAGTTGTTTTTCAATATGTGCTGTTGCTACTTTTACACCAGCATTGAAAGTTTGCTCATAAATAGCACCAGTTCGTAAATTTTTCAATTTTGCTTTAACAATTGCTGCTCCTTTTCCTGGTTTTACATGTTGAGTTTCCATTACAACATAGATGTTTCCTTCATATTCGATAGTAATTCCATTTTTTAAATCATTTGTACTTATCATATTATCTCCCCTAACAAATTAAAAAATAAGTTATTAGCTTATTTTATTTTTTTTCTTTGTGTACTGTGTGTTTTCTACATCTAGGACAGTATTTATTCATTTCAAGACGGTCTGTTGTATTTTTTACATTTTTTTCTTCTCTATAGTTTTCTTCTTTACACTCACTACATACTAGAGTTTTATATTGTCTATTTCCTACTTTAGCCATAATCTTCCCTCCTTACACGTCTATAGGTATTATAACAGATTTTTCATATAATGCAAAAGTTTTTTAGTGTTTATACTATTTTTTATAAGTAAAATTAATTATATTATCATGATTACTATCGGCAGGTATAAAAACATCATCAAATTTAATCTGTTCAATTTGCTCCCTAATCTTTGAAGCTGGTTGATTTTCTTTTTGTAGATTATAGTCTTGACAGCCTCGAAGAATTCCTATTGCTACAAAGAACGCTATTGTTCCAATTGATATTTTTCCTCTTTTCATAGTTATACACCTCAAATTGCCTAAATTATACCATATTTTCTTTTTTTTATCAAGTGTTAGATTTCTTTCTTTTAATGTATACACAGAGTACAATTAAAACTATAAAACCTGTTGTTATCAAAAGAATATTTCTACTAGTATTATCTTTTACTTCAATCACTTTATCTTCATCGCTTATTAAGAATAATGATGATTTATTATATTGGCAATCATCATCGGCTGGGCAATTTATTTGACCACCAAAATACAAAATATTATTATTAATATTAAATGATTCAATTGTATAATATGAGCTTGCAATCTTTTTGATTTTTTTTACAAAAAGGCCTTCCAAATTGATTTCAACAACATCTGTACTAATATTATCAGATTCATTGGAATTGTACATAATTATATATTTTTCTATTTCATTTTTATCATTTATGATAGATTTTATTATTAGCTTGCTATCTTTTTTTACCGATTCTTCACCAATTGTTTCCCATTCTTCTTCTAATCCTAAATTATATTTAATGATATAATAGCTCGTATCACCTTTTTTCAATTTAACTTCATCTGTTATTCCATATAGCATAGTACCATTATTTGTTTTTGCTAAATTTGTAGTTAGATATTTATCTAAATTTGGATTAACAATCTTTTCATCATTACCATCAGCATTTAATTCTATTAGTTCAACTTTTTTTGAATCATCATTATTAATACTCTCCTTAATTAGAGAATATCCAATCAAATTATTATTTTCATAAACACTTTCTAAATCTAAATATTTTATATTTTTAAAGCTTTCTTTATTAACTTTTTTTGACCAAATAACACTAAGTGTTAAATCATATTTTATAAGCATGGCAGTTTCTTCGTCAGCAACTGTTGCTATAGCGATATAACCATCAACTTTATTATCTACTGTATGAGTAGGAATTATTTTATTTATAGTTATTATTTCTTCAGTAGAAGAAGTCTTTTCCCATTCTATATTTCCATTTAAATCATATTTTACAAAACTTGCCTGACCAGTATTATCTTCAGTTGCTTCTGAAATGTCATATGTTTTAGGCATTACAATTAGATACCCATCTACGGCACCATTTTCATCATAAGTATATTCAAGATAATCTAGGTTATTTGTGCATTCTTTACCATATGTTATTTGCCAAATAATTTCACCACTATAGTTATACTTAATAAGAACGATTTGGGTGTGGTTGTATTCTTTTTGGGATTCAATTGTACCAAGAGAAATATCTCCTGCAGCAATTAAGCCATCTTTTTTTCCTTCTTCATTATAAGAATCAATAATAAAATCAATTTTTTCTTCTTCATATTTATTAAGAGAATAAACTGTATCTTTTGCTAAAACATTAAAGTTGGTAAAAATAAAAGTTATAATACACACAACTATAAAAACTACTTTTTTCATTTTACACCTCAGATTAATATAATTATAAAGCAAAAAAAGACTAATTACTAGTCTTCTATTTCATTTTTAATCATTTGAATTTCTTTTTTACTAATATATTTTTTATAATAATAGTTTTTTGGTAATAATGATATCAGTATTTCACGTGATTTCATTTCTCTTTCATAATACTCTCTAAATAGTGGTCCTTTTTTTATTAAAAATACTGGGCCGAAAAAATACTCTTTTTTATTATATTTCTTTTTACCTTTTTTAAAAACTATTATTTGATAAATAAATCTTTTATCTTTTACAAATTCTTCATTTTCTATATAAAAGCCATTTTTACATAAATATCTTTTTACATCTTCCTGATAATTATTTGGACTTATAATAAGGCTTTTAACTTTTTTTAATACCTTTGGTTTATTTTTACAAATACCAATTATATTTCTACCACCCATACCAGAAATAATAATTGTATCTATTTCAGCACTGTAAGTTTCTAGTCCGTCTCCTAGTCTTACTTCTATTTCTTTTTCTAAGCGTTCTCTTTTGATATTTTTTTTCGCTTGCTCTAGTGGACCTTCGGCTATATCCGATGCAACTGCCCTAATATTTTTATTTTTTTTGACTAAATAAATGTCTAATAGTGCATGATCACAGCCAACATCTAAACAAAAGGAATTAGCTTCCACTAAATCCCCTATTTTTTTTAAACGTTCATTAATTTTCATTAGTCTGTTAAAAAATCCTTTAGTTTACGAGAACGAGATGGATGTCTTAATTTGCGAAGGGCTTTTGCTTCAATTTGACGAATTCTTTCACGCGTTACACCGAATATTTGGCCAACTTCTTCTAATGTACGACATTGACCATCATCTAGTCCAAAGCGAAGTCTTAATACTTTTTCTTCTCTTTCTGTTAAGGTTGCAAGTACGCCTCTTAATTCTTCTTTTAACATTTCAACTGTAGCATATTCTTCTGGTCCCATAGTTCTTTCATCTTTGATAAAATCTCCTAGATGAGAATCATCTTCTTCACCGATTGGAGTTTCAAGTGAAACTGGATCTTGTGATATCTTATACACCTCACGAACTTTTTCTACAGTTATATCTAGCTTTTTAGCGATTTCTTCATCAGTTGGTTCACGATTTAATTCTTGAGTTAGTTGACGTTGAACACGAGCTAATTTATTTATTGTTTCAACCATATGAACTGGAACACGAATTGTTCTTGCTTGATCAGCAATTGCTCTTGTTATTGCTTGACGAATCCACCAAGTAGCATAAGTAGAAAATTTATATCCTTTGGTTGGATCAAATTTATCAACAGCTTTCATTAGACCAATATTTCCTTCTTGAATAAGATCTAGGAAAAGCATTCCACGACCAACATATCTTTTGGCGATACTTACAACTAAACGAAGGTTAGATTCTGCAAGTAAACGTTTTGCTTCTTCATCTCCGGCTTCAGCTCTTTTTGCATATTCAAATTCCTCATCAGAAGTTAATAAGTTAATACGTCCAATTTCTTTTAAGTACATTCTAACTGGATCATTAATTTTTACATCCTTTGATAAAGTTAGATTTTCTACAGACATATCACTAGTTATTTCTTCACCACTAGCTTCATCATCAGAACCATCTTCTGTCACAATATCAATATTTGCTTCTACCAAAGCATTATATAATTCATCTAGTGTATCACTGTCAATATCTAGTCCTTTTAATTGATCTGCTAACTGTTCATAAGTTACATAACCTTGCTTTTTGCCTAAAGCAATTAATTTCTCTTTTCTTTCGTCAATTGTTTTTATTTCTTCAACCATACTAATTATCTCCTAACCTGAGCTTTCTAATCTTTTCTACTATTTTAGCTTGTTCTATTGGATCTATTTCTTTTTTCATTAAATTAGTGAGTCTCTTTATTTCTTGCTTTTTACTGTATTCTTTTACTACGTCAAAATAAAGTTTTAACTCCTCTTCATCAGTACTCTCATTATAGTTATCAGCTAAAATTATATTAATGGCTTTTTCTAAATTATCTTTATCTTGGATATAAGTATAAAAATCTGCAACATTAATACTTCCATTTTTCTTATAGTAATAAATAATTTCATTGCAGAGAGAACGCATAGACTCATTTGGGAATATCAAACGTTCTTGTTCTACTCTAGTTATTATCCAATCATTATTTAGCATAAAGTATATTATTTGTTCGAAAGCTTTAGTATATTTATCCTTTTTAACTATACTTTTTTTAGGTATAATTACCTCTTCTTGTTTAGTCTCTTTTTTTATTAGACTATTTATACGCATTTCCAGAGTATTATACTTGAAGCAAGACGACCAAAGCCTCCGTATCCTGCGACACGGAGGCTTTGGCAA
>CAZVUP010000030.1:0-18777 GCA_964630365.1 uncultured Muribaculaceae bacterium
AGTGCCACAAACTAGCGTGTTAACCACTTCACCAACGGCGCCATTTCAAAATACATATATATTTTATCAATAAATGTTTGATTTGACAAGTATTATTTTATTTTTAGTTATTAGGCATCTGACTATACAGATGTTTATCATAGGAATAAATTACCTAAGAAGGGAGACAATTATGAACAATTATAAATATGTTAATTATGATTGGTATAGAAATATGCCAAAAAACAATTACTACAATGTTATTCCAAATATGACTAGAAATAACAACTTTTATCCAGACTTTAATACTAGTCAAAATATAAATCCAAACCTTTTTAACCCAGATGAAGGTTTTAAAAATGGTAATTTATTTTCTAATCTTTACAATGAATATAAAAATTATGTTCCATCAAGACCTCAAGCAAAAACTAATCAGGAGAAAGAATTGTTAAAAATTCAAGAAATATCTTTTGCAGCCCATGAATTAAACTTATATCTTGATACTCATCCAGATGATCAAAGTATGATTAGACTATTCAACGATTACCGAATCCAAGTAAATGATTTAATTAGAGAGTATGAAAGAAAATATGGACCATTAACAACTAATAGCGATAGTATGAATGCTAATAGTTTTATATGGGAAGAAAATACTTGGCCATGGGAGGTAAGAAGAAATGTTTAAATATGTTAAAAGATTACAATATCCAATCAACATAAAAAAGAAAGATTTAAGAATGGCAAAATACTTAGTAACTCAATATGGTGGAGCAAATGGCGAATTAAGTGCTGCACTTCGTTATCTTAATCAGCGTCTAACTATGCCAGATAATAAAGGAAAAGCCTTACTTAATGATATAGGAACAGAAGAGCTAGGACATGTAGAAATGTTAGAGACAATGATCTATCAACTTATGAAAGATGCTACATTAGAAGAATTGAAAGAAGCAGGATTAGATACTCATTACGCTGAACATGCCAAAGCTTTATTTCCTACTGACGCTAATGGGGTTCCATTTACAACCACTTATTTTGCAACAACAGGAGACCCTTTAGCTGATCTTTCAGAAGACATGGCAGCTGAACAAAAAGCGAGAGCTGTCTATGAAAATTTAATTGACCTAACAGATGACCCTGATGTAATAGGACCACTTCTTTGGTTAAGACAAAGAGAAATAGTCCACTATGCCAGATTTAAAGAATTATTTGAAGAATATGAGAAAAAATTAAAAAATGGAAACAATTCAATGAAAACAAATCCTGTAAACTATAAGCAAAAAGATAATGATTATTTTATAGCTGACTTAAATTTTAATAATTATGATAATATGATGTAAACAAAAAAAGGTTGACAAAGCAACAATTGTGTTGTACTATGTAGACAAGTCGAGTGAGTATGCATAAGAGAAATCGAGCTGCATAGGGGAAACCTACACGAATAACGGAGTCACTACTATTATTAGTAGTGCTTTTTATTTGCTCATCGACTAATTTTCATAGTTTAAGTGAGTATGCATAAGAAAATCGAGCTGCATAGGGAGAAATCTTACACGTAAAGTACGGAGTCACTATTGTTATAATTAGTGTTTTTCGTGCTTTTTTGTTTTATAATAGTCTTGATGGTAAAACTATGAAAATAAAAATATGAATAGAGAGGAGTGATCAATTTGCCAATAATTACAGTAGAAAATTTATCAAAAAACTTTAAAGTAAAATTAAAAGATAAAGGATTAAAAGGAAGCTTAAAATCTTTAGTAAAACCAAAATATAAAACCATCAAGGCCGTTAAAAATATTTCATTTTCCGTAGAAAAAGGAGAAATGCTCGCTTTCATCGGTCCAAATGGAGCTGGTAAATCGACAACAATTAAAATGATGACAGGAATTCTTTATCCAGATAAAGGAAAAATTAATGTTCTAGATTTAGATCCATCTAAAGATAGGAAAAAATTAGCTTACGAAATAGGATGTGTTTTTGGACAAAAAGAACAATTATGGACACATCTAACACCATATGATAATTTTAAATTCTTTGGAGCTATCTATGATATACCAGCACCTGCAGTTGAAAAAAAGATTAAAGAACTAAATGAACTATTTGAATTAGAAGAATTTATTAACACTCCAGTTAGAAACTTAAGTCTAGGTCAAAGAATACGTTGTGAAATAGTTGCTTCTCTAATTCATGAACCAAAAATTCTTTTCTTAGATGAACCTACTATTGGATTAGATCCGGTTGTTAAAGAAAACATTAGAGTTTTAATAAAAAGAATGAATAAAGAATATAAGACAACAGTTGTTCTAACATCACATGACGTCGGTGATATTGAAAAATTATGTAAAAGAGTTATTATTGTTAATAATGGTCAAATAGTACTAGATGACTCCATGGAAAATTTAAAGTACCATTACCTTAATAAAAAAATAGTTGATGCTAAAATGCGAGAAAAAGTTAACTTAGATGATGAAGAAGGAATAACTATTTTAAAAGACAAAGGCTATAATTTAAAAATAGAAGTTGATACTCAAAAAAGAAGTGTATCTGATGCTATAAAACTTTTAAACCCTGACAATATTAGTGATATAAATATTTCTAATGTTCCTCTAGAAGATATAATTAGTGATATTTATAAAGAGGGTGAAAAATAATGAAGAAGTATTTATACATCTATAAAACAGAAATTATGACCAACCTTCAATATGCATTTGATATCCTAGTAGGTTTTATTGGTTTCTGTGTCTTCATTTTTATATTTTTAAATTTATGGCAATATATCTATAGTGACCCAAGTGAATTAATTAATGGTTATAGTATGCAGCAAATGATTTGGTATGTAATAATTACCGAAATATTATGGTCAAGTCTAGGTGGAAGAAAACTATGTACTAAAATATGTACAGATGTTAGAACAGGTAATGTTGCCTATAACCTTAATAAACCCTATAACTATGTTGAATATTCATTATTTAATCATTTAGGACTAGCAACTGTAAGGTTTATTTTAGTTGGCTTTTTAGGAATGCTTTTAGGTATACTATTTTTACATAGTTTTCCAAACTTGAACATAATCCAAGTATTAGCTGTTTTTCTATCTTGCATATTAGCAACAATAATAAATATCTTATTAATAACGGCGATAGGCCTAATTTCCTTTTTTATAGAAGATGCTAATCCATTTTACTGGATATATTCAAAACTAATATTAGTGATTGGAACAATTTTTCCGATAGAGTTTTTTCCACAAGTAATCCAACCGATTATTAGATATAGTCCAATCTATGTTGTTAGCTATGGACCTGCTAAGTTATTTGTTGATTTTAATCCAGCAAGCTTTATAAATATTATTATTTCACAAATCATCTATTTAATTATAAGTTTTATAATTTGTCATGCAATTTATAATAAGGGGGTGAAAAAATTAAATGTTAACGGCGGTTAAAAATCAAATAAAAGTAATGATTTTATCAATTAAATATGCTCTACAAAGAGAAATGCTTAATAAAGTAACATTTATCTCAAATATCTTTTTTATGATTTTAAATGATGCTTCAATGATAATTCAATGGATTATATTATATTCTCTAAAAGACAACGTCGGAGGATATTCATTTAATAAAGTATTATTGTTATGGGGACTTGCAGCATCCATATATGGATTTTCAAGATTCTTCTTTAAGGATGCCTTTAACTTAACAGAAATAATTAATAGTGGGAAATTAGATGTTTACTTGATTCAACCAAAAAACTTGCTTATATCATGTATAACAAGTAGTGTAGAAGTATCAAGTATTGGAGACATAATTTATGGTTATATTATGTTGTTCTTCTATGGAATAAGTATAAAAAATCTTGTATTATTTACATTTTTTTCTCTAACCGGAGCTTTAATTATTACTAGCGTAACAATAATTTTTCATCGCTTACATTTTGGTTTGGAAGAGTAGAAATTGCTGCTACTACCATAAATAGTTTAATGCTTAATTTTGCAACTTATCCTGATGGAATATTTAAAGGATTAGTAAAAATACTATTTTATACATTCTTACCATTAGCTTTTTCTAACTATATTCCAATTCAAATTATTATGGATTTTAATATTTACTATTTTCTAGTAATAATACTAATAACATCTTTATTTGTAGCAATAGCATTCACAGTATTCAATGAAGGATTAAAAAAATATAGTAGTAGTAATCTAATGAATGCTAGAGTCTAACTTTACTTTTTTATAAAAATATGTTATAATACAGAACTGAAATGAAGGGGGTAGTATTATGGAAAAAAATTTAATCGATGTGCTTAATAAAGGTGTTCCTATTTCCACACCCGTAACGATTAGACTTAAAGATTTGTGTGATTTAACAACTGATGAAGAAGGACTTATGAAAAGGGTGGATAGAGAATTTGATAAATTCATGGATTATATTGATGATAAATATAAAAAAAATGATATAGAGTATTTTAAAACACTATGTATAATATCAGACCCAATAACGTTAGAGAAAAGATTACACTTTAATCCTAATAGTTTTATTTTTACATTATTGTTTAATTTAAATGTCAATAGGGTTTGCATTAATCCAGAGGAAAGTAAAATTAACTTATCAGATTCTGAACAGTATGTAAGTGCAATTTCCCAAAGAATAAATTATTTAAGACAAATAATGTCTGAAAATAAATTAGCAAAAGAGTTCCCAGCATTATATAAAAAATATAAAATATATCAAGAATATTATAGAAGCTTTGAAGAAGTTCAGAAATTTTTAGATAATCCAAGAGTTTCAAATGCTGAA
The DNA here is from genome assembly GCA_964630365.1 of uncultured Muribaculaceae bacterium. Lineage (GTDB taxonomy): Bacteria > Bacillota_I > Bacilli_A > RF39 > UBA660 > UBA3789. Next base: position 4,773 of record CAZVUP010000030.1, read on the forward strand.
AAACTTGCTAAAATTAAATATCTAGTTGAAACATATAAAAAGAATGGTGATAATTTTAATTTTGAAGAAATGCTAAAACAATCTAGAAATTTTTCTTTAAAAACTTTTTGCAATGAATATGCCGATACTTTTGAAAATTTATTAAATAATAAAGATGATATAATAGAGTACTTACAAACTCATTCGTTATCTATTAATAGACTAGGTATTGAAGCAGAAAAACTAGAACTATATATTGCCTATATGTCATTACTTAAGGCAGAAGAAGTCCCTAAAAGTGAAAAACAACGTTATATTTACTATGTTGCAAACTATTTTAATACAGATCGTTCAAGAAGAGAAAATACTGATTTAGCAATTAATATTGGTAGAATTGCTAGCGATAATATTAAAGTCAGTAAGAAATTTCAAAATGGTAAGATTATAACTCCAAAATATTTATACGAACTATATAAGAGACTTTTAATTAATAATCCTCAAATCAGAATTATTGATTTAAGTAAAGTTGACTTTTCAGGTATGACTTTAGTAGAAGTAGAAGAATTTATGGTAGAATATTTGAAAGATTTACAAAGTAACTGGGAGATAATTCCACCTGAAACAATATTAGGCGGAACTGCTGAAATTTCAGAACGTGAAAAAAGAATAATGACACCAGAAGAGCAAGAACTATATAAAAGACATTTGGAAGAATTATATCTAGAAAAGCAAGAATTATATGGTTCTACAGATCCATTTGCTAGAGTACGTGGTAAAAACACATTTGCTGGATATATTGGCCATATATATAGTAATGGAAAAGTTATATTAGATAAGTTTTTTAAAAGTGATAAAACACAAAGATTAGCATATGGAGAAGCTATTTATATTATGGATATTGCTGATTTTTACAGACTAAGTCAATATCCAAAATCAGTTTTAAAAACTATATCTAGTGTTCAAAGAATTGAACATAGAAATACAAGCAGTGTTAATTGGAAAGAAGAAGTTAGAAAAGCAATAGAAAGTGGAACACATGAATATCGAACAGCAGAAGAAGTAAAACAATTAATAAAAGCAAAAAAATTAGAAGAGGAATAAAAGCACTTAAATTTAAGTGTTTTTATTTAATGTATTAAAATAATTTGCTATAATATATCTATCAGGAGGGAATAAGGTATGAAAGATTACATTGAATTTATAGTGTTTCAGGCTTTCGAAACATTATTAAATTATGAAGATAAGAGAACACTTACAATAGAACAAATAAATAATTATCGTATTGAATTAATTAAGCAAGATGTGGAGTATCATAGTCAATTTGATGAATATGAAGATCAAGATTTTGAAAAGAAAGTTAAAGCTTTTCAACAAATTAATATGAATATGTCAGAAACAGAAGCTCAAAAGAGAATTCTTTCAATTATTCAGGGCCATAGTGACTTGTTTACAGTTCAAGGTGATGTGATAACTCTAAATAAAAACATAACTGCTGATGAAATAGAAGATAGAAAATTTGATCTAGATTGTTATTCGGATTCTCATGATAGATTAATATGTAGTGATTTTATTGGTATGCAAGACCACATTGCTTGTTTAAACGTGATAGGTGTAAGCAAAATTGTTAAAGAAATTGAGGAGCTAGTAAGACAAGAAAAAATATTGGAATCAGCTTATCGAAACTATCGAGAATTAGGTTTATATCCTGAATTTACAAATCTTTCTTTAGCAGTAACAAAAAAAATTGCTGAAATTGGTAAGCTACCTGATAATAAAATGCGTTGTTATAATAGAACTATTGCCAAATTTCGAATATTAGATGATAGTATAGTAGGTTGGGACCCGATTATAAGCGATGAAATAATGGAACAAGATAAATTTTATACAATCCAAGAAACATATGCAGATGCATGTCTTAGAAGCGACTATATGAGGGCAATATTTAAAGATAGTGATTTAGCTTATGACAACTTACTTAGATTTATGGATGCTATGTGGAGCTTTCGTAGCCCTGATGCTACTATGGAAATAGCACCAAATGATGAAGAAGCTTTTGCTAGATGGTTTGATGAAAGACAACAAGAATTAGAAAATTATGAAGATGAGTTTGAAGAAAGTGTAGCAGATGATGATGATGACGAATATAAAGATGAAGAAGACTATTTTGATCAAATTAAAGAATATTATCGCCACCAAAAAATTGATTTTGGATTTTATTTAAGCTATATTAGAAATTTAGATGAATATCAAAATGAATGTGGAAATGATGAATCATTAGAAAACGCGAAGGGTAGACTATTATATTTATTAGATACCTATGGCAAGAATTTACATGATCATAATAATTTTCAAACTGCTCTTTTAAATGTATCAACAACTGTTTTAGATCGGGATGATGATCTCTGGGACTTTTACTTAGTAGCTCGTCTATTATTAGTTGACATCCTAAAAGGATGGGCTGAAAAAGATGATTTATTACTACGAAAAATATTATTTATTAAAACATACTATGATATAACAAAGGATAGGGTAATTGCCAAAATATTTGCCAAATATAATGATACAGAATTAGGTAAAGATGTAAGAATTGCTATTATTGATCATGATTATAGTATGATGAGAAAACTAACTACAAGTTATCAAAAAAAGAAGACCATAAATTAGATTTAATTCTATAAAAAATTAATTTATAGATAACTAAGGAAGTGTGAAAAACATCTCACATTTTCTTTTTTATATTATTTTAGCACTCTAACTTGACAAGTGCTAAAATAATAGTATAATAATAAATGAAAGGGGATGAAAATATGTATAATTATCCTGAAGAAGACAATCAAAATGTTTTAGAAAAATATGGTCGTGATATCATTGCTGATGCCAAAGCTGGCAAAATTGATCCAGTAATAGGTCGTGATGAAGAAATACGAAGTATTACAAGAGTATTATCAAGAAAAACTAAAAATAATCCCGTTCTAATTGGAGAACCAGGAGTAGGTAAAACAGCCATTGTTGAAGGATTAGCCCTTAGAATATTAAAAGGAGATGTTCCAAGTAGCTTAAAAGATAAAACTATTTGGGAATTAGACATGGCAGCCTTAGTTGCTGGTGCTAAATATCGTGGAGAATTTGAAGAAAGATTAAAAAATGTTTTAAATGAAGTTAAAAAGAGTGAAGGAAATATCATCATGTTTATTGATGAAATTCATATGATAGTTGGAACAGGTGCAACAGAAGGAGCTATGGATACATCTAATATTTTAAAACCAATGCTTGCACGTGGTGAAATTCATGTAATTGGTGCTACAACTTTAAATGAATATCATAAATACATTGAAAAAGATGGAGCACTAGAACGTCGTTTTCAAAAAGTAAAAGTAGAAGAACCAAATGTCGAAGATACAATTACAATTCTAAGAGGTTTAAAAGATCGTTTTGAAATCCATCATGGTGTATCAATTACCGATAAAGCTCTTATAGAAGCAGCAACATTATCAAATAGATATATAACAGATAGATACTTACCAGATAAAGCAATAGATCTTGTTGATGAAGCATGCGCCACAATTCGTGTGCAAATGGACTCTGTACCATTTGAATTAGATAATTTAACTCATCGTATTATGAGATTAGAAATAGAACGTCAAGCTATCAAAAAAGAAAAAGATGAATTATCTTTAAAAAGAATTCATGATATAGATCGTGAACTAGAATCAATGAAAGAAAAAGAGAAAGAATTAACTGACGCTTGGAATAAAGAGAAAAATCTTAATAGTGACATTAAGAAAAAGAAAAAGGAATTAGATGAGTTAAAATTTGAGTTGGAGCAAGCAGAAAATAAATATGATTTGGAACGTGCTGCTATTCTTCGTCATGGAGAAATTCCAAGAGTAGAAAAAGAATTACAAGAATTAAACAAGATAGAAAAGAACAAGTTATTAAGTGATACTGTAACAGAAAATGATATTTGTACAATCATTGCTAAATGGACTAATATTCCTGTTACTAAACTATTGGAAAGTGAAAAAGAAAAACTTCTTCACCTAGAAGACAAAATGAAAGAAAGAGTAATGGGACAAGACGAAGCTTTAAAAATTGTTAGCGAGGCTATTTTAAAATCTCGTAGTGGAATTAAAGACCCTAATAAACCAATTGCATCTTTTATGTTTTTAGGTCCAACTGGAGTAGGAAAAACGGAAATTGCTCGTACTTTAGCTTATGAATTATTTGACGATGAAAGCCATATGGTTAGAATTGATATGAGCGAATATATGGAAAAATTTAGTGTTTCAAGACTAATTGGCTCTCCTCCAGGTTATGTTGGCTATGAAGAAGGGGGACAGTTAACAGAAGCAGTAAGAAGAAATCCCTATAGTATCGTCTTATTTGATGAAATAGAAAAAGCTCATCCAGAAGTATTAAATTTATTACTTCAAATATTAGATGATGGTCGTGTAACAGATTCCAATGGAAGAACAGTTGATTTTAAAAATACCATAATAATTATGACATCAAATTTAGGCAGTGAATATGTATTAGAAAATAACAAAGAACTAGTCATGAACGAAGTTAAAAATACTTTCCGACCAGAATTTATCAATCGTATTGATGAGATTATTATTTTTAACACATTAACTAAAGAGGCCATCGGTAAAATACTGGATAAGATTATTAAAGAAATTGAAAATCGTCTTAAAAATTTAGATATTCATATTGAATTGACAGAGGAAGCTAAAGAAGAATTTATTGAATCAGGATATGATATTAATTTTGGTGCTAGACCATTAAAAAGATTAGTAGGAAGAACTATCGAAGTTGATTTAGCAAAAATGTTAATTGAAAATACTATTAAAGAACATGATTCAATTATTATAGACTATAAAGATGATAAATTTATAATAAAAAAGAAAGACTAAACTTAATCTTTCTTTTTTATGTTATAATCTTTTTAGGAGGAGCAATATGAAATGGTATAAAAAGTTATTAATAGCTATTTTGTTTTTTCTACTAATAAATTTATTAAGCGTATTAACAATTTCTTTTAATTTGAAAACAGTATTAATAGATGGTGTTATAAAAGAAACAATAAAAGAAAGAATAGTTAAAAGAGAAGAAGAAACAGGTAATTTTGAAATTAATGAAGAAATAATTTCTGAAATATCAGATGATGAAAAAATTCAAGAAATTCTAAATAGTCCAGAAGCTCAAGAATTAATGAATAAGTATTTAGATATAACTGTTGATGGTATGATTGATGAAGAAAAACTTGATGAAATTACTATTGAAGAAGATATCTTAAATTACTTAAAAGAAAATAAAGATAAAGTCTCTGAAATAGTAGGTGAAGAAGTAACTGATGAAATGATTGATGAAGCAGCAAAGGAAGTAACTTCTAAAGATCTAAGTAGGGCGATAAAACAATCAATAGCAAATAGTAGTAGAAACTTAACAGAAACAGAAAAAACAGTTTTAAAAGGATATAAACTATTTATTTCATTAGAGTTTAGACTATTAGTATTAGCCATGATAATAATAGATTTACTATTAATAGCAATCATCCAGAAATCATATACCAAATGGATTAAAACATTGTCAAGTGCTTTAATAACAAGTGGTATATTAATTTTATTAATGTCAATAGCAGTAAAATTAATTGTTTCATCCATTTCAGGATTTATTAAGTTTAAAGTAAGTAGTCTACTTATAAGTGGAGGAATAATACTTGTTGTAGGAATTTTATTACTAATAATGTATAATTTAATAATCGGAACAAAAGAAGAAAAAGGAGCTTAAAAAAGCTCCTTTTCAATTTTTTCAAAAACTTTGCCTAATTTTTCATGAATTACTAAATCACAACTATTATCATATGGGGTCATATCAAGATTAATTAGTACTAAGTGTTTTCCTCTAAAATAATTAATAAATCCAGCAGCCGGATAGACATTGAGACTAGTACCACCAATAATTAGTAAATCAGCAGTACTAATTTCTTTAATAGATTCTTTTATTGTTTCTTCATTAAGACCTTCTTGATATAAAACTACATCTGGTTTAATAATTCCACCACAACTACATTTAGGAACATTCTTAGAATTAAATATTTTCTTTTCATCATAAAACTTTCCGCATTTCATACAATAATTTCTCATAATTGAACCGTGTAATTCTAAGACCTTTTTACTACCGGCTTCTTGATGAAATCCATCGATATTTTGCGTTATAACACTGCTAAGTATTCCTTTCTCTTCCATTTTAGCAAGAGTATAATGTGTAATATTAGGTTTAAGGCCATCAACATTTAGTTTATCTTTATAAAACTTAAAAAATTCTTCAGTATGATTGATAAAAAAATCATGTGATAGAATTTCTTCAGGTGGATAGTCATATTTTTCATTATATAAACCATCTTTACTTCTAAAGTCTTTTAATCCGGATTCAGTAGATACACCAGCACCTCCAAAAAAGACAATCTTTTTTGATTCCTTAATCCACTCAATTAAAGTATTAATGTCATTCATAGTATTTCACCTCACATATAATATAACATAATTCTATAAAATATAAGAATAATTATACATATAAAGTTGGCATTACAAAAGATGGGGATTACTGTCAAATTTGACAAAATGCCAAATTTGAGGTAAAATATATCACATCAATGACACATTTTGAGGTGAATAAATTGAGAAAAGAAAAGTTAATTAGTATGGTTACTATGATGATAGGAATAGTAATGATTTCTATTGGAATGGTAATTCAAAATGGTAGTTCATTTGATAATTTAAGTGATCCTACCATTGAAGAGTTTGATATAAAAAATATGGCTACTAGTGCTAAAATGGCTGTTAAAGATGATACTGTAAAAAATATAAATGCCGATAGTCTATTGTTTAAAGAAGTAGTTATGGAAACTGCTCCAGCATCAGTATCAATTGTTTATAAGCCATATGATGAAATGACAGTTGAAGAAGTACTAATGGCACTAAACGAAGGTCGATTAACAATGAAATATTCTGAACCATATACGTATTCTCCATCAAGACTTACAAAAAGTAGAGGAGCATTATATTTCAATGGACATAAAGAAACATATTATTCGCAAAATGTTTTGCCAGGTACAAGTTTAAGAATTCCTGGAAGACACGTTGCTGATGATGGAACTGTTCGTGATGGTGATGGCTTTATCTGTGTTGCTGCTGATCCAGGATATTTAGCAAAAGGTTCTGTGGTAATTACTTCACTTGGACCTGCTAAGGTTTATGATACAGGTTGTGCCTATGGAACAATAGATATTTATGTAAACTGGTAATAATAAGTCTAATTTAATTAGACTTTTTTTATGAAATGATAATTACTTGACGATAATAAACATATATTATAATGTAATTATCTAATACATAATGTTATTAATTTGACTTTTTTAATAAAATATGATATAATTACCTACGTAATTGATGGCACACTATTCTAGTCAATTACTTTATTAGGAAGACGAGCTTAAAAATTCGTTAAAGGGCACATCTGTGAAACCTTTGGTGTCTGCTTCTTACGCCCAGTTTGGGGTGGATGCTGGAGATGAGGATTTTGGGCGACCCGTAATGGCATACGAGAAAATGACCCACTATCCGTGGAGACCAACTATTGTGGAAAATCTATACGTAGCAACTACTGATGATTTTTTACGAAGTTGGATAGAACCTGTATGTGGCGAAAGTTATGTACAGCGTAGCCTGTCTTGCGTGGAAATATTGGGATAAAAGATCTTGCTTAATTTAAGCGGCCACTTAATTAAGTATTGCTTTTTGAAATTATTTCTGCAAAAAAGAACTAATAATAAAGTGTTGGGGAGGAAATCTCCTAGAGTGCATTTCATAATAGGATTGCAGTGGGCACTAAGTGGTAATCAAGTCGTATGACGCGGTAACGCCATATTGATTCTTTTAAAGGGGAACCGCAAATCTGGTAACGGATTTGTAAGAATCAGGGAAATCCTACTTGACCTAAGGCTCAAAGTTAACTGTTCTGAATGCCAAACAATTAAAAAAACAAGCAGTAAGCTGCTTTTTTTTTGCAAAAATGTTATAATTATTAGTAGAAAAAATATCAGGAGGAAAAATGAAAACAAAAGAAAAAATTAGTGAATTAAGAAATTTAATAATTGCAACAAAAAACAAAGAAAAAATCAAAAAAGAAAAGGTTGATATTAAATGGATTGTAACTGTCACAATAACAGCATTTTTAATATCATTTAGTTTATCGTTTATATCAGAAATGACTATTCCAAAATTATCACTTTGGATTGGAATAATTATTACATTAATATTTATTTTAATAGGAGTTTTATTTGATATCATAGGAGTTGCTGTAACAACAGCTGATGAGGCTGTTTTTCATTCAATGAACTCAAGAAAAGTAAAAGGTGCCAAAATAGCTGTAAAGTTTAAGAAAAATTCAGCTCGAGTATCAAGCTTTTGTTGTGATGTTATCGGAGATGTTTGTGGAATAATTTCAGGTGCCGCTGGAGCAACTATTGCCGCAATTCTAGTAAAAGAATGTAGTTTTAATCCATTACTAACAACCTTAACAATAGCAGCCTTTATAGCTAGTTTAACAATTGGTGGAAAAGCAATAGGCAAAAGTTTTGCTATTAACAAGAGTGATATAATACTATATGAATTTGCTAAATTTATTAATAATTTTTATAAATAGTATGTTATAATAATTCGCAAAAGGAGCAAACGATTATGGGATATCGTCTAGAAAAAAAAGAAATAGACTTGTCAAGGTTAAGAAAAGTGACATTTCTTCCTAATCAAAAAGCCGGAGATGTTTACCGTTACAAAAATTATGTTATAAGAATATTTAAAGCTGGTGAAAAAGTAATAGATGAGGAAACAGCAAGGTATTTAACTGATATTTCAACAGATAGAATTATTTTACCTCGAAAATTACTTTTTTATAATAATGCCTTCAAAGGTTATGCTATGAAATTAGTCCCACAAAAAGGAGCGGGTAAAAGAATAATTACTAGTCCAAAAGAAGAAATTATTAGTTGTGTAGAAGCTTTAGAAAGAGACATTGAAACTTTAAGCCAAAAAAAAGTCTTATTAAATGATATTAATCCAGGATACACCCTTTATAATGGAAAATTATACTTAGTTAATCCAGTAAACTATAGTACTTTAGCAATGGGAGATCCTTTTGCCTTAGAAAAACTTAATAGATTTCAGTTACACCTCTTATTAACTGAATTGATTACAGGAGAATTAAGAAGAGCAAAATATAGTTCTAATACAATTGATTATCTTAGAGAACTACTAAAACTAAGAGATAATGATGAAAGAAGCAGTAGTTATTTAAAAGATATAATGGAAGGACAAAGTAATATAAAGGAATTAGTTAAGAAAATAGGTTAAGATATAGAAGGTTCGAGGTGATACTGTGATACAAGTAAATAATGTTAGTTTAAAATTTGGAAAGAGAACACTTTTTGAAGATGTAAATATAAAATTCACTAATGGTAACTGCTATGGCTTAATTGGAGCGAACGGAAGTGGAAAATCAACTTTTCTAAAACTTTTAAGTGGTGAGTTAGAAACTACAACAGGTGAGATAATAATATCTAAAGGAGAAAGGCTTTCAATCTTAAAACAAGACCATTATCAATTTGATGATAAAAGAGTAATTGATGTTGTTATTATGGGAAATACAAAACTATATGAAATAATGCTTGAAAAAGATAAAATGTATTCTCAAACTGAATTTAGTGAAGAAGATGGAATGCGTTTAGCTAATTTAGAAGCAGAATTTATGGATCTAGATGGCTGGAATGCAGAACCAGATGCTGCTCAATTATTAAATAATTTAGGTATTGGTGAAGAATATCATTATCTCGATATGAAAGATATACCAGTTAAGTTAAGAGTAAAAGTATTACTTGCTCAAGCTTTATTTGGAAATCCTGATATTTTATTACTTGATGAACCAACAAATAGTTTAGATATAGATGCTATAAGATGGTTAGAAGAATTTTTAATAAATTTTAATAATACTGTTATAATAGTTTCTCATGATCGGCATTTTCTAAATAAAGTTTGTACACATATAGCTGATATTGACTATTCAAAAATAAAACTATATGTTGGTAACTATGACTTCTGGTATCAATCAAGTGAATTATTACAAAAACAAATGCGTGAATCTAATAAGAAAAAAGAAGAAAAAATCAAAGAACTTCAAGCCTTTATTGCAAGATTCTCAGCAAATGCTTCAAAAAGTAAGCAAGCAACATCACGCAAAAAAATGCTAGAAAAAATCGAATTAGATGAAATAGTTCCATCAAGTAGAAAATACCCATACATAGATTTTAAAATAGAAAAACCAGCCGGCAAAGAAATATTAAAAGTTGAAAATCTAACTAAGATAATAGATGGTAAAAAAATACTTGATAAAGTATCATTTACAGTCTTAAAAGGAGACAAAATATGCTTCTTAGCTCAAGATGATATGGTTAAAACTATTCTTTTCAATATTTTAAGTGGAAAAGAAAAATATGACAAAGGTACAATAGAATGGGGAAAAACGATTAAACCTGGGTATTTACCACAGGATAATAATGAATACTTTAATAGTGATAAAAACATTATGGAATGGATTGGAACATTTTATGACATCAAAGATGAAACGATTCTCCGTGGTTTCTTAGGAAGAATGCTTTTTTCTGGAGAAGATGTATTTAAAAAAGTAAATGTCTTATCAGGTGGGGAAAAAGCAAGATGTATGCTATCAAAAATAATGTTAGAAGAACCAAATTTTCTAATCCTAGATGAACCAACTAACCATTTAGATCTTGAGAGTATTACATCCCTAAATAAAGGATTATGTAATTTCCAAGGCGAAGTTTTATTTACTTCTCGTGATTATGAATTAAATAGTACAGTAGCAACAAGGATAATTGAAATTAAAGAAGACGGAAAAATAGTTGATAGAAACATTCCATATGAAGAATATATAGATAAAGAAAATAGATAGAGGTATTGAATGAAAAAAGAAAATAAGTTTATAATTATACTAATAGTAGTACTCGCAATAATACTATGTGCTGGACTATTCATTAATAATGATGATAAAGAAGAAACATCAACAAAACTAACAAATGATGCAGACACTATTTTAAGTAATGCTCAAAGTGAAAGCAGTAAAGTTAAGTCAGAGGATAAAAAAAAATTCCAAGAAATAAATACAAACGAGTATATGGAATTATACAGAGGACAAAATAAAACGATTGTTTTGATTGCTAGACCAACATGTCATTATTGCCAAATAGCAGAACCAATATTAGGAAAAATAGCTAAAGATTATGATTTAGATATTAAATATTTGAATACAGATAATTTAACAAGAGACGATTATGAAACTCTTATTGGATCTAATGAATTTTTAAATAATGGCTTAGGAACACCAATACTACTAATAGTCAATGATGAAAAAATTATAAATGCTGTAGATGGTTTAACTGATACAGCACACTATATTGACTTTTTTAAGAAAAATGGATTTATAAAGTAGGTGAAATATATGAAATCAGTATATAAATATGTCTTAGAATTTAAAAGAAAATACCCAATGACCATTGGTTGGCGTTTAAAAAAGAATTCTAGTGTAGTGGAAAAACATTTAAACCCAGATGAAGAAGTTTTATATGCATTCGTCGCTCAAAAAAATGATAATCAATTAGATATTTGCTCTAGTGCAGTTGTTGCTTTAACAAATAAAAGAATATTAATTGGAAGAAAGAGAGTAGTAATTGGTTATTTTCTAGATTCAATTACCCCAGATATGTTTAATGACTTAAAAGTATCTGGAGGCCTATTTTGGGGAAAAGTATATATTGATACAATAAAAGAGTTTGTAACTCTTTCCAATATTAGTAATGATGCATTACCTGAAATTGAAACAGAGATATCTGAATATATGATGCGTGAAAAAAAGAAGTATGGCTTAAAAGATAAAGAAAAGGATAAAGACTAGTTTTTATCCTTTATTTTTGCTATAATTTTTATGGTGGTAGTATGAAAAAAAAGATAACTATAACACTAGTTTTGATAATCACAATAATTACTATTTATAATATCAAAAAACTATTAACAACAAAGCATAATATAAATTATGATGTTAATAAATATAAAGTTTTAGAATCATATCATAAGAATAAATCACATTTTTATGACATAATTATAAAAAATAATAAATATACAGTTAGTTATACACTTAATAAAGATTTAAGTAAGAAAAAGAAAATAATAAAAAATATAAAAATGTATAAAAGCAATAATTTAATCTGTCTTCTACCAATTTATAAAAAAGATATAGAGTCTAATTTATATTGTGTACTAGACAATCAACAAGTATCAAACTATTACCTAGAACAAACAAGTAATAATGATTATCAAAAATTATTAAAAGAAGCAAAGATTAAGTCAAGAAAAACAAAGACAAATAAAACTAATTATAAGAAACTAGACATATATCAAACTAATATTTCTAATAACCACAAATATATAATTTGGGATTATAAAGGTATTTATATAATAGATAGAGAAAATGATAATTATCAAAAAATATTAGATTACGATTTATATGATAATATAATGGCAACTATTGTGGATAATTACTTTGTTCTCTTTGAAAATACATCAGTAGCTGGTATTAAAAAAATATATTATTATGATTTGGAAAAAGAAAAACTAAAATCTTTTAAACCGAAAATAGTTTTATCAAAAAATTCATATATAAATGGTACTTTTAATAATGAAATATATGTAACAGATTTAAAAGAAAAAAAAGAGTATAAAATAAATATCAGAAAAGAAAAAATAGAAGAAGTTGATGAAGATCAAACTAATTATTATATCTATTAAGATAATAAAAAAATAAATCTATCTAAAAGTGATTATTTTTTAAAAAAACAATTTTTTAATAATAAATTATTAAGTAACAAAAATATAACTAAATCAAAAGAATTAAAGAAAGAATATAATTATTATTACTATTATGAAAACAATAATTTTTATAAAGTTTTAGATAATAATTTTAATAATTCAATTTTATTATTCAATCTAGAAGATATTAAAGATTGGTATATAGTTGATAGGGAAGTTATCCTTATAAAAGATGGAACAATATACCATTATGATGATAAAAGTGGATTAAATGAAATAATAAGTAGCAATGAATTAAAATACAATTATGAAAATATATATTATTTATGGAAGAACTAGCAATTCTTCCTTTTATTTTCATAAAATATAATAAAAAATAATTAATTTAGTTGAAAAATAAGAAGATATTTGCTACAATATTAATGCAACGGGGCTTTAGCCAAGTGGTAAGGCGTGGGTCTGCAACACCCTGATCACCGGTTCAAATCCGGTAGGCCCCTCCAATTTATGCGAACGTGGTTCAATGGTTAGAATACGGCCTTGCCAAGGCTGTGATGGGGGTTCGATTCCCCTCGTTCGCTCCATAGTGAAATCTGCTCGAACTTTTCGAGTTTTGATAAATAGCTAATCCAATTTGGATTAGTTTTTTTGTGTTTCGAACTCCCACGTTATCAGCTTGGAAGAATATAAAGACTATCCTACTTTATAAAGAAAGGATGGAACTATGGTAAATATTATTAAGGAAGAACTTTCATTAGAAGAATCGTTAAGAAAGAAAATTGAGTTTATATGTGATTTTACTAATAATAAACCTACTATTATAAATGGTAGTATTAGAAAAATTGATAAGACTAATTTAACTTATATTGAACCACATAGAATAATAATTAATGATATAACTTTTCTTGCTTTCAATTATTCTAATGAAATATTTATTGAGAATTTATCTAATAAGATAAAATTATCAGAACTAGAAGATTATTTAAAGACTATCTAAATACTACTATTCCCTGAATAAGGAATTGACATTTTCTTAAAAAATGATATTATATATAACCAATGAAAGAGGTATTCTCTAGAAATGGAGG
>CAZVUP010000031.1:0-18534 GCA_964630365.1 uncultured Muribaculaceae bacterium
ATTTCAAAAAATAAAAAGACTATTAACAAAATTTCTTTTGTCAACAGTCTGAAAACTACAAATATGTAGTTTTTTATTTTGATATAAATCGTTTAAAAAAGATTGTTTACAAATATATTGTTAGCATAGTATACTTATGATGAAAGATAGCAAACTAATTAGGGAGGTACTTGTGAAAAAGAATACTATGTATTTAATTATTATATTTTCAGTATTTATACTTAATGTCATTAACGTAGAAGCTAATGAATCTTTACCACCAAGCGATTTTTATGATATAGATTGCTCACAATCGTGTGGTAGAGGGTCAAAAAAAATTACTAACGAAACAACTGTATTTGATGATATAATTTTAAAACAATATGAAAATAATAATAATCAAAATGAAGCGGTTTTTGCATTAACTGATATAGACAATATAATAAAAATTAAATATAGTAAATATAATATTTACCATCGTTTAACTATAAAAAAAGTAGAATGTAGTTGTAGAGCTGTTATGGCGTCAGCAAATAATGATGATGTAGTTGCATCAAAACTAGCTGATTCAACAACTATCGATGTTGATGATGCTTATGATGTAATAGAAGAATTAATATTAGAACAATTTTATTCCATAACAACACCTGAAAAATTAGAAGAAGAATTTCCTGATTATTCTTGTTTAAGTAGTGGTGGAACAGTCCAAGGAAGAAGAACATCTAAAACAAAAAATCAAGATACACTTGAAAAATATTCAAAGCTTGATTACAGGCCTTGCACACCATATATAAATATAGTTTATCCAATGATAGTTGAAGAAACAACATCTCCAGCAGGATATAAAAAATCTGAAAAATATGTAGTATTAATTTCTGGTAAAATCATATTTTCAAACTCAAGCGATCAATTAACAAGGTCATTTGAACCAGATGAAGTTGGGGAAGACTATGGCTATTACAGATATGATCCAGAATATGATTATTCTGAAATGTATAAATTAACGGAAGAAGAATTAACTAGTTTTAAGAACAAATATAAAGTGGATATGCAAAAAGTAGAAACGAATATATGCCAAGAAAAAGAAATTTGTGAGTATGATGCAGAATATGACGATTATTATAACTGTTCAATGCAAACATTATGTAATTCAGCAAATGTAATTACAAATGAGATAAGTGGTGTAGATTTAAAAATAGAAAATTATATTGAAGATAATTCTATAGTAGCTGCTAAAAAAGGAGATAAATTAAAGTATAAAGTAATTGTTGCAAATCAAGGATCTGATACTTCTCATAGTAATGTTATTACATCAGAAATACCAAAAGAATTAACATATGTAGAAGGATCAGCTAGTGGAAATGCCACTTATAATAAAATAAATAAAACAATTACTTGGCTAGTTTCTGAACTGGATCCAAATTCTAATGAAGAATTAACATATGATGTCATAGTAAACAATGACATAGCTGATATTAGTACTATTCAATTACGCTCTAGTATAACAAGTGATGAAACAACAGAATTGAAATCAACACCTGTAACAGTAACAGTTGATACAAAAAAAGCTAGTAATGTTATTCCAATTTTTGATAGTCCCAAAACAGGGGCGCTTTTTTCAATAATTATGATAATATCTTCACTATTAATAGTTTTTGTTTTACAAGTAAAATATTTTAAAAATAAACAAGATAATAATTAAATAAGAGTTTGTCATTATGACAAACTTTTTTGTTGGCTTAATGTGATTTATAAGTTATAATAGATAACCAGGTGATAACGATGGAAGAAGAACATAAAGTGTATGACTATGGTATTAAATATTATGTATCAAGAATTAGAGATAATTTTTATGAATTATATCCTTTAGCACTAGTAAAAGGACAAATTGATTATCCAAATGGTCAATTTATCACAGAAGATGGTACAATACCTATACTTGTCGATAGACACAGTTTAACTGACTTAGAAGTAATAGGACAAGTATATTCGGAAGATGAGCTTAGAAAACTATATGATTATGATGATGAAGATTTATCATTCCTAGAAGAATATTTTTATAGTGATTATAAAGATACAATACTTTTGATATCTACATCAAAAGATAGTGACTACTTCAAAAAAAGTGAAATAAATATTGCTCCATTATTAAATCAAGAAGCTGTAGTATCATGTACTATTAGTAATGATGATCCAACAGTTCTTTTGAATAATGATGCCCTTAATGAATTATTAGAAGTTAATACAAAAGAAGAATTAGTTGAACTATTAAGAAAATATCAAAAACTTTTAAAAACTTTTCAAAATATGTATCACCATGAAGATGTGACAAGTATTTCTGTTTCTAATGGAAAAGTAACAAAAATTGAGACTAAGAAAAGTGTTTCACAATTAAAGTTAAAAGAAAAAGAAACCCAAGCTGATATTGATTTAAAGGAACGTTTAGCAAGTAAAGATATCTCCTACAATGGTCTAAGAAAAGCCATTAAAGAAGAAATATTTGGTCATGATGCCGAAGTTGATACCTTTGCGCAAAGACTTTATATGAACTTTACAGCACTAGATGGAGAACCAGTTGAATCAATCCTTTTAGTTGGACCGACAGGAACTGGAAAAACAGAAACAGTAAGAGTTGCTTGCAGATACTTAAACATTCCATTTTTTGAAACAAATGCTGCCAATTTAGTTCCTCAAGGTATTAAAGGAACAAGTATTGAAGATGTTATAGTTGGCTTATATGAACAAGCAAATTGTCAAATAGGACCTGCTGAAAGAGGTTGTATTTTCCTAGATGAATTTGATAAATTGAATGATTCAGATTTAGAAATCAAAACAGCAATAAAAAATATTTTATTAACATTTACAGCAGGTGGAACTTTCCCAATAAATACAGATCGTTTCTATTTTGACTTTAATTCTACTATGACTATTAAAGTTTATGCTGGAGTATTTGATAAAATAAATGGTCAAACAACAACTATTGGTTTTAATAATTCACTAGGAAAACAACAAGTGTTAAAAACAGAAGAAGAACTTCGAAAAAGTATCATAAAAAATGGCTATTTTACAGATGAAGAATTATCTAGAATTAGTAAAATACTATTTTATCAAGAGTTATCACGTGAAACAAGAAAAGATATATTATTGCATGCCAAGTCAAGCGAATTTGCCAAGAAAAAATCTCGCTATAAAAGACAATTTGGCCTAGATTTAATTGCATCGGAAGATTTTATTGACGCAATATTAGATAGTATTTCTGAAGATACAGAAGGTATGAGAAATATTAATAATAAGTTAAAAAGTGTTTTAGATACAGCAGAAAAAACCATTTTAGAAAATGATGGTAAAAAATATAAACAGTTAATATTAACCCGCGATACTGTAACTAATCCAAGTCAATTTGATTTAAGCTAAGTGTAAAGAAGATCTACATATCTTCTTTTTCTTTTGAGACTTGATTAGCAAAATGGTATAATATAAAAGGATAGGAGTTTGATTATGAAAGATAATAAGTATTATGCCATGTCAGTTGAAGAAATATATCAAAAATTTCGTACTAGTGAAGTTGGACTATCAAATAAAGAAGCAGAAAAGAGACTTTTAAGAGATGGAAATAACTCTCTTCCAACCAAAGAAAGCGACAGTGTTTTTAAAATATTTATAAATGAATTATTAGATCCAATAGTTTTATTATTAGTAATTGCTATAATTGCCTCTTTACTAGTAGGAGAAGTTGTTGATGCCATTGCTATTTTTGTAATTGTACTAGTTGATTTAGTAATTGGGACATATCAAGAAAATAAAGCAAATAAAACTGTTGAGTCTTTATCTAAACTTGTTCCAGAGACAGTAATAGTTGAAAGAGATGGTAAAGAAGTAGAAATTGACTCTAAAGAGTTAGTCGTTGGTGACTATATTCATATTGCCTCTGGTGATAAAATATCAGCTGATCTAAGAGTAATTAAATCTCATAATTTAACAGTTGATGAATCAATTCTAACAGGAGAAAGTGTAGCAATTGAAAAAAATTCTAAAAAACTCCCAAATAAAAATTTAGGAATATCATCAAGAATAAACATGTTATTTGCTGGAACTAATGTCATAACCGGAAGAGCAGAAGCAATAGTTATTGGTACAGGTTTAAATACAGAAATAGGACATATTGCTGATACTTTAAACAATACTGAAGAAGAAAAGTCACCATTAACAATAAGGGTAGAAAAGTTTTCTAAACAAATAAGCATTTTAATAGGAATACTAGCCATAATAATTGCAATAGTCCTAATAAATAAACATATGCCTGTTGAAGAAGTATTAGTTTCTGTAATAGCTCTAGCAGTTTCTGCTATGCCAGAGGGTTTGCCTCTAGCTCTAACAATGGCTCTTACTATCGCATCTAATAAAATGGCTAATAAAAAAGTAGTAGCTAAAAAACTTTATTCAGTAGAAGCATTAGGAAGTTGTACTGTAATTGCAAGTGATAAAACAGGAACTTTAACTGTAAATGAACAAACTGCCAAAAAAATAGTTTTACCCAATGGCTTAGAATATATGATTACCGGATCAGGATACTCTGTAAATGGAGATATAGTTGGAGAAAAATTAGATAAAGCTTCTGAACTAATTGAATTAGGCGTTATAAATAATGAAGCAAAATTTACTAGGGAAGAGCATATTGGGGACTCTATAGATTTAGCTTTTCTTGTCCTTGGTGAAAAAAATAAAACCAAGATACACGATGTAGAAGTCCTAGAAACTATTCCTTATGAATCAGAAAATAAGTATTCAGCAGTATTTTATGAAAAAAACAAAGAAACATATTGTACTATTAAAGGTTCATTAGAAGTGGTTTTATCTTTTTGTAATAAAGCAAATTTAAAGAAAGATTTTAATAAAGAAACAATTTCTCTTCAAAATGAAACCCTATCAAAAGATGGATACCGTGTTATTGCTTTAGCTAATGGTAAGATAGACAAGAAAAATACTTATACAGAAAAAGATATTAAAAATCTTACTTTTATGGGTTTAGTTGGCTTTATTGACCCAATTAGAAAAGAAGCAATCTCAGCAATTAAAAATTGTGAAAAAGCAGGAATAAAAGTTCTTATGATTACTGGTGACCATCCATTAACAGCATTTAAAATAGCCAAAGATTTAAAATTAACAACTAAATATAGTGAAGTAACAGAAGGTAATGAGGTAGAAGAAAAATTACATGATTCAAAAGATTCGTTTGACAATTTTGTTAAATCAAAAAAAGTCTTTGCCAGAGTTACACCTCTTCAAAAATTAAAAATTGTTGAATCTTTAAAGAGAATGGGTGAATATGTAGCTGTAACTGGTGATGGTGTAAATGATGCACCAGCACTTAAGGCAGCTAATATTGGAATTGCCATGGGAAGTGGTACAGATATTGCTCATGAAGCAAGTAAAATGATTGTTATGGATGATAATTTTAAATCGATAGTTAACGGTGTCTTAGAAGGAAGAGTAGCCTATGCTAACATTAGAAAAATAACCTATTTCTTAATTTCGTGTGGCTTAGCAGAAGTTTTATTTTATATTCTTTCAATTCTTTTCAATTTACCAATGCCATTAGTAGCAATCCAACTTTTATGGTTAAATGTCGTAACAGATGGAATTCAAGATATTGGTTTATCATTTGAAAAAGCGGAAGATAATATTATGAATGAACCGCCAAGAAATCCTAAAGAAAGTCTCTTTGATAAAAACTTATTAGAAGAAATATTAATATCAGGTATTTGTATAGGTTTATTAGTATTTATAGTTTGGTATTACTTAATTAATGTTTTAGCACTTGATATAAAACTAGCCAGAACATACATAATGGCTTTGATGATTATAATTCAAAATGTCCATGCTTTTAATTGTCGAAGTGAAAAGAATAGTCTTCTAAAACTTAGTATCAAGAGTAACCCGTTATTTATAATTGGTGTTATCGCATCAATGCTATTAGGTGTTGCTGTCTTAGAAATAAAAGGCTTATCTATCTTCTTAAAAACTACAAGATTACCTTATAGAGATCTATTAAGTTTAATAGTCTTAAGTCTATCTATAACAGTTGTAATGGAAACATATAAAAAAATAAAATATCGTCAAAAAAAGACTATATGATATAATAAAAACAGATAGGAGTGATAATATGCCTAATGACTTTAATCCAGAAGAAATTAATCAATCAAAAATAATTGATCAAATCAGGTGCTTAGCAATTGATATGATTGCTGAAGCTAAAAGTGGACATCCAGGAATTGCCCTAGGGGCGGCACCTATAGTTTATGCCTTATATGCAAATCATCTTAGGATTGATCCTAAAAATCCTAATTATTTTAACAGAGATCGTTTTATATTATCAGCTGGTCATGGATCTTCACTATTATATGCAACACTATATATGGCAGGATATGACCTAACATTAGATGATTTAAAAGCTTTTCGACAACTTGATTCCAAAACTCCAGGTCATCCTGAATATGGAATAACCCCAGGTGTTGACTGCTCATCTGGACCACTTGGTCAAGGCTTTGCAACTGCTGTTGGAATAGCTATGGCTGAAGCAAATTTAAGAACAAGATATAATAATGGTAAGAATCCATTAATAGACTTTAATACTTATGTTTTATGTGGTGATGGTGATTTGATGGAAGGAATTTCCTATGAAGCAGCATCTTTAGCTGGAACACTAAAACTTAATAAATTAATCGTTTTATATGATTCTAACAACATTTGTCTTGATGGACCAACAACTATGAGTTTCAATGATAATATTGCTACACGCTTTATTTCTCAAGGCTGGAATTATATTATTGTTGAAGATGGCGATAGCTTTGAACTAATTTCAAAAGCTATTGAAGAAGCAAAAACTAGTACTGAAAAACCAACATTAATTGAAGTAAAAACTACAATAGGTAAATATTCAGAAAATGCTGGGACTAATAAGGTACATGGTTCACCACTAGCTAAAGAAGATATTTCAAATATTAAAGAAACTTTAGGTATTAGGGATATTCCTTTTGCTATATCTCAGAACACGTGTGAAGAGTTTCGTTACATAATCAATGAACGTTGTAAAAACTTATCAGCCGAATTTGACAGAAAAATACTATCATTAGATGATACGACACTAAATGAGTTAAATTATTTTATGAATTCTGATAAAAAGCTTCAAATGAATGATTTTATTTATGATCCACCAGAAGAAAATGCTGAAGCAACGCGTGATACTTCTCAAAAAATATTAAATTATATGTCTAATAAATATCCATTTATTTTAGGTGGATCTGCTGACTTATTTGCTTCTAATAAAACTTATATTAAAGATGGCGGCAACTTCCAAGCAGATAATTATTTAGGAAAGAATATCTATTTTGGTGTTAGAGAGCATGCCATGGGAGCAATCTTAAATGGGCTTAGTCTTTGTGGGTTCAGACCATATGGTTCAACTTTCTTAGTATTTTCAGACTATTTAAAACCAGCAATTAGAATGGCTGCTTTAATGAATTTACAAAATATTTATGTTTTCAGTCATGATTCAATAAGTGTTGGCGAAGATGGACCAACTCATCAACCAGTAGAGCAACTATTAGCGCTAAGAAGTCTACCTAATCTTGATGTCTTTCGTCCAGCTGATGCTAATGAAACAATTGGTGCCTATAAAGCAATTTTTGAAAAGAGTAGTGGGCCAAGTGTTATTTCACTAGCTCGCAATAAAACAAAAATACTAGAATATACTAAAGCTAACGAAGTTGAAAATGGTGGTTACATAGTAATAGATCCCCTAAGAAAACCAGATGGTATTTTAATATCAAGTGGTGAAGAACTTCATCTAGCAATAGAAGTTGCTAATCGCCTAAAACCAAAAGGAATAAGCTTGCGAGTTGTTTCAATGCCAAATCTTGAAAGATTTATGAATCAATCATCTGAATACATTGAAGAAATATTACCTGTGGAAGTAAGAAAAATAGTTATAGAAGCTTCATCAAGTTATTCATGGAATAAATTAATTTATAATAGTAAATACTTAATAACTCTAGATCAATTTGGTGTAAGTGGAAAATATCAAGATGTTTATAAAAAATTTGGTTTTGATGTCGATTCATTAGAAGAAAGAGTAGAAGAATTACTTAAATAGTAATTCTTTTTTCAACAAAAATAGACTTTTTATTTTGTTACTATGTACTTGGTGATAAAATGAAAGTCTATTATATTTTTAAAATAAAAAAAGAATTTGTAAATTTATATAAAGATACACCTAGTGTCTTATATAATATTTTAAAAAATATTTATTATTTAGAAAAAGAAGAAGTAGATTATGGTTATAATCTTTTTAATCAACTAATTACTCCAATAAATAAAAGTAAATTAGATAGAAATATATTTTTAAAATTTCATCAAGATATTCCATATTCCAAAAGAAAAGATACACACTATATTAATAATTTATATCGCAATGAAATAAGTAGATTAACTGTCAATAATTCATACTTAAAATTAGAAGTAGAACAAAATTTTTCTAGTTTCTTTAAAATATTAGATGATGAACTTGATAATTTGTTTGCCTGTTCCTTCAAGAAAGTAGATTTTTTCTTTATTGAAGAATATAATAGAAAACTTCTTGTCTAAATTAAATTTATTATGTAAAATAAAGAAGAAGGAGATGAATTTATGTTACATGATATCTTAATATTAGTTGTTGGTATTTTAATAGGAGCAGTAATTGGTTTCTTTGGTGCCAGACTATTTATGAAAAAATATTTAAAGAAAAATCCTCCAATTAATGAGGATATGATAAAAGCATTAATGATGCAGATGGGAAGAAAACCAAATCAAAAACAAATTAATCAAATGATGAAAGCCATGGAGAAATATCAATAATATTTCTCTTTTTTCTTTTATATGATATAATCAAAGAGATTTTAAGGGGTGATTCCATGAAAGATTTTAAAGAAAAATTAAGCTTAGTACCAAATAAACCTGGTAGTTATCAAATGAAGAATAAAGATGGCGTCATAATATATGTTGGTAAAGCTAAAAATCTTCAACGAAGACTTAGAAGTTATTTCACAAGGACAGTAACAGGTAAAACAAAGATGTTAGTAGATGATATTGATGACTTTGAATATATTGTTACTTCATCTGAATTAGAAAGTTTAATACTTGAAATAACACTAATAAAAAAATATGATCCTAAATATAATATATTACTTAGAGATGATAAGTCATACCCTTACATTGAACTTACTAATGATAAGTACCCAACTTTAAAAATAGTTAGAAATGTCAAAAGAAAGAAAAATAAAAATCATTTATATGGACCATATCCAAATGTAAATGCTGCAAGAAAAACAGTAAATATTGTTAATAGAGTATATCCCCTAAGAAAATGTGATAAGTTAAAAAAGGAATTATGCTTATATTATCATATTCATGAGTGCCTTGGTTACTGTGAAAAAGACATTCCGGAAGAGACAATAAATAAGATGAAAAAAGAAATAATTTCATTTTTAAAAGGTGATCCAACAATTATTTCTAAAAAGATTGAAGAAGAAATGGAAAAAGCTTCAAGTAACATGAATTATGAAAAAGCTCTTGAATTAAAAAAGATGCTTGATGATATAAAAATAACACTAAAAAAACAAAAAATAGATTTAAATAAAAGTTATAATTTTGATCTTGTTAACTACTATTATGATAATAATTACCTAGGAATAGAAATATTTTTCATTAGAGATGGTTTACTATTTGGACGTCATGATGAAATAATATCATCACTTGGTGATGTTGAAAACGAAGTTGTTGAATACTTAGTAAAATTTTATGATAAAGGCCTTATGCCAAATGAACTAGTAATACCAGAAGAGTTAGATAAAAATCTATTAGAAGAATACTTCCAAGTAAAAGTATTTATCCCACAAAGAGGAAAGCTTAGAAGTCTTTTAAAACTAGCTAGAGAAAATGCTAAAGAACAAATGGATTTAAGAAAAGAAACTCTAAAAAGAGATGATGAAGAAAGATTAAAAGCTATTGAAGAATTAAGAAAACTTTTGGGATTAGAATCTCTACATAGAATGGAATCATTTGATAATTCACATTTATTTGGTACTTTCTATGTAGGCGGAATGGTTGTTTTTGATGACTTTTTACCAAATAAAGACCTATATCGAAAATATAAAATATCAACAGATGTAAAAGACGATTTAAGTGCTATGAAAGAAGTAATCTATAGAAGATATTTTAAAACTATAATGGAAGAGTCCTATACACCAGATTTAATAGTTATGGATGGTGGAAAACTTCAAATAAGCGTTTGTAAAGAAGTACTAGAATCCCTAAACTTAAAAATACCTATAATTGGTCTAGTTAAAGATAAAAACCATAAAACTAATCATATTATGACTGAAAATTACGAACTGTTAGAAGTTGAAAAAGACTCAAAATTATTCTTATTCTTAACTAGAATTCAAGAAGAAGTACATAGATACGCTATTACATATCATAGAAACATAAAAGCAAAAGGAGCGTTATCAAGTCTTTTAGACTTAGCACCAGGAATAGGTGAAGTCAGAAAAAAAGAATTATTAAAGAGATTTGGTTCTCTAAAAAGAATAAAAGAAGCAACTATTGAAGAGTTAGAAGAAATATTAAACAAAGATGTAGCTGAAAAATTACATGAATACTTAAAAGAAATATAGTGTAAAATTATAAAACATATTTCTTTTTTAATTTCATAAAAACTATTTAATGATAAAATATAATTAAATAAAGAGGTGTTTTATGAAAAAAAATAAAAGAAAAAAAAGAGTATCTGCTAAAAACAAAAAGTTATATATTATTACTGGCATTATAGTAGTATTATTATTAATTATAATATTATGCTGGGCATTCTGGCCATGTACTAATAGCATACCAGGTCACAATAATGGTAATAATAATTCTGGAGGCTATGAGGTCGAGAAAAAACCAATAATTTATATTTATCCAGAAAGAGAAACAAATATCACAATAAAAGTATCAAAACCAGAGAATTTTACTGTTACATATCCTAAGTATAATAATGGTTGGGAGGTTAAAGCGTTACCTGATGGTACTTTAATTGATAAAACTAATAGAAAGTATTATGCCTTGTACTGGGAAGGAATGCACTATGGAAATAATGAAATTAAAGAAGATGGATTCATAGTAAAAGGAGAAGAAGTTGCTTCATTCCTAGAAGAAAAATTGGAAATTTTAGGGTTAAACTATAAGGAAAAAGAAGAATTTATTGTTTATTGGTTACCAGAATTGGAAAAGAATAAATATAACTACATAAGATTCCAAACAATTGAAGAAATAAATAGTAATATGGAACTATTTATTGAACCAAAACCAGATACGCTAATAAGAATAATGATGGAATATAAGCCATTAGATAAAAAGATAAAAGTAAAGCAACAAGAATTAACTAAAGTAGAAAGAAAAGGTTACACAGTAGTAGAATGGGGAGGAACTAAAATAAATTAGTTTCCCTTTATTTTTATATGATATACTTAATATATACTAATTAGTATCTACAATGTTGAGGTGATAAAATGGAAGAACATAGGAATGTAAATATTAACAATTATAAGGTGAAAGATAATAAAAAAACAATAAGAAATATTATCATTACCATATTCTTAATAGGTTTCTTTGTTTTTTGGTGGTATATATATCCTGCAACAGTTCCATATAAGAATAATGGGCTTATTTACTATGATCCTTTACGATACCCAGATGAACAAGGTAATATGAGGCCAATAATTCATCTTTATTCCGATGAAGATAAAGAGGTTAAAATAACAATGTCAAATCCTGAAAAACTAGTATATTCTAACCCAGAATACAATAATTATTGGATGGTGAAAACAAAGAAAAAACATAGTTATAAAACTCCAGCTGGAACTGTAGTTATTCCAGATGACTATTTAGAAGACGAAAATGGAAATATCATTTCTGTACTAAGTTGGGGAATAGAAGAATATGGTGATAATAAAATAAAGGAAGAAGGGTTTGTTATTAAAGGTAAAAATACAGGTAGATTTTTAGATAATAAATTATCTCTTTTAGGCTTAAATTTTGAAGAAAAAAATGAGTTTTTATCATATCTTCTACCAGAATTAGAAAAAAACAAATATAACTATATAAGATTCCAAACAATGGAAGAAATAAATAATAATATGGAACTATTTATTGAACCAAAACCAGATACACTAATAAGAATAATGATGGAGTATAAACCATTAGATAAAAAGATAAAAGTAAAACAACAAGAATTAACTAAAGTAGAAAGAAAAGGTTACACAGTAGTAGAATGGGGAGGAACTAAAATAAATTAGTTCTTTTTCTTTTAGTAAAATAAAAATAATAGTATAATAAGTATATCTATGGAGTGATTATATGAGTAAAATACAAGTAATGGATGAAGTCCTAGCCAACAAAATAGCAGCTGGAGAAGTTGTTGAGAAAACAATGAATGTTGTTAAAGAGTTAGTTGAGAATTCAATAGATGCTGAAGCAGATGAAATAAGTATTAAATTAGTTGATTCAGGTGTCAAAGAAATTGAGGTTAGTGACAATGGAATAGGTATGGATGAGGTTGATGCTAAAATGGCTTTTGAGCGACATGCAACGTCTAAACTAAAAAATCTTGATGATTTATTTTACATTGAGTCCCTTGGTTTTCGTGGTGAAGCACTCCCTTCTATTGCCAGTGTTTCTAATGTTAGACTAAAAACAAGTAATGGTAAAGTTGGTACTTTGGTTACAATATCTGGTGGTAAAGACATGAAGGTTGAAAGATGTGACTTAACCAAAGGAACAACAATAACTGTATCTGATCTATTTTATAATACTCCAGTTCGTCTAAAATATTTAAAAAACTTATATACCGAACTTGCCTATATTGTTGAATATTTAAATAAAATGGCTTTATCATATCCTAATATTAAATTTACTTTAATAAATAATGATAAAGTTCTTCTTCAAACTGATGGGAATGGGGATTTATTAAAAGTAATTTATGAAATATATGGAGTAGATATTACTAAAAAAATGATACCAATTAGTGGAGAAAATGATGACTACTACATAAGTGGATATATTTCATATCCAGAAGTTAATAAAGGAAATAGAAATTCTATAACGACTTTAGTAAATGGCCGCGTAATTAAGAATAATGAACTTAATAAATGTATTATTGATTGCTACCACACTTATATGCACAAAGGTCGTTACCCAGTAATTGTCTTAAATATTGATGTTGACCCAATATTAGTAGATATTAATATTCATCCTACTAAAATGGATATTAAATTTTCTAAACTAGATACTTTAAAAGACTTAGTAACAAAATTAATAACTAAAAGATTAGAAGAAATAACTCTAATACCTGAAGTATCAGTTCGTGATAATTACTCAATTAGTGAAGTAAGCAGACAAATAAGAAGTACAGAAGAAAAAGATGATATCAAACCAAAAGAAAAAAAGTATGAAGAACTAAAATTAGATTTTGAAGTCCAAGAAGAAAAGAAAAATTATGAGAAAGAAGAAACTAAAAAATTAAAAGAAGAATTACCTTTTGAAGTAGAGGAAGAGGATGAAAAAGTCTCTAGAATAAAGAAGATGATTCCCCGGGGAGTAGTTCTTTTAACTTATATAGTTGCTGAAAATGAAGATGGTATGTATCTAATTGATCAACATGCTGCAGCAGAAAGAATTAATTATGAAAAAATATTAAAACAAATGAAAGAAAAGCCAATAATAGTTGACTTGCTAGTACCAATTAAAATAGAACTACGTACAGATGAATATATTTTAGCCAAAGAAAGATTAGCTCTTCTTGAAGAATATGGCTTTACAACAGAAGAGTTTGGGTTTAATACTTTAATAATAAGGTCACATCCTAATTGGATACCGGAAGAAAATGCTGAAGATTGCATCAGAAAAATAGTGGATTTAGTTATTGAAAAAGGAACATTTGATTTTGATCAGTTTATTTGGCGTATGGCTGCTACTACAGCTTGTAGGATGTCTGTTATGGCAAATACATATATCTCAAAAGAAGAGGAAGAGTGGATTTTAGAAAATATTCGTTATTGTGATAATCCTTTTACTTGTCCTCATGGTCGACCTACCATTATAACATACACTAAATATGAACTAGAAAAATTATTTAAAAGAACATTAGACAAATAGGAAAGAGTGATAACATGCAAGATATTATAGTAATTATTGGACCAACTGGAATTGGAAAGACTAAGTTAAGCATTGAACTTGCTAAAAAGTTAAATGCTGAAATTATTAATGGTGATAGTGTAGCAATCTATAAAGGATTAGATATCGGTAGTGCTAAACCAACTAAAGAAGAACAAGCTGGAATTCCCCATCACTTAATTGATATAAGAAATGTTACCGAAGATTATTCGGTTTATAATTACCAACAAGATGCCCGAAAAAAAATAGAAGAAATTACATCACGTGGCAAACGAGTAATAATTGTTGGTGGGACAGGTCTTTATATTAAAGCTGCTCTTTATGATTATAAATTTGTAGAGAATAAAGAATCTAATAATTACCCCGATTTATCAAATACAGAATTATTAGAAAAAATAAAAAAATATCCATCTGCTTTAGAAATAGAATTACCAAATATAAAAAATCGTCAAAGACTTGTAAGAGTATTAAATAAACTAGAAAATAATGAACCATTTACAAATAACAAAGATAAACTATTATATCCAGCAAAGATAATTGCCCTTACAGCGCCTCGAGACACCATTTATGAAAGAATAAATAATAGGGTAGATAAAATGCTGGAGGATGGTTTATTAGCTGAAATAGAAAGCTTAAAAAAGTATTACAAAGAATCTAGAATATTAAATAGTGGCATAGGTTATAAAGAATTCTATGATTACTTATTTAATAATAAACCATTAAATACAGTAATTGAAGAAATAAAAAAAGACTCAAGACACTTTGCTAAGAGACAATTTACATTCAACAAACATCAATTCTCTGCAAAATGGATTGAAGTCGATTTAAATAATTTTAATAATACAATTACTGAAGTATTAAATTACATAAAATAAGGAGCTAATAAGCTCCTTTTAATTCTGTATAAAAATCTTGATTGTATATATGTTGTGTTTGTTCATTATTTAACAATTGCTGCGTATCAATTAGGAAGAATGTATAAAGTAAATAATCTTTGCCATCACTTGCAACCGGATCATCCCAAGTTAAATCTAAATGATACCAAGTATTATCTACATAAACAGCATTCCAAACATGAGTATCACTAGAAATCCTAAAACTTTTAACACCTAAACGTTCTAAAAACAATTGCATTAAATCAGTATATCCACCACAAATTGCATACCCTTCAAAAAGAGGGCCATATGCAGTATCTGACCGGTACTTTATAATATTGTTATCAGTTCTATCCGAATCATATCTTGTATTATTAATTATATAGTCATGAATACTTTTAATATTATCCCTAACAGATAGATTTTCATTGACTAGTTGTGGATATAATTCATCAATTCTATTATTAATTACTGCTATATCTTCTTCCGAATAGTTTTTAATAACATTTAAAGTAACCCTACCTAAAGAATCATACTCAGTTTCAATATGTGAAAAACCATTAAAAGGATGAACATAATTATTTATATCAGATAATTTGCTTTGATCATTAGCAAGACTTTGGACATCAATAAGACAGTTTTCATATTCCTTAGGGCAATAAAAAGTAAATGATGTTTTGCCAGCATTGATAGCAGTATAATATATATTTAATATATCTTGACTATTCATTGGTGAAAAATTATCAGTATTTTGTACAAAATTAAAATCATAGTCACGATAATAAGCATTTACCTCACCAAGAGTAACATTTCTATACTCTTGTAATATATAAGTATCAATTAATTCTTCTATATTTTCTTGCTTCAAAAAAGCAACTCCAATAAGTATTAATAGTAGACTAAAAGTAAACAATTTCCTCATATTTTCACCTATAATAATTTTACATTAAAAAAATTTTAATGTAAATAAAAACCAATTATTTCTAATTGGCTTTACTCCATATTATTCTTCATCTTTGTCAATCTTGATTTTAATCTAGCAGCTTTATTCTTATGTACTAGACCACTAGTTACAGCTTTATCAATTCTTTGTAGTGCAATATTTAAATTGTTACTAGCAGCTTCTTTATTAGCAGCTTTAACTTCTTTTTCAAATTTTTTGATAGCTGTTTTCATACTTGATGAAACTAAAGTGTTAACTTCTGCTTTTTTAGCATTTGAACGCATACGTTTCTTCGCACTTTTAATATTTGGCATTTTTTCACCTCGCTTTTATAAACATATTAATTCTATCAAAAAAAAAAGAAAAAAGCAAATAAAATAACCATTTTTGCCAATATTATTAGTGGTGATTATATGAAAAATAAAAAAATTAATCCAGAAAGTATTAGAACAGACCTAATAATAGAACAAAAATTGAATGATAGATTTCCTACTAAAACAGAAAAAGTAAATGACATCTCTATAACAACTGCAACAATAGACAAGAATAAATATACAACTATTACCTATAAAGATATTACTGATAAGGATAACTTTAATAATGTTTTAAATGTTTTAGTAAAACAACTAAATAATTATTTAAAACCTACAAAGAAAGACACAATACTAGTAATAGGGTTAGGCAATTCTAATTCAACTCCTGATTCTCTAGGACCTAGTACAGTAGATAATATTCTTGTGACAAGATACTTATTTTTACTGGGAAATGTTGAAGATGGTTACAGTAATGTTTGTTCCTTTAAACCAAATGTAACTGGAAATACTGGAATAGAAACACAAGAAATAATAGACTGCATCATAAAGAAAAGTAAAGCTACTAAAGTTATTGTAATAGATTCATTAAAAGCAAATAATTTAGAAAGATTAACAAAAACAATACAAATAACTGATCAAGGTATTTCTCCAGGTAGTGGCGTAAATAATAGTCGCAAAGAAATAAGTAAACAAACCACAGGAGCAGATGTTATAGCGATAGGAGTACCTACTGTAGTTGATATTAAAACAATAGTAAACAATAAAATAAAAGTAAATAATAATCTAATAGTGACTCCAACGGATATTGATTTTATAATTGAAAGACTATCTGTCTTGTTAGGAGAAGCCATTAATATTTCATTACATAAAAACTATATTCGACAAAATAATAATAACTAATTAGTTATATTAATTTTGGTGATAAAATGAAAAATAAATTTATTACTAGAAAAAAAAGAAAAAGATTTAAGCACATTTTTCTTTTCTTAATGTTCATCGCTGGTTTAGTAATGAGCTATAAAAAATTAGAAAAAAGTAAATATGAAATAACTGATAAAGAGTTTACTGATTTAATAATTAATACTACTTTCATTGATGACAAAAACTTAATAGATAAATTGGCAACAGAAATAATTAAAAGAAGTAATCCAATAAAACTATTAAATAAGGAATATACAAAAGATATTAATGTTATTAAAACTAGTAATGAAGAAAAAACTGTTAATCCCACAATATATTTGTATAATACCCATCAAACAGAAGAATATAAATCTAGTGACTTTGTAGAGTTTTCTATAAATCCAACAGTAATAATGAATAACTATATTTTAGAAGACATATTTAATAATAACGGTTACAAAACATTAGTAGAGGAGTCATCGATTAAACAAATACTAAATGATAATAATTGGAAATATGCGAACAGTTACAAAGCAAGTAGAATTCTTCTAGAAAAAAGAATTATAGAATACCCAACACTAGAATACTTTATAGATATTCATAGAGATAGTCTTCCAAAAGAAAAAACAACGATAACACTAAATGATAAGAATTATGCTAAAGTATTATTTATTGTTGGACTAGAAAATGAAAAATACCAAGATAATCTAGATTTAACTATGAAAATTAATAATAAAATAGATGAAGAATATCCCGGTCTAAGTAAAGGAATATATAAAAAAGGGGGTAGTGGGGTCAATGGAATATATAATCAAGACTTTTCACCTAACACAATTTTGATTGAAATAGGAGGATATGAAAATACAACAACAGAAGTATTAAATACATCTATAGCATTTGGAAAATGTTTTATGGAGGTTATTAATGAAGAAAATAGCTAATTTATTTTTAATACTATTGTTAATAATGTTCTTTTCTTTGTATTTTAGTAGATATACTAATTATCAAGAAAGTAAAACTATTCTAACAGACCAAGCGATTAAACAATTTGAAAATGATTTGAAGGAGGGAAAAGAGATTAATCCCAATAATTACATAGAAAAAGAAAAGAACTATAATAACAAAGCTTCAAGAATTGGTAGAAAAACTTCAAAACTTATTGAGACAGGCTTTTCTAAGAGCTTAAAATACATAATGAAGTATGTTGAAAATCTCGATAATTGACTATCGTGGCTATGAATATATTTTAAATAATCTTAGTAAAATGCATGAT
>CAZVUP010000032.1:0-16956 GCA_964630365.1 uncultured Muribaculaceae bacterium
TATGGAGAAGAAAAAGCCCTTGCTTGTAAAAAATATAAGATAGATTTAATGA
Organism: uncultured Muribaculaceae bacterium; assembly: GCA_964630365.1. GTDB lineage: Bacteria > Bacillota_I > Bacilli_A > RF39 > UBA660 > UBA3789. The sequence continues at coordinate 53 of CAZVUP010000032.1, forward strand.
TTGAAGATAACCCATACAATTATAAAAAAATAAAAGAAGAGAATATAAAGTGTATTCTGTTTGATGACCGAGCTCGCTATGAATTAAAAACAGACTATATAACTAATTGGTTAGATATAGAAAAATATATAGAAAGGAATAGGTAATATGAAAAAAATATCTTTATTAATTTTAACTTTGCTAATAGCATTTATACCAGTTAAAGCAGCAAATTATGAAATAAGAGAATTAATACCAATTAATATTGAAACGACAATAGGTACAGATAATTTTACTTACAGATCATTCTCCTATGTTGTTAATAAAGAAGGAGTAGATAAAACAAAGAATCATACCATTATTTTTAAAGGTATCAAAAATCAAAGAGATGAAGCTAAACCAATAAGTATTAGTATTGGCTTATTTGATAATAAAAAAGAAAACATTGGTACTATAAATTATTGTACTGATACCCTTCAAGCAAAAGAAGAAAAACCATATGAAATAAAAGTTACTAAGGATAATTTGGCCAAAAAGTTTACTGTCAATGATATAAAATATATATCCATACTTAGTGATAATATTAATTGCCGTACAACAGGAACACTTGACTATGTAGGCCAAAAAGTAGAAGATATTGGGATGAAAAGAAATAATACCTTAGATGATGATACAGTACGATTATTAAAAATATTAGCATTTGTTTTTGGTGTTATCTTTATAATATTTGTTTATGAATTTGTGTTTACTAATTATTATACTAATTTCGATGGTAAAGATGTTAGAACAGACTATAAAAAATATAATAAAGAGCTAAAAGCTAGAAGAGAATTTGAAGAAAGAATTCATCCAACACCACCACCTGTGAAGAAAAAGATAAAGACAGATGAAGTTTTAAAACAAGAAGAAGAGGCTGCAAAGGAAGATAAAGACGCTACTGATTTACATAACATGTATAAATAATAAAGAATAAGGGGTGATAAAATGAGCAAAATAGAAAACAAACAGCTTAGAAGTATAATTAACATTATAGCTTTGACAGTAGGAACAATAATAGCAGCTTTTGCGCTAGAGTGTTTTCTAATTCCTAATACTATACTTGATGGTGGAATAACTGGTGTTTCAATAATATTATACAAATTATTTAAAATACCATTAGGCTTACTAGTTGTTGTATTAAATATTCCATTTGTATTTATTGGCTATAAAAATTTAGGAAAAAGATTTCTATTTAGAACAGCATATTCAATGCTATGTTTTGCTCTCTTTTTATCATTCTTTGAAATGTTTGATCCTTTTACTGAAGAAATACTCCTTGCTACAGTATTTGGTGGAGCTATACTTGGAATGGGAGTTGGTATAGTTATTCACTTTGGTGGCTGTGTTGATGGAACAGAAAGTGTAGCAATAGTTGTAAGTAAAAAGACTAGTTTAAGTGTTGGACAAGTAGTATTAGTATTCAACTTGATAATTTATACAATTGCCGGTTTTATCTTTGGCTTTGATAGAGCTATGTATTCATTACTTACTTATTTTATAACATTCAAAGTGATTGACTTTGTATCTGAAGGCTTAGAGCAAGCTAAAGCTGCGATGATAATAACCGAAAAAGGAACATCTCTATCATCAGAAATATATAAACGTCTAGGAAGAACCACAACTACGATAAAAGGAAAAGGCTTAATCAGCGGTGAAAAAGAAGTATTATATTGTGTTTTAACAAGAATTGAAATATTTGAATTAAGACATATTGTAGAAGAAATGGATGAAAGCGCATTTATAACAATATTAGATGTATCTGATATTATTGGAAATCATATTAAATCAAAAAATAAAATTAAAAAATTAAAGTTTAAATAAAAAATATACTTTTGACGTTGGCTAAAAGTATATTTTTTTATAATTAATCAAATAGTGTAAAGTTAACAAAAATACTATCTAAAAATAAATAATTAATGTTATAGTAGTAATGTAGGTCAAAAAGGAGTGTTTTTATGATTAATCGTAAGTTGAAATTATTGGTGATGCCAAATTGTATTGAATTGGGACAGAAAGTAGATAATGAACTAAAAAGATTAAACAAAACAGATGAAAGTTTTTTAGTAAACTTTAAACCGGATCGTTTTAGTAACGGGGAAGGAAAAGTAAGAATAAATGAAAATGTCAATAGTACAGATTTATATATTCTTAGTGATGTAGGAAATTATGATATAACATATAAATATCATGGACGTGATCATCATATGGCACCAGATGAACATTTCGAGGATATTAAGCGCTCTATAGCTGCAATCGGCGGACATGCAGCTAAAATAAATGTTATAATGCCATTATTATATGAGTCACGTCAACATAAAAGACGTGGAAATGAATCCCTTGACTGTGCAATATCTCTACAAGAATTAGAAAGCATGGGAGTCAAAAACATTATAACTTTTGATGCCCATGATCCAAGTGTCTGTAATGCAATACCCCGTCTTCCGTTTGAGAATTTTTATCCAACCCACAGAATACTAGAAGAAATAATTGATAATGAAAAAATTGGTGATTTATTAGTTATTTCCCCAGATATGGGAGCTATGGAAAGAGCAAGATATTATGCTGACATGTTAGGTGTTGATGTTGGTGTATTTTATAAAAGACGTGATTTAAGTAAGGTTGTAAATGGTAAGAACCCAATTGTTGAGCACATGTATATGGGAGCTAATCCTGAAGGAAAAGATGTAATGATAGTCGATGACATGATTGCAAGTGGTAGCTCAATTCTTGAAGTTGCAGAATCATTAAAAGCCAAAGGAGTAGGAAAAATTTTCTTAATAGCAACATTTGCCTTATTTACAGAAGGAATTGAAAACTTTGAAATAGCCTATAAAAATAAATTATTCCAAAAAATATATTCAACAAATTTAACTTACGTGCCAGAAAACATAAAAGAAAAAAATTGGTATCAAGATGTGGATTGTTCAAAATATTTGGCTAATATCATAAATACATTTAATAAACATGGTGATATAGAAGAGCTATGGAATGGTAAAAAGAAAATAATAAATAAAATAAAGAAGAAAAAAGAAGAAGAAGAAAAGCAATTACAACTAAATATATAAGGAGAACAAATGCAACAAGTAGTAGAAAAATTAATAGAAAAAAGAAAAACAATTTCCACAATGGAATCATGTTTGGGAGGCTCTTTAGCTAATGAAATAACAAATGTTGAAGGCGCTAGTGAAATATTCAAATTTAGTGCTATTACTTATTCCAATGAGTTTAAAATAAAGATGGGAGTATCCCGAGAAATACTTGAAAAATATAGTGTTTATAGTATTGAAACAGCAGATGAAATGAGTAAAAACATTTGCCTTTACACAAATAGTAACTATGGTGTAGGGGTAACAGGTAAATTAAATAGAATTGATGAGATGAATCCTTATGGTGATGATAACACAGTATTTATAAGCATTTATGATAATGATAATAATGAATATTACCATGGAATTGTAAAAGTAACTGCTAAAAAACGCCAAACAAACAAAAATATTATTATAAAAAAAATAAAAGGAATGCTACTAAATATTCTTAAGTAGCATTCTTTTATTTGCCATGCTATAATAAAATTAAAGAAATATTACGAGGTAAAAAATGAAAAAAGTAGAAAATATAAAGTTATTTGTCAATAATACTGAAAAATCGTTAAAACTTGCTCAAATAGTAGATGAGAAATTAAAAAGTAATGGTTTTAATATAGTCTCAGAAAACTATGATTTAGCTCTTGCTATAGGGGGAGATGGAACCTTTTTAAGAATGGTTAAAGAAAACAGTTTTAATAGTAATATACTATATGTTGGTATTAATTCTGGAACTTTAGGTTTTGCCCAAGAATTTGAAATTAATGAAATAGATTTATTTATAGAAAAACTTAAAAAATCAGAGTATATATATGAAGAAATTGGTATTCAAGAAATTACAATAGAAACCCAAAAAGAATTAGAAACATTCTATTCATTAAATGAAGTGGTTGTAAGAGATGAAGAATTAAAGACAGTCGAGTTAAATGCATATATTGATAATGGTTTATTAGAAGAATACGTAGGTGATGGACTCTTAATATCCACATCTTTTGGATCAACAGCCTACAATTTAAGTTTTGGTGGAAGCATTGTCTATAATACATTTCATACACTACAAATAACACCAGTTGCTCCTCTAAATAACAAGAGTTATCGTAGCTTGATTAATTCAGTAATAATACCTGCCAATAAAGAGATTAAACTAATACCAAAGAAGAAAAATACTAATTTATTATTGACAATTGATGGAAGTAATTATAGCTATTCTAATGTTTTAAGTGTTTCTACAACAATAAATGATAAAGTGATTAAGATAATACGTAAAAATGATTATAATTTTATAAAAAAAGTAAATGAAAAATTTTTGAAGTAGGTTTGATAACGTGGAAATAAAAGGTTATAAAGCATTTAATCCTAATTATACTAATAGATATGGTAAGAAATTTGAAGAACAAAAAATATATCAAAAAGGAATAATAAAATGATTGGAATTCTAAATAGTGCATTAGAATCTTTTATAATTACTGATGCGATAAGAAAAATATACCCATCAGTTAATATTTATATTTGTGATAATAAAGACATTAAAAAGAATATAGAAAAAATAAGAAAAAAAGAGTGTAAGATAATTATTTTTAAACAAAACTATGATATATCAGAATTAAAAAATAAAAATAAAGATTTATTTTTATTAACAATTCCAATTATTAATAATAAAGATTATTTCTTATTAGATACTAAAGAATTAGTAAATGCTGTTATAAATGGAAATGAAAAAGAAGTAGAGACAATACTAAATAATATAGAAATTCCTCTAAATAAGACTATACTTATAAATGATACAAAATTATTATTAATAAAGGAACAATTGTCATCAAAGTATCCCAATAAAATAGTAACCTCAATAGACTTTTTATTAAGTGAAATTAATACTATAATTAGACAAAAAAACATAGATTGCAACAATCAGAAACTAACTATTATAATCAACTAATTAGTAAAGTATAAAAGTATTTGCTTTTATTAAATATAAAAATGATTTATAATAATATTGGTGATAATATGAGAATAAATGATACTATTTTCTATAAAATAATAAGACCTCTAGTCACATTATATATTAAGCTTTTTTATCAACCAATTGTTACTGGATTAGAAAACATTCCAAAAACGGGAAGAGTAGTCTTAGCTGGAAATCATACAAAGTGGTTAGATCCAGTAATGTTAGTTGGTATAACTAAACGTCAGATTCATTTTTTAGCTAAAGATGAATTGTTTCATGGTTTAACAAAACCAATAGTAAAAGGTATGGGGTGTATTCCTGTAAATAGGAGAATACATGATCATGATGCTTTAACTAAAGCATATGATTTTTTAAATAATGATTTATGCATAGGAATATTTCCAGAAGGAACAATTAACAGAACCAACGATATTATTATGCCATTTAAATATGGTGCTGTTAAAGCTTGTTCAGAAACTAATTCACCATTAGTACTATTTATAATTACAGGTGAATATAAATTATTTAGAAAAAGAGTAAAAATAGAATTTTTAAAACCATTAAGTATAAGCAAAGATTTAGAAAAAGAAAATAATAGAATAATGGAAATAGTCAAAGAAAAATTAATAATGGGAGGTAAAATTCATGAGTGATAAATTACCTATATACAGAATTTTTCGTGCACTATTAAGTTGGATATATATATTATGGTATAATCCTAAAATAATAGGTAAAGAAAATATCCCAACCACAGGTAACTATATAATTGTTGGAAATCATATCCATATATACGATCAATGTAATGTTATTGTATCAACAAAGAGATATATTCGTTATATGGCAAAGAAAGAATATTTTGAAGGTGGATTGTCTTGGTTTTTTAAAGGTGTTGGTTGTATTCCTGTTAAAAGAGATCACAAAGATCATGATGCAGTTGAAAAAGCAATTGAAGTATTAAATAAAAATCATTGTCTAGGAATATTTCCAGAAGGCACTAGAAATAATTTAAAAAAGGAAAAGATAAAAGAATTGACAGAAAAATACTATGATGACAAACCTAATAGCTTTAAGAATACAAAAAAGATAAAACTATCTCAGATAAATTATTTAGAAGATTTATATAACTCAAAGATAATTACAGAAGAGGATTTAAAGAATAATCTAAGTAGCCCAGATGAATTTTTAAGACAGTTAGTAAAAGAAGAAAAAATATCAGAAGAAAACTATTATAATAGCTTATTATTACCATTTAAATATGGAACTGTCGCGATTGCTAATAAAACATCTAGTAAAATAATACCAGTTGCAGTAACAGGGGATTACAAATTTAGAAGTAAAAATTTAGTCGTTAGAATTGGCCGGCCATTTAATATAGGTTCAGATTTAGATGTAGCAAATTCAAAACTCAGAAAAGAAATGCTAACTTTAATAGAAGAAAACTTAAATAATAATGGTAAATAGTGTAAAATATTTGAAGCAAATTAATTATTGCTTCTTTTTTTGTGTTATCATTAAAGTGGTGATAATTATGGCAAAAAATGAATTTGATAAAGATATAAAATATAGATTATATCGTACAGTAAAAGAATTATTACATCCAACAATTTCTAAAAAAAATATTAGTGAATATAAAATAATAATAAAAGAAGATTTATTACCGTTATATGTTTATTATCCTAAAAAAGTAAGTACTATGGAAAAAGTATTAATATATATTCATGGTGATCCTAAAATAACAGAATGTGAAAATTCTTATCCAGAAATATGTAATAAATTAGCAATTAATACAGATAGTATAGTAATGGCAATTGATTATCCTAAAATGAAAAAAAACTTTATTAATATATATACTGAAATATATAATACAGTAAAACATATCAATAGTGAATTAAATGAATTGAATAAAAGTATTAAGATTGTTTTAGCAGGAGATTCAACAGGTTGTAATATAATTAATGGAATAAATTATTTGAATAAAAAAGAAATAAATATTACAAAAGAAATCTTTTTCTATCCAGTTTTAAATACAAAAAAAATTATAGCTCCAGCAGAGCATGAACTATTTAATCCTAATTTATTGCTTGATATTGAAAACTACTTTAAATCAATAGCAGATAATAATGATCTAACTTCGGATATGTTAAATTATAATGGTAATATGCCAAATACTTTAATTGTAATTGGTAATATTGACCCATTAAAAAGTGTAGTTGAAGATTATTCAAAGAACAATAAAAATATCCAATATACTGAAATAGCTTTTGCCTCACACGGTTTTTTAAAAAAAGCAGATAAAGAAGTTGAAATAGAGACTTATAATGCAGTAAATAAATTTATAAAAGAATAAATATATGATATAATTTTAATGGTGATATTATGGAAAAAACAAAAACAAAAAAAGAAATAGTTCAAATGCTTTTACGAAATAATGAACTTAATTCAAAAGATGAAGAAGAATTAATAGATTTACTAATTGATCAACCAATAAGTATTGATGTCGATAAACAAGAAGAAGCTAAAATGACATTTGGCGATAAAGTTGCTGATAAAGTAAGTGAAATAGCTGGATCTTGGGGGTTTATCTTAGGATTTAGTTTATTCTTAATTATGTGGGTTGTTTTTAATGCTGTTATTTTAACAGAAGAGACAGCAATTGATCCATTCCCATTTATTTTATTAAACTTGGTATTATCATGTATTGCTGCACTTCAAGCACCTATAATTATGATGAGTCAAAATCGGCAAGCAGCAAAAGATAGTTTAAGAAACCAAAACGATTATCGAACTGACTTAAAGAGTGAAATAATTTTAGAAGAGTTACATGATAAAATTGAAAAGTTAATTGCTAATCAAGAAAAGATACTGAAGGAAATGGAGAAAAAAAATGAAAAATAAGTTATTAATTATTCTAGTACTTTTACTATTAATTACAGGTTGTAGTAAAGCTGAGAAAGTAGAAATCAGTGGTGAAAAAATTAGTACAAATAAAATGGGCCATAAACACTGCACCAGATCAGCAACAGCAGGTGATGGAGTAGATGTAAAATTAGAGTATGAAATATATTACACAGATGATATTCTAAATTTAGTAGAGTCTACAGAACAAGTAACAACAAGCAATACTGAAACTTTGGATACATATGAAAATGCTTATAGAGGAATACATGCTCACTATAAGGGATTAGAATACTACGATACAGAAGTTACAAGAACTGATGATACAGTAAAATCGACAATAAAGATTAATTATGATAAGATAAATATTGCTGAATTAATTGCTATTGAAGGCGAAGAAGATAATATTTTTGAAAATAAAGTTCCTAAATTATCAAAATGGATAGCACTTGCTAAAAAAGTAGGGGCAACATGCGAAGAAGTTGAATAACTTCTTATTTGTTCGGGTAGTGTAACTGGATAAAATAGTTCCCTCCGACGGAATTGATAGGGGTTCGAGTCCCCTCCTGAACACCAATATGCAATGAATGAACTAGTTTTAGTTCATTTTTTATATGTCGTATGTTACAATATAGCCTATAAAGAGGTGATATTATGGGAAAAACGCTTAAAGAAATCCAACAAGATGTTGATACTTGGGCTCAACAATTTGAAAAGCCATATTTTAGTCCTTTGTCAATGGTTGCTACAATGGCCGAAGAATTAGGAGAAGTTGCCAAAATAATAAATATTTTATATGGCGACAAGAATAAAAAGGATTCTGAAGAACTAAAAAAATTAGAAGAAGAATTAGGAGATTTACTATTTACTATTATTTGTCTAGCAAATGATCAAAATATCTCATTAGAAAAAGCGCATCAAAAGAAACTAGAAAAATTATATCACCGTGATAATGATAGATTTGCAAAGAAAAAACATTAAACTCAAGTAATACTTGAGTTTTAATATTTCTAAATTACTAGAAATAATTATTAAAAAGTATTATGATAGAAAGCACTAAAAAGAGGTGATTATTATGTCAACTATTGAAGAAAGATGGCAAGAATATGAAAGACGTTACGAAATTTTATTAAAATATGGTTTTACAAATGGATTAATAAAATTTTATGATAATGAATTAATTAGAAGTTTAAGCGAAATATATTGTGGAGGGCTTTCTGCTTCAGTAATCTTGTTACATAAAGGTTTATCTAATGGCCATTGCTCTGATAGATCGCGATTAATTACTTTAGGATTTTCTGGTGATTTCAAAGTAGTAGTAGCAGATATTGATGGTATACTGCTTAGACCTGAGTATATAGAAGACTTTAAAAATGGTAAAGTCGATGAAGATTATGGTGAACATTATTTTGTTGAAAGAATTGAAAATGAAAAAACATGGGTATATGATACATCAGTTGGATTAGTCTTTGAAAAAGAACTATATTACAAAATGCAAAACCCTAAAATAAAAAAAGTTTTTAATCCCCAAGAAACATTAGAATATTTATATGAAGATTTTATAAAAGACGCTAATGAAGATGAAAAATATTCTCTAACTTTAATACTTCCAAGTATTGAATATAATATAGATCCAATTCAACCATACTATAAAGATATATTATTAGAAGAAATAGAAAGTTTAAAAAGAAGATTTGATTATGAAGGAATGTGTGAAGAAATTAATCGAGACTTAGAAACACTTGGATTTAAAAAATAGGTATCATTCATTGATACCTGTTTTACTATATATTTTTTCTTGTCTTGTCTTTTCTAATAAATCTTGAATTCTTGCCTCAATCAACTTATATTCAACATTAAACATATGAGCAAGAGTCATTTTAAATTCATAGTTATCCTTAACATTATCTAATCCTCCAAAAAACAAGCCAATAGTTTCCATAAAAATATCTTCTGGAATAAGTAGACACATAGCAAAGTAAAAAGCTTCTAATTCCCTTTCAGCTTCACTTTTAATCTGCCAATTTTTATCACTGGCAGAATAGCATAAATTTAATTTATCATTTGTTAATCTATGAGCATATAATCCATCGTTATTCTCTGTAGTCATAAAAACACTCCTTTAATTCTATTTTAGCATATAAAAAGTAAAATTAATTAAAAGAAAAATAGTAATAATTATGATATAATAAAAAAGGAGGGTTTATGACAAGTTTATATCGAAATGAAATATTAAAATTAGAAGATGAAAAGGAAAGAGTCCGTTATTTACTAGGTGGCTTAAATAGAGAAGATCACACAACCTGTACTTATAATCGTTTTTGGGGATGTGACTTAAGATGTCCAACTATGCCCTTAGAAGAAGATGAGCGACTACTAAAGATATATGATTTTATGGAGAAACACAATATTGGAAGTGGTACGATGCTTAAGTTTTCAAGAACTCTATTACACAATAGATTTAATCCATATCATCATGATCTTGGTCAGTTAATACCAGAACTTTCTAAAGTACTAGCAGATTATCACTTCATTACAATTGATGATAGTTATTCTGAAAACGATTATAAAGAACTAGAATTAATGGAGTTTATAATAAAAAATTATGATAATGAAAATTCAACTCTAAGACTTTTATTAGCAAAATATAATATTACAATAATAGACTTTATAATACTAGCTAAAACAAGTCTAAATTATAAGTATTATAGTGGACTCGGTATAGAAAGAACTGATCTTTCTAAAGATATTGCCGATTTACTAACAACTGCCGGAATACATGACAGCTACGAAAAAGCTGTTGAATATCAAAAGAAATACAATAAATAAAGTGAGGTTAGATAATATGGAAAAATATATTATAAAAAGGAAAGACGTCTATGCTGGTAAGCTTATAAAAACCTTTTCACTAAAATCTTCAAAAGAACAAACAGTAGATAATTGTCTAAAAATCGTAACAACAGCTTCTAGTGGGATAGTCTATCGGTCAATGCTATTTAGTATTGGTGACAACGGTTTGGCAAATGATTTAATATTTGAAACACCAGAGTCTTATCAAATAGAGGGAATAGGTAAAATAAAAGATGTAAAGAGTAACTTAATTATAAAACAACATTTTAAACTAGAGAGACTATTAAAATATCTTGGCTTTGCTAAAGAATTAACCCAAGAAGATCTAAATAATATATTTTCGCTATTAATAGAAAACGATGAGTGGCTAAAAAGAAATATGGAACTATTTGGCTGGACAAAGAATAATTTAGGTTATGTTGGTGGTGGAGTTCAAACGCTTCCTTATGAACTATATAGCGCTTTAGAAGCGATTACATATGATGGAAAAGCTCAACCTGATAAGCAAGAACCGGGCTATGAATATATTAAAAGAAAAAAATAAAGGAAAGAAATTTCCTTTTTATTATGAAATAAAATATTTCTTTTATTGAATAATTATGATATTATATTAAATACTTATTTAGGGGGAATATTATGCATATCAATAGGATAGATCTTTTGGAAGAGAAGCATTTAAGAGGAGAGAGAAAATTAAAAAGTATTCAAGAAAAAGGTACAGAAAGTAAGGCAACTGATCTTGCTCGTTTATTAGGAGTTAATTATAATTCAGCAGGTATTGGTGATTATTGGTATAGATGCCAAGCAACTGACAATAAAAAAAGTAAAGGTGAAATGTATTATGTTATGAGTAGTAGTTTTAAAGTTGCTTATCGCTCAGATGCAAAATCTGGAGTTAGAATTGCCATAGCACTTAGTGAAATAGAAGGACTAGACCCTGAAAAAACAGTTGCCGAAAATATCGCAGCCTTAAATTTAGAATATCCACAAACAGTTATTGGCGGTCTAGCAGGAGAAACAATTGCTAAACTTTTAGAAACTAATAGTGATGTTATTTTAAGAACTGGTAAAATCCATGATATAGCAGGACAAAAGTACAATGAATATGAAATCTTTGGAACTAAGTTTATCCGTATGCATCCTAAAACAAAAGAGGCGAATAAATATTTAACTAATGGTGAAGTAATTGATCCTGATAAAGAATACTATCTTCGCATTGAACCAATTAGTTTTACATTGGATGAAGATAAAGGCTTAATTTATTCTCATGATATCATAAGTTGTAGTATTTATGATAGTCATAAAAGTAAATATGAAAATAGTCAAATATATCGTGATTTAAATGGCGATTTCCTGCGTGATTTAAACAATGAATTATTAAAAGAAATTGATCAAACTACATTTAGAAAAATAAAATCCGAATATAAAAATCGTTATGGTTTTGATTTTAAACCTTTAACAGAAGAAGAAATAATCGAAATATGTATTAATTGTAATATAGCTGTATTTCTTCATGGAAAGACAGGTACTGGAAAAACTGAAAGAATGTTAACTTTAGATAGAGATTTAGAATTAATTGATTTTGGCTGTACATCGGCAGATGGTTTTACTGGTATTATTGCTAAAGATTATAATTCTCAAGAATTAAAACTATATGAACCATATTGGTATAAAAGTTTATGTAAAAAATGTGCAGAAAAACCAAATAAAATTCATATTCTATTTCTTGAAGAGTTAACTAATGCTAAAAGTGATATTCAAAAAGTAGCTTTTGAAGTTACTCTAGCTAAAACTTTAACAAATAGTGGTTTTCGTCTTCACCTGCCAAAAAATGCCGTTGTTTGTGCAGCTGGTAATGAAAGCGATGAATCAAAATCTGCATCTCCATTAAGTGAACCATTATTTGGAAGATTTGCTCATGTCTATATAGATACCGATTCTGAAAGTTGGATTCATTGGGCACTTGATAGGAAAAAAAATAATAAAGAACTATTATATAGAGCTAAAAAGAAACCAGAAGAAATTCATCCAGCTATAATTGAATATATAAAAATTAGAGGTAATACTGTTTTACGTACTCCATATAATGGAAAAACTCCAAATGCTGACCCTAGAAAATGGGCATTAGCATCACAAGCCCTATATGAGTGTGGGAATCCTCAAGTACTTAGAGCTTTTGTAGGCAAAGAATTAACCCAAGACTTTATAAAATTTTCTCAATTATCACTAATATCAGTAGAAGATATAATTATGGGTAATGCTGATCCAAAACAAATATCTACCAATGCTGATGATCGTTGGGCTCAAATAATATATTTAACTTCAGTTGATGATGAACATGTCGATATAGTAAGAGATTTTTTAAGAAATCTTGATAAAGAATACTTAAGTGTTTTTGACTATGAATGGTCTAAAAATAATCCTGAAAGAGTTATGCGTTTGTATACTGAAGAAAAAGCTGTTCAAAAAAGGATTACAAAATGAAAGAAGACATTAAAAAAATTGCCACAAGAGCAACATATCGTTACCCACTGTTTGCACCTACAATAGTTTCTATTAATTATGAATATACAACATTACCAGTCCCAGCTCCAGCTTTTACAGATGGAAAAACTTTTTATTATAAGGATTCCTTTTGGACAGATTTTACATCAGAAGAAAGATTATTCATTTTTTGCCATGAAATACTCCATATAGTGTTAGCTCATATTTTCCGTAATGCAGGTAAAGATAAAGCAGTTCTAAATTGGGTTGAAGATGCCATAATAAATCAGTTTTTAGCTAGAGATGGCCTACCTATTCCTGCTGGGGCTGTTAATATACCGGATGCATTAGATTATTCTGTTGAAGAACTATACGAGAAATATTATAAGCTAAAAGCAGAAATTGCAGATTTTATGAAACAATTTACTTTTCATATTGACCTAAATACTAAAAAGGGTAAAATAACAGATCAAAATGGTAATGAAATAGAAATTGATTTTTCAAAAGGAACACCAATGATTCCAATGAATGATAATTCAAAAACACAAGCAAATGACACATCTCAAAGTAATCAAAAAAATAATCAAAAAATTAAAGAGGAGATTAATTCAATAATGGAAGCTAATAAAGATCTTCGTGATGAGATGGTAAAAGATGCCGAAAATGAATTAAGAGAAAAAGCTTATTCTGATAACCCTGGATTTAATCCTGAATTATATTCTTTAGGACAGGAATTAACTGAAATGGAAGTCGGATTTCAAAGAGATTTAGTAGACTGGAGAAAATATTTAAAGTTAACTACTTCATCAGGAGAAAAGAGAGTTCTATATTATGAAATAGACCCCGACGGAGTTCTTCAAAAACAATATAGTAGTGCTGAGCCAGATGAAACAGAAAGTGAAATAGTTATTGATAGTAGCGGATCAATGGATATTGATACATTAAAAACAGTACTTCGTGAAGTTAAAAATATTTTAAATACTGGAGAAGTAAAGATTGGTTTTTGTGATACTAAATTTAGTGGTTTTCAAAATATCTATAGTGACAGTGATATCGATAAAGTAAGAATAGTAGGACGTGGAGGAACTGATTTTGAAGCCATGGCTGCAGCTTTCTCTCCAAATGCTGAAAATAAAATAGTTATAACAGATGGTTGGGGCTTTTTTCCAGATGGTTATAATGATGTCTTATGGGTAATAATTGGTTGGTTTGAACCACCATTTTTAAAAACTCTAAAGGAAAGAAATATTGAATATGTATTTATAGATTTATCAGATCCTGTAATTAGAAACAAAGTAAGAAATGCCCATAAAATAATTAAAGAAGAACCAGAAGAACTAGAAACTGAAACCTATAAAGTATTAGAAAAAATGATAAGTTGATTGTTAAAATAAACACTTTATGGTATTATGAAAAAGGTAATAGGAGGATTTATGTCATTAGTAAAAGCAAAAGAATATTTAAAAAAATATAAATTAGATAAAGATATTTTAGAGTTCCCAGTATCATCAGCAACAGTAAAAGAAGCAGCTGAAGCTATTGGTTGTGAAGAAAATGCAATTGCTAAAACTTTATCGTTCATGGTGGGGGATAAACCAATTGTTATCGTTGTAGCTGGAGCAGCTAAGATAGACAATAGTAAATATAAACAAGAATTTCATACAAAAGCTAAAATGTTAGCTTTTGATGATGTTGAAAAATTAATTGGTCATGCCGTTGGTGGAGTATGTCCATTTGGAGTAAATGAAGGAGTAGATATCTACTTAGATGAATCTTTAAAAGATAATGAAATAGTTTATCCAGCTTGTGGTAGTTCTAATAGTGCTATTAAATTAACTGTCGAAAAATTAGCAGAAATTACAGACCACATCAAATGGGTAGATGTATGCAAAAGGGCTGAATAAAATGAAAAAGTATTTATTAATCACAACAGCAACAAACACTGAAAAAGAAGCTAACTTCCTAGCTAGAATATTGCTAGAGAATAGGCTAATAAGTTGTTGTCAAATTACAAAAATAAATAGTTCTTATTGGTGGAATGGTAAAGTAGTAAATGATAATGAGTATTTATTACAAATGAAAACAAAAAAAGAATTATATAAAGAAGTAGAAAACTTAATAAAGAAAAACCATTCTTATGAATTACCAGAAATAGTTGCCTATGAAATAGAGAATGGATCAGATGAATTCTTAAATTGGATTTCTACTGAAACAAGGGGTAAAACTGAAAAAATATAATTGATGTAGGGGATAATATGGAAGTTTTACGAGAAATACAAAAACTTTCTGATGAAGAGGTTGAAGAATACTGCAAAGAAAGAATACAGTTATTAGAAGATTATTATGGAAAATATAGAGATAGATCACTTGGTTATGATATCGATTATAATTCGCCAATTTTATATTTAAAAGAGAGTGATTATACAACCTTAGAATCAAAATGTTTTTATGGTGGATATATACCACTTGGCACTAAAATTATTTTTGGCTTTGTTTGGAATGGAAGTAATTATACCAATGCTGGGCTATACTACTATCTAGATGATGCAAGTTATATATTAGAGTTTGTTAAGTTTGTAAGAGAAAAAGAAATTAATAATGAATATGAATTATTTGATTGCATATTTGATTTTTTAAATCATTATTTTGATCTAACTGAAATTAAAAAGAAGGACTATATAGATAGAGATAACATGTGTAAGTTAATTTCTAAAACAAGTACTTCCTATTATGCACCAGTAAAAGAACACAGTATAAAGATGTTTAAAGGAAAAGGCAATGCTCTATGTACTGAAAAAAGTATTATAGCTCAAAATATCTTATCGTTTTTAAATTTTGAGTCTTACGTAGTAATAGGATTAGTAGATAATGATGGTAAAGGAGGCTCAGAACATGCGTTTAATCTAATAACATATATTGACTCTACTACTGGTGAGAGATTAAACTCATTAATAGATTTTTCCCTTTGTATTAATAGAATTGATATAAATCACAGAATTACTCGCCAGGAACCATATATGATAGATTTAGATAGTTTAGATGATAATTATGCCAAAGAATTTTTATCTGGAAATTCAAAAATAGAAGGAGAAAAATATGGTTTCCTTGATTTAGAAAAATTAAGTCTTTATTTACGTGGAGACTCAATTATTAAATATTATATAGAAGATAATGATCCTAAAAAGGAAATAGCTAAAGTCTTTAAAAAAATGAGAGGTGAGGCAGATGGCAACAATCGATGATTTTTTAAAATTAGATATTCGAGTAGGAACAATAACAGATGCTAAAGTCTTTGAAAAAGCGAAAAGACCAGCATATCAATTAAAAGTTGATTTTGGTAAAGAAATAGGTATTAAAAAAACATCTGCTCAAATAACAGAAGTATATAGGCCAGATGAATTAATAGGTAAACAAGTTTTAGGAGTTGTTAATTTTCCTCCTCGACAAATAGCTGACTTTATGTCAGAAGTACTAGTATTAGGAACTTACAGTAAAGATGGAGTAGTACTAATAAAACCCGATAAAGAAGTAGAAAATGGAGATAAATTAGGATAAGAAAACTACAAATATGTAGTTTTCAGACTGTTGACAAATAGGTTTATATTTTAACTTATTTGTCTTTTTGTTTG
>CAZVUP010000033.1:0-16549 GCA_964630365.1 uncultured Muribaculaceae bacterium
TAACATAGTTTTCAATATATTCAATCCGCTGTATCCACAAATTTCTCCATTCAAGTTTTTTATTATTTTCAATAAAGATAGGAAATATTATATTACTAGTATATCCATTATTAACTAAAAGCAAAACATAATTTTTCCCATTATATTCAGTAAAAATAGAATTATTTTTATTAGCTATAAACTTATAAAAATACTGAATATTTCTAGTTAAACTATATTGTTCATACACTTCATCTATATTTTCAATCTTCTCAAAATAATAAATCTTATCATTATTTTTTATAACATTTTTATTATCTGACTTGTATAATATATTAAAACTATCAAAACCATAATAAGTTTCAAGTAAATCTATAATAAATATCACCAATAAATTATATGAAAAGAAGTATGTAATTTTTACATACTTCTTCTTATACCTTCTTCGTCATATTCACTACTATCAACGTCACCTAATACCGATTTAGCTCCTTCAATTTCTCTTAACATATAATCAATTGATTCCTGTTTATGATCTATAAATCTTCTGTTAGCCGCAGCACTTAATGAAGCCATTTCAGTTTGTTTTTCATCTGCTTTTGTCGCTTTTTCTAGCATAGATATTTTCTTTTTAATCATACCAATACTAGCATCATAAGTTGCAGTAACTTTTTGCGCCCTATCTTTTATAGCAGCAGCTTCTTCATCTGCTTTTGCTGCCATAAGCTCTGCTTCTTCACGCTCTTTAGCACTTACAAGTCTCTTCTCTTGTAATGCACGCAATTTCTCAAGTGTTTCAGAAAGCACACCTACTCCAGACTCTTTTGGAACAAAAATATAATCATCAGCAGGTTTTACATCTAAAGAATCTCCATTTTCTTCAATCAATTCTTTTTTTTCTATAACAATTCGAGGTGGAGCAATAATAGGCATTCTGTCAGACGCTTTTTCCACAGCTACAGGCTTTAATTCAACATGAGGAATTAATTCTTTGAAAGAAATTTTTGGAATTACTGATGACAAATTTAATGAATCATCAGTATATTTATCAACTTTTGCAGCAACTTCTGGATTTTTACTAACTTTATGCTCATCAGATATTTCAGCAAATTTAGAATCAATAACTTCTTCTGCATCGTTCCTTGAAATAGTTTGCTCTCCTTCGCCAGGAGCACTCGATTCAACAACTGTATCATGTAATGCTTCATCACCTACTTCTGCAGTGATATCCGCAGTATCATTAAATTCAAGTCCTTGACCATGACCATGTACTTCATTAGAAACTGATTCAAGTCCTGCATAAAAACTATTAACAGCATCATTAATAACTTCATCAGTAACCTCATTACTAGATGTAGAAACTACTGGACTACTTTCAACCACATCATCTACTTTTGCCTCATCAACAACAACTTGAGGAGTAGTCTTTTCAAAATTATCAGTTACTTCATCAACATAATCAACAACTGGCTCTTCTGCAACTACTGGTGTATTAATAGCTCCCATATCATCAGATATTTCATCAGGATCAAAATTTTCAGCAACTTTTTTAACAACAGGAGCCTCTTCTACAACAGGAGCTTCTTCTACAACTGGAGCTTCTGCAAATAATTTATCTTGATTATTAAGACCAACTGAATATGCACTTGCTCCATTATATTTACAATTATCTAACCAAGCATCCAATAATTTAATTGCTCTACTTCTTACAAAATTATGAGGAATATCCTCTCTATCCACGATTTTTATTTGTTCTTCTAACTTAGCAATAGCAGTAGTCTTCTCTAAAATTTCTTTTTTCTCACTTTCAGCAACTTCTCCATTAGAATCAGCAAAAGCAACACTACCAGCCAATTTATTCTTAGCATCATTCAACTGTTCTTCTAATTTTTTCTTTCTATAGTTTCTATAAGCTTCTGTTACGCCAGAAAAAGAAAGCTCTCTTAACCTAATTCTATTAGACCCTATATTATTACGGTCTTGAACCACTAAATCATGATCAACAAATTCTGTACTCTCTAGTGCCATAAGACAAACCTCCTAAACATTATTCAACTTTTGATAATTCACGTAATACATCTTTAACTCTATTCCACTCTTCTTCATCATCAACACCCATTAATTTTGGTTCTCCTGATGAACGATCAACATGTGAAACATAAACGGTAACATTATCATTTTCATCTTTTTCATTTTTAGTATAAATTACATACTCTTTTTTTGTATCTTTAAATTCAAACGCCAATATAACTTCAACCTCTTCAACAGAACCATCTTCAGAAACAATTGACATCATCTTTTTTTCAACTTCTTGATTATCCATTAGTAATCCTCCCTTTACTCTCATATAATATAATTTTATCACAAAATGGAATAAAAACAAGCTATTTATTTGTTTTTTTCAGTAAAAAAGTCTTCGCTCCATAACTACAATAATTCTTTATATAATCATCCAAATTAGCAATATCATTTATTTTAGATGCTTTCTTATTTTTACTATCAAAAAAACCTTTTAATCTAACTTTTTCATAAGCAAAATCACCAAAAATATAATCAAATCTATCAAAATAGTCAGTAATTTTCTCACTAAGATCAACATCACTTAAACAATCATTATCATTTTTAATAACTTCATAACTAATACCATTTATTTCTACCATTTTCATTTTATCTACCTCAAATAAATTATAGCATTCAAAACATTATAAATCAATTAATTATCCCTCCATAATAATTTGGAATATTTCCTCTTACTATATCTATAGAAATAGGTTCTCTAACAACAATTTCTCGACTATCAGATGTAATAGGCATTGAAACAACTTCTCTAACTTTAACAATTAAATATATTTCTACCATTACATTATTAATACCATACTCTTTTACTTTAACATCAACATCAGTCTTAACTTGACTCATAAAAACCAATTTAATAGGAATAGTTGGTCCTACATTAGCAAATACAGAAGATTTTTTAATTGAACCTAGGCTAACATCACATATTATTCCATTCTTAATATTTTTAAATTTCCCTTTTTTTAATCTATCAGAAACAAAGAAATCATCGACATAGCCATCATCTAACTTTAACAATTCCTTTTGAATATAATTAGTTACATCATTAGTCAATTTATTAATCTCTGAAGTATTATAAGATATTTTTTCTATATCATTATTTTCTCTATCTATAACTAAAAACTTTTCATACTTATTATTAGCCATTATTTCATTAATACTTTTATTAACAATATTATTAGCAAGTCTTTCTACCTCAATATTTATATATTGTTTTAATATAATCATCATGCGTTTATCTATTATTTCTATTAAAAAAAAAGATGATACTAATACTAAAAGAATAAATAAAAGTAATTTTTTCTTAAAATTACTTTTTATTCTTTTTTTACTAATATGACATCTTCTCCTATTTTAGTAATATCCCCCCAAAATATTCTAGTATCATTCTCTCTATTTAACGAAAACAACCCTTTATTACCTTCAATTATTAAAGCCTCTATATTTCCATCCTGTCTTACTTCCGCATCAATTATATTACCAATATTTCTTCCTGTAGAAATACTAATTATTTTCTTAGCTTGCAAATCAGATAAACGCACTATAATCACCTATTAAATAATATGATAAGTAATTATTTTAAGACCTTTTTTAATTGATTAATAGCTTTTTTCTCTAATCTTGAAACTTGGGCTTGGCTAATATCTAACATTTCCGCAATCTCCATCTGGGATTTTCCCATAACAAATCTCTCATCTAAAATATATTTTTCACGTGTATTAAGATCATTAATAGCGTTTTCAATCGCTAAACGATTAGAGACATCACTACTACTCTTTTTATCTTCTATTTGATCATATAAATAAATAGTATCTCCTCCATCATTATAAATAGCTTCATACATACTAACAGGATCTTTTAAAGCAATTAAAGCATTACTAACATCAAACTCACTAACACCTAATAAATCAGCTATATATTTAAAAGTTGGTTCCTTACCATATTCTGCATAATAGTCATCCATTATTTTTAAACTCTTATACGCAATATCTTTTAAACTTCTACTAATTCTAATACTACTATTATCCCGAATATAACGTTTAACTTCCCCTAAAATCATTGGTACTGCATAAGTAGAAAACTTAACACCATAACTTAAATCAAAATTATCGATTGCTTTGATTAATCCGACACATCCAATCTGAAATAAATCATCTAAATTTTCAGACTTATTATAAAACTTCTTTAATATTGATAAAACTAGTTTTAAATTACCATTTATTAATAAATCTCTCGCAAACAAATCACCATTTTTATATTCTATAAATAATTTTTGCATTTCATCCGCACTTAATGTTATTAAATTACTAGTATCAACACCACTTATTTCTACTTTATATTTCCCCATAAAAAAACCTCCAATATAATATTGGTAGGTTACAAACTTTTTTATACATTTTTAATCATCATCTGATCCAACAGTAAAACTATGACTTACTGAACCATCTGAATGATGACTTACTGTTGTATTACCAGTAGTAAAACTATGACTACTTGATCCATCTGAATGATGGCTTATTGTACTACTATCAGAAGAAAAACTATGACTACTTGATCCGTCTGAGTGATGACTTATTGTAGTACTACCAGTTGTTGAATTGTGACTAAATCCTCCATCGGAACTATGTGTAAATGAACTGCCACTATCATGTCCAAACATCTTAACCTCTCCTTTCCTAATCTCTTTCTAAATAATCAGCACCTTTATGAGGTTCATCAAATAATAAACCTTTAAAATCTTGCTGTCTAAGCGCTTCATATATAACAATTGCTACACTATTAGAGACATTTAAAGCTCTAACATTATCTGTCATTGGTATTCGCATACAATGTTCTAAATCATCCTTAAGAATCTCCTTTGGAATACCAGTTGACTCCTTTCCAAATATAAAATACATATTTTTTGAAGTATCACTATAATCAAAACTTGTATGAGGTTTATGCCCATATCTTGTAAAATAATAGTATTCTCCTTTATTCTTACTACAAAAATCAGAAAAATTTTCATATACTTCATAATCTAATTTATCAATATAATTAACACCACTTCTTTTTAAATGCGCATCATCAATACTAAAACCAAGTGGTTTAATTAAATGCAATTTTGTATTAGTTGCTACACAAGTACGCATAATATTACCAGTATTTTGTGGTATCTCTGGCTCAAATAAAACTATATTATTCATAAACCCTCCATATAAAAAGGAGATTACTCTCCTATTTCATTTAATTTTAAGAAATTTTTAACTTCAGAAAGCATCAATTCATCATTCTCATCACTTTGTAGAATATTAACAACTTTGCCATCTACAAAATAAACAAAAGCTGGATAATCAGTAGTTAATTTTACTTTATAATTATACTTATCATTAAAATTATTAACAAACTCATTTTGATCGATATCACTTAAATTTAAATATACCATATCATCAGTTAATTCAACTGTTTTCAAATATTTTTTAAATTTCTTTTCAAAATTACGACACTTATCATTACTAGCTGTACATATATAAACAACAGTAGTTGGATTCTCCATAAGATAATGTTCAAAATCATCATTAACTATTTCATATAAAGAATCTCTGATTACAGGAATATCCTTTTCATATTCCGTATAAATATTGTACCATCTACATAAATATAAAACTAATAATATTGTCAACAGAAAAATAACAGCTAACAAAACTATATTTTTCTTTTCTTTTTCCTCTTTTGCCTTACTCATGATATCACTCCTATAATCAATTTTAACACAAAATAATTATTTTTAATACATATTTTTATTATCTATAACTTTTTATTATTTTTTCAATAGTAGAACTATCTTCATCATAAAAATCAAGTCTTATTCCACAAAGATTTTTAATACTTTTATCAATATTTCTATCATTTGTATAGTTAAGTATATGTGTAAAACGCCCATCATAGTACACAGGAAATCTTCTGTTTTTCAAATCTTCTAAGACGTATTTACCAGTCTTAATATCTAATATATTACCTTTTATTAACATATTCTGAACTCTTCCATAAACAAGAACCTCAAAACCAAAAATTCCAAATTTATCATTAAATAATTCAATAAAACTATCAACCTCATCATTAGTAAGTTCAACAGATAGATTAATCCCTTTAAATCCTATTTTAGAAAGATAATAAGCTGTATAAATATTAGTAACATTAATTAAATAGTCTCCTATTACTCCATCATAGATAGCATAGTCAGAAACTAATCTTTTATCTCTATTATTTTTACCAAAATAATAAATATTATTATACTCTTTATATTCATCATATAAATCTATATCTCTAACATAAATTCTATCGACATTTAATTCAAGACATTTTAATAATTGCTCTCTCGTTCTAACAACACAACTCATTGTCTTAGAAAAGTCATCTAATTTAACTTTATCAAAAGTAACGTCACTCTCAATAAATTTAGTTTTAACTTCTTCTCTACTTTTAATTAATTCATCTACTAATTCTCTTCTTGCTTCATTTATTTCTTTTACTTGGACAAAGATATTATCACTAATATCAAAATCAAAATCTTCTCCATAAAAAGGACTATTTCCAAGTTTATTTAAATGCTTCATAATATCTCCAGCTGTAGTTGGAGCATTTATCGCAAGAGATATTGGAATCTTTTTACTAAATTTGCTTGTACCATCACTAACTTCTATTAATAAATAATTTTTTCCACTTTTAATTTTAAAACTAATTGGAATTCTTTTCTTCTCAATATGATCAAACTCTTCTTCTAATTTTTTATCCTGAGTCTTATGAACTAAATCATCACCCTCAAGTCCAATCTTATTATCAACGTAACAAATACCAGTAGCTTTCGAACATAATTTTAATTTACTATCATACAAATAGTTAACAGTCATTCCCTTACTACTATTTAAAAATCTAATTGAGTCATGTTGATTAAGAACCTCTCCCTTATCCAAAACAATCTTAATCTTATTATCCTTAACACTACATTTACCAATTTTTAAACCAATATGATTAGGACTTTTTGTATTCATAAGATCAGCATCACTTGCCGAAAACAATCTTCCTCGAGTAAACTCTCTATTAAAAATAGTTTTTAACTTGTTAAGTTCAACTTCTAAATTGACATATTTACCATCAATTAAATTTCTATAAAGTCGAGTAACAAATCCTACATATAAAGGACTCTTCATTCGACCTTCTACTTTAAAACTATAAATACTACTCTTTAATAATCTATCAATATAATTAACACTACTAAATTCTTTAGTACTAAGTAAATACTTATCCTTTGAAATAACTTTACCATCCTTAATTAAAGAATATGGCATACGACAACTTCCCGCACATTCTCCTCTATTACCACTTCTACCACCTAGCATACTACTCATTAAACAATTACCTGAATAAGATATACAAAGTGCCCCATGAATAAAAGCTTCCTTCTCGATTGGAACGTCTATTTTGTCAATCTCATCAATTGACATTTCACGAGCAAAAACAACTCTTTTAACCCCTAACTTATGATATAGTTCACATACCTCACCTGAATTAATATTAGCTTGTGTTGATGCATGTATCTCTAAATTAGGAAACGTTTCTCTAAGTAAACAAATCATTCCAAAGTCTTGAACAATTAAAGCATCTACTCCATTTTTATGTAAAAACCTTGCTTCTTCTAAAAAATCATCAACTTCATTATTTTTAACAAGCGTATTCATTGTAACAAATACTCTTACTCCGTATAAATGACAATACTTTATAGCATCAACTAATTCATCATTTGTAAAATTAGCTGCAAACTTCCTCGCTCCAAAACTTTTACCAGCTAAATAAACAGCATCACAACCATTATTAACAGCTTGATATAAACACTCCATATTTCCCGCTGGTACCAACAATTCATGTTTCATACTATTCACCCCAAAGCAACCATATTATATCATTAATAATAAAATTTTAGAATATATTTTATTATGAATTCTAATACAATTAAAAGACTAAATCAAATAAATTTTGAAAATGAAATTTGGATAGTCTACATAATAATTATAGCCTTATCATATTATTCTAACTACTTAGAAAAAGACTACTTCATAAATAATAATCAAACTAGTAAAGAAACCTATAGAAAAATAAATACACTAATATTTACAGTCTTAGTATTAATCTATACCTACTTTGAAAAAGATTCTCTTACATCTTACATAAACAATAAAAATAAGAACAATACTCTAATACTAACCGCAACTACCCTAGTTTTAATATCAGGCCTAATATTTCTCTATATCATCTTAGAAGACACTAATCTAGAAACAGAAATAGCTTTTAACTAAAAAAGCATTGCCGAAGCAATGTTTTTTACATATAATTATCTGCTTTAACTTCAAAGTAAGCTTGTGGATGTGCACATACTGGACATACTTTTGGTGCAGATTTTCCTACACATACATGTCCACAGTTACGACATACCCAAATCTTTTCTCCATCCTTACTAAATACTAAATCACCTTTAACATTTTCTAGTAATTTACGATATCTTGCTTCATGTTCCTTCTCAATTGCAGCTACTCCTCTAAATTTAGCAGCAATAGCTTTAAATCCTTCTTCTTCAGCAACGCGCGCAAACTCATCATACATATCAGTCCACTCATAGTTTTCACCATCAGCTGCTGCTTCTAAGTTTTCAACCGTAGAAGGAATATCTCCTCCATGTAATTCTTTAAACCACATTTTAGCATGTTCTTTTTCATTTTCAGCTGTTTCTAAAAATATCGCAGCTATTTGTTCATATCCTTCTTTTTTTGCTTTACTAGCAAAATAAGTATATTTATTTCTAGCTTGAGATTCTCCTGCAAAAGCAGTCATTAAATTTTGTTCAGTTTTACTTCCTTTTAATTCCATAATTTACCTCCTTAATTTATTACAAACCTATTATAACATTTAAACTTTTTTTAAAGCAATAAAATCACTCTTTTTTTAAACTTGAATATGATAAATTAGGTGATTACCATGAACTTAAAACATCCCTTCTTTTGTCGGTGTAACTCTTGCAAACAAAAAAGAAGAAATAATGTTTTCTTCTTATCTGGTATTTTTATAAACTTAATAATTATTTTTTATCAATTAATAATCTTAATTTTTATCACTACCAAGTTAAATGTTTTCATTCTCCTGTTTGAATTTATCTTTATTTGTTTCTTGATATTTTTTATTTTCTTCTGATATAAATTCTATTGTTTTTAAAACATAATCAACTACTCTTCTAACATTTACCGTATCATTATACGCATTACGACTAAACTTAATTTTTATAGGTATACTAATTAGTGCACATAATAAGTAATAGTCATTCTCTTCAAAATTAAATAGTGATTTATAATAATCAAATAAACTTACCATATCCACACTAAATAAATCTTTTTGATAAAAGTCTGCGAAGTCATATGAAACTAATCCCCAGTGAGCATCTCTATAATCAATAAAATATTGATAATCTCCAAAACAAAAATTATTTAAAGACACATTATTAATTAATAATACTTCTCTAATTTTTTTATCTTGAATATTTTGATACCACCTATCTAAACTTAATCTTCCTAATCTTAGTAATTCATAAAATTTACTAATATTTTTAATTAATAAATAATAAGCTGGATTAGGAAAAATAAACTCTTCAATATAATCTTGTAAATCTAGATAATACTTCATCGTATTATCTATTTCTTCTACTAAATTCTCATATATTTCTTTAATAGAATCTTCACTATATTCTTTATAAGCTAGAGATTTTAACTGTAATAAAGAAAGAGCTTCAATTAGCTTTTTCCCCTTATTATATTTATCAATTACTTTATCATCATAATATGGATATATTTCATAATAATCATTATAATTATTAATAATATCTAAATAATAAGGATATTTGATACTTTTTAAGTAATCAAATATCTCTTTCTTATTACTATCCCTACTTTTAATTAAATATTTATTGTCAGAATTTTCTACAATTACATATTTATCATGATATGTAATTTTTTTCACATCTATTCCATTTTTAATTAGAATATCTTTAATATTAATCATTATTAATAACAGGAATAATTAATTTAGTACCAATACCTAAATTATTTAAATCATTATATTTTTCTAATTCTTCTAAACTAGTATTATATTTTTCGATTATAGTATTTATCGTTTCATTCTGTCTAACTATATAAACTAAGAATGTTCCATATGTCTCAGCCTCATCATTAAAGTTAAAGAATAATTTTTTTTCTTCATTATTATTTTCTGCAACCTCATCATTTTCTACTATTTCTGCCTCTTGCAAAATCTCTGGTTCCTCCTTTACTGGTATTTCGATTTCTTCCTCACTTTTAATTTCACCATCACATTCTCTTGCTTCCTCTTCTAGTTTTTCAGCAACAACTTCATCACCTGAAACTAACAATTCTACATGACAGACCATCGTATCTTCATTTTCTATTTCATAATAAAAATCTGTTATTTCTATTTTAGCAGTATTTAAATTTATTTTTTCTGATAATACAATCTCTGTTGGAATATTATAATTAAATTCTTCTTCTAGTCTTGATGCCTCTGTTAGTTTATATTTACCACTAAGTAATAAATCTCCTTCTACTTCACTTTCATTAACAAATCTTAAATTGTGTTCCAATGAAATGGCACAAACTTCTCCAATCATCGTTGGAAAAATTATTTTTTTCTCAAAAGTTACTTTTTTTTCCATAAATATCCTCCTAAAAAAGAGTATGAAAAAAGAAGAATTAATATTCTTCTTAAAATAACTTTTTATAAATTTCATTATAATTACTAACAACTTTAAATTTAATATCTTTTTTTACTTCTTTAGGTATTTCATCTAAGTCCTTTTCATTTTCTTTTGGTATAAAGATAGTTTTTATTCCTGCTCGATGTGCCCCAATTACTTTTTCTTTTAAACCACCAATACCAAGAACTCTACCTCTTAAGGTAATTTCTCCAGTCATTGCTACTTTTCTACTTACTTTTTTATTTGTAAATAAACTAATTAGGGTTGTTGTAATAGTAATACCTGCTGATGGACCATCTTTATTAACAGCACCTTCTGGTACATGCACATGGATATCATGTTCATCAAACATTTTAGAATCTATTCCAAATTTATCCATATTAGATTTAATATAGTCAAGTGCTATATGACAAGATTCTTGCATAACGTCCCCTAAAGATCCCGTAAGAATAAGTTCTCCTTTTCCTTTAAAGAGATTAGCTTCAATTGGTAAAACATCTCCACCAAAGACTGTATAAGCCATTCCATTAACTACCCCTACTTCATCTTCTTCACTTGTCTCCATATAACTATATTTTTTCTTACCTAGTAATTCTGTAAGTAATTCATCATCTATTTGATAAAAAGCTATAGATTTATCTAATAATAAACGTTTAACAATTTTTCTAAATAAAGTTGCGATAGTTCTCTCAAGTTCTCTGACTCCTGCTTCTTTCGTATAATATCTTATTACTTTCATTATTACATCATCGTCCATTTGAACTTGTAAACTAGTAAGACCATGTTCTTCTAACTGCTTTGGTATTAAATGATTCTTCGCAATATCTAATTTTTCATATTCTGTATAACTAGAAATATTTATTATTTCTAATCGGTCTCTAAGCTCATATGGAATTTGCTCAACATAGTTTGCAGTTGCGATAAACATAACTTTTGATAAATCAAATTCTTCTTCAATATAGTGATCAGAAAACTTTTTATTTTGTTCTGGATCTAATACTTCTAATAAACTACTTGCTGGGTCTCCTTTAATATCCTTTGTCATTTTATCAATTTCATCAATGATAAATACTGGATTAGTAGTACCTGCTTTTCTAATTCCTTGAATAATTCGACCAGGAGAAGCTCCAATATAAGTTCTTCTATGTCCTACAATTTCCGCTTCATCATTAATTCCACCAACACTAATTTTGGCACTTTTTCTATTTAAACTTTTCGCAATACTAATTGCCAGTGATGTTTTACCAACACCAGGTGGACCTACTAAACATAAAATAGGACTACGCAAATTATTAGTATTTTGTTTAACAGCTAAATACTCAAGAACCCTATCTTTAACTTCTTCTAAAGCATAATGTGAATCATCTAAAATACTTTTAACTTTCATTAAATCATTAGTATCTTTTGTATAATTACTCCAAGGTAAATTAGTCATCCACTCTAAGTATTCTCTAATCATACCAAGCTCTGGAGAATTACTATTTAAGCTATCATATCTTTCTAATTCCCTTTTAATTTTATCTTTTACTTTAGTTGGACATTTTAACTTAGTAATTCTTTTCTTTAAACGATCAACTTCACTCTCTTTGGAATTTCCTTCACCAAGCTCTTTTTGCATTAATTTTATTTTTTCTCGTAAAAAATATTCCTTTTGGCTATCATTTAATTCTTTCTCTACTTCTGCCTCTATTTTTTGTTCAAGTTCTACATACTTAAGATCTCTTTGCATGTCTTGAAGTAAATATTTAGCTCTCTCAATAGGATTTATTTCTGTAATATACTTTTTCTTATTTTCATAAGGTATTGGTAAAAAACTAACTACTAAGTCACATAAATCACTTAAATTATCAACACTACTCATCTGACTTAATATAGCATTTCCCATATAAGGAACTTTATTGATATAATTTTCTAATGATTTAACCACAATATTGTAATAGTCTTTATCATTACTACCTGAATAACTAACAATCTCACGATAATTAGCTTTATAAAAATAACCATCAAGTTCTACACCAAACAATTCAACACGATCTAAGCCTTCTATAACTATTCTTGTTTTACCATTTGGAACAGTCATTTTAAGTTTTAATCTTCCTAAAACTCCATACTTAGGAAATGATGTTATATCTATATTATTTTCTTCTATTGGATTAACAATTAACATTAACCCATCATCTATTTCATTAACTATATCTATCATCTGTTTATCATACAGATTATCATATTCAATTCTAACTTCATTATTAGGAAAGATGACAATATCATTAACAACTAGTACTAATAATTTTTCCATTCGATACTACACCTCCAAATAATAAATACATCTTACTATTATATAGATTAAAAATAATTTTTCAACATCTTCAGACTATAAAATTCCTTTATATTTAGGATTATCATTATAAATAAAATACATGACATTTTATTTTCACACATAAAAAATCTACACCTTAGTGTAGACCTTTATTACTTATTATATTCTTTCAATAATTCCATTACTTTACGCATTTCTAAGTCGTATTGAACCATTTCTAAACCACCAAATTCTTTTAAGAATTCATCTTTTTCCATTTGATATTTTTTAGCAAGTTCTTCAGCTTCTTTTGCAGCTTCTTCCTCACTAACTTCAACTTTTTCAAGGTTCATTATTTCTTCTAACATCAAACGATATAAAACATTATTATATGCTTCTTTTTCCATTTGATTTCTTAAATCTTTTTCAGTAGAATTAGTAAATTGATAATACAAATCTAAAGAAATTCCTTGCATTTTCATTTGTTCTTCAAATCTACCCATTAAACGATCTAATTCTTCATCAACCATTTCTTCTGGAATATCAACTTCAACATTCTTTCCTACTTCTTGTAAGATTGTATCAACATATTTATTCTCTGCTTCAAGTTCTTTTTGAGCAGTAATAGATGACTTAATTTCATCTCTTAATTTTTCTTCAGAGTCAATTCCTTCCATTCCTAAATCTTCAAAGAATTCTTCATCAAGTTCACGAGTTTTCTTTTCTTTTATTTCATTTACTTTAACTTTAAATACAACTTTAGCACCAGCTAAATCTTTTGCTCCATAGTCTTCTGGGAAAGTTAAATCTAAGTCTTTCTCTTCCCCAACTTTCATACCGATAACTTGTTCTTCAAAACCAGGTATAAATGTATTTGAACCAATCTCTAAAGAATAGTTTTCACCTTTTCCACCATCAAATGCTACTCCATCTTTGAATCCTTCAAAGTCGATAATAGCAACGTCACCATTTTCAACTTTACCATCTTTTGATACTAATTCAGTATATCTTTCTAATAAGTGTCCTAATTCATGATTAATTTCATCATCAGTAACTTTAACTTTTTCTGGTTTAATTTTTAAACCTTTGTACTTTTTAACGTTAACTTCTGGTTTTGTAATAACTTTGAATGTAAATTCAACACCTTTTTCAGAAATACTTTTAATATCAACAGCCGGTTGAACTACTGGTACTAATTTAGATTCATCCATAGCTTTTACATAAGCTTCTGGTAATACATCATTAGCAGCATCTAAAAATAGTGATTCCTTACCAAATTTCTTTTCATAAACATTTCTAGGAACTTTTCCCTTTCTAAAACCATCAACTTTAACAGTTTTTTGTTTTTTCAAAAAAACTTTATCTATAGCTTTAGACCAAGCTTCACCATCAATTTTAACATTTACTTCATGTACATTTTTATTTTCTTTTTTTGCCATATTATTCCCTCCAATGACATATATTATACATTATTTTTATCTATAATACAACAACTATTTATAATGAAAAAGTCAAATGAATTTAATCATTTGACTTTTTTTCTTCATTTAATTTTAAAACAAAATTATAAGAATCTCTCATCATTTCTTCTAGACCATATTCTGCTTTCCAACCAAGTTCTTTATAAGCTTTAGTTGGATCAGCATAACAAGCAGCAATATCCCCTGCTCTCCTTCCAACTATTTTATATGGTACTTTTACACCATTAACTTTTTCAAAACTCTTAACCATTTCTAAAACACTATATCCTGTTCCTGTACCTAAATTATAATATTTAATACCTGGTTCTTTAAATGCTTTCTCTAGAGCTTTTATATGTCCTTTAGCTAAATCAACAACATGAATATAATCCCTAACTCCTGTACCATCAGGTGTATCATAATCATCACCAAATATACTAAGTATTTCTAATTCACGAGTTGCTACTCTAACAATATATGGCATCAAATTATTTGGAATACCATTAGGATTTTCCCCAATAAGTCCTGATTCATGGGCTCCAATTGGATTAAAGTATCTTAAAATCATCGCACTAAAATCTTTATTAGCAACAGTAACATCCTTTAAAATTTGTTCATTCATTAACTTAGTACTTCCATATGGATTAGTAGTTGTAAGTCTAGCATCCTCCTTAATTGGTAAAACTTCAGGATCTCCATACACAGTAGCACTAGAACTAAATACAAATACATTACAATTATGTTTTTTCATAACCTTACATAATTTCATTGTTGAAACAAGATTATTCTCATAATACATAATTGGTTTTTCTACTGACTCACCAACTGCCTTATACGCTGCAAAATGAATAACTCCATCTGGTTTTTCTTTAGAAAATATTTCTTCTAATTTTTTTTCGATACAAACATCTTCTTCGTAAAAGGTAAAATCTTTACCTGTGATAATTTTTATTTTATCATAAACATCACGACTAGAATTATACAAATTATCAACTACAACCACTTCATATCCTTCATTAAGTAATTCTACAACTGTATGACTACCAATATAGCCAAGACCACCTGTAACTAATATTTTCATAAATCTCCTCCATATTTATTTATGTATTCTTGGAATGCCAAAAGCATCTCTTTACCTATTTTTTCATCAACACCTCCATTAGCAATTTCTTTATTTAAAAAAACATCTAAATTTTTAAAATTAACATAAAATAAATTAAAATCCGTAGCAAGTTCCAATTCATCATAATGTGTCTTACTAAGATCTGGTTCTTGATCAGTAATAACTCTATAATAATAAATACTATTCAAAACATTTTTTCCTGTATCAAAATAATTATCATCATATGTCACAACTTTAAAAAATGGTTCATCTAATGATTCAATATCTATACCTACTTCCTCTTGAACTTCTCTAATTAAGCAATCTGCTAAAGACTCATTATCTTCAACATGTCCACCTGGAAATTGATAAGTATTATTATTATGAGCAATTAAAATTTTTCCATTTGAATTTATAATAAAAGCCTTTACACGAATAACTTTTTTTTCAATATCATCCAAGGTAAGTCCTTTATCATTTATAATAACTTCCTTCATAAACACTTCCTTAATATAAGTATCTTTCCCAATATTCTCTCACATCTGGTCTAACTGTATTTAATACTGCATCCATATTTTCAGCCATCAAACTAGCTTTTTGCCAGACTGTTGTCCCATAATTTAGGCAACTCGCTTTACTTGCTGCCATCATATATTCAAATGTTGAAGCTCTATCTTCAGCAGCATCTGTTTGTGCATAATTATTAACAAATGGTGCCGATTCAGCAAAAGTATTCGCATAAGAATAATCATTTCTAATAATTCCATAAGCAAAACCTTCTGGATTTAAATAATTCCAAGTCAAAAAATTAGCTCCTCGTTTAAACATATATCTTTCAATATAAT
>CAZVUP010000034.1:0-15866 GCA_964630365.1 uncultured Muribaculaceae bacterium
CTATCTTCTTCAAGTCTTTGGAACTTAGTAAATAGTTTATCAACATTTTCAGTTTTTATTCCACGACCAGAATCTTCAACTGAAATTATTAATTTACATAAATCCTTAGAGTTTACACAATTTACTTCATAATGTACATATCCCTTGTCAGTATATTTACACGCATTACTAAGTAAGTTAGTAATAACTTTCTTTAAATTAGCATGATCACCATATAAAGTCTTAGGTAGATCAGGTGCTATATTAAAACTAAAATCAAGACCCTTTTCCTTCATCTTAGGGCTAATTAATTTAGCCAACTCATTAAAAGTATCATTAGCATCATATGGAGAATTAACAATTTCTAATTTACCAGCCTCAATCTTAGAAATATCTAATATACCATTAACAATCTCTAATAATGTCTGACTAGCATTAACAATATCCTTAGCATTTTCTTTAGCTTCATCCAAATTATCACATTCCATTATCTCATCACTAAAACCAACAATAGCATTCAAAGGAGTACGAATCTCATGAGACATACTAGACAAGAAATCAGTCTTAGCAGCATTAGCCTTATCAGCCATATCTTTAGCAATTTCAACTTGTTTCAACATTTTAACATCAGGGTTTTCAATTGTAAAGTTCATAACTATTATACTTAAGCACCAAATATAACCAACCATAAAAGATGTTGGATAAAAATAAATAATCAAAGTATTAATAGCACCAAACAAAAGAAATAAATAAAATGGAGTAAATTTTTTTGTAGTAATAGTCTTTCTATTTACAACAGAAAGTATCAATTGATATATACCCAGAATTATTGCATATCCAAAAGTTACTATAACAGGAATACCTTTGGGGGCAACCGATCCATTCGATTCAACATATGTCGTAGTTGTAAACAACACTAATATTAATACCAAAACAGTTGAAATATATAATATATTAATTTTAAGTTTTGAACTTTTACATACAATCATTAAATAATAACAAAACAAAAAGTTAACAACTATGTAACTAATTAATACTAATTTGGCTATAAAATTATATAAAAATGTATTTACATATCCATGATATAAAACAGCAGAAACTATCTCTAAAAAAGTCATAACAACAGCTGTAATCAAAATATAATTGTAAATTTTTGTTTCATAATTATTAACCTTTTTCTTTAATACAAATATAACAGTTAAAATAATCATGACGGGAAGCATAGCTACCGATAAATAGAAACCCAATCCCAAAATAATCACTCTCCAATCTATTATAATAATTATATTATATCACATATTGTACATATTTACAGAAAAACATAAAAAAGCTATATATTAAATTATATATAGCTTTTCAAGTTATTTTTGTAAAATTTTTTCTTTTGATTCAACAAAACTATCTTTACGCCTATAGTGTTCAACATCAATTTTTGAATTCATCATTCTAACAAGTGGTTCTGTTGTATATTCAATTTTTGCTGGTAAAGCACTTTCACCAACATTCATCATAATCAATTTCTTTAGTTTACTTTCAAACTCTTCAAAATCAATTTGATCCGAATACAATGAAATATGATAGCTTGGTATAAATTGTAATATATCATCTGATATTGGAGTAACAACAGCTTCTCTAACTTCAGGTAATGTTTGAAGTAAATTCTCCAATTGTTCTGGATAAATATTATCACATCCACAAACAAAATTTCTCTTTTGCCTTCCAACATATTTATAAAAGCCATCATCACATTCTTGCAAATAATCACCTAAATTTAACCATCTGGTGCCATTTTCATCATAGGATATTACTTTTTCTGTTTCTTCTACATTATTATGATAACCCATCATAATTGATGGTCCAGATAAATGAAGTACTCCTCGCTCGCCTTTTTTTACAGGCTGACCATTTTCAGGATTAATAAGTTTAATTGTAATACCAGGAATGGGAACACCAAGCATACCTTCCCTAAAAAAATTACCTGTATTCAATATGTTTGAACCCCATGTTTCTGTAGCTCCCAAACCATCACCTAATTTAGTTTGACTTCCACAGAATTTCAAAGCTTCATTAATAGCGCTTTCTGTTGCCTCTTTTTTTGCTTCTCCTCCAGAAAAAGCCACTTGTAAATTATTTAATGTATTAGGTCGCAAATCACTTCTAGGAACATAGATTCCATTTTTCATTTCAATTAGTGAAGTCCAATGTGGAGGTCCTCCAGAAGCACCATGAGCTTTAGTTCTTGCTAATTCATCATAAAAGTCATTTGGCATAGCCTTAAGCGTTAAAGCAAATGTCATATTATTAGTCAATGAAGCATGCAATATTGATCTACCAAAAGCCATATGTCCAAATGGAATTTGTCCGAGATATATTTTCCCAGAAAAATAATCATCATCATATAATAATTTCATACCTTCTATTTCGACATTTAAACCAACATCATTTAGATCAACACCTTTATGTACCCCTGTTGAGCCACCAGTAAATAGAATATCACTAAGTTCACCATCTACATATGGAGTGTCAGGTAAAACAACTCCATCATAATTCATCTTTAATAAATGACCTAATCGCCTATTTCTTACTAAGGTAAAATTACCATTTTTAATTTGCATCAAATTGTATCCAAGTTTCATTTTCCAATTTTTGCTTGATTCTAGTGGTGAATAAAGAATTGTTGAAAAATTCAAAGACTTTTCTAAATCACGAAATTTTTTATAAGATAAATCCGTCGTAATAACCATCTTTGGTGTTGTTAATTCTATATCACTTTTTACTCTCTCAGTATTATCAAATGGACTATATCCAATAACAACTGCTCCCAACAAGTTTAGAGCATAAATGAGATAAACTGATTCTGGAGTATTCAAAGTACAAACTCCTATTAAATCACCTTTTCTAACACCCTTAGAATGCAATAGTTTTGCATATTTTTCGATTGATTCAAACATTTCTTCATATGTGATTTTTCTATCCTCAAATGTTAAAGCAATACTATTCATATTATTTTTACTACTTTCTAGCATATAATCGTATTTGCTCATATTTGGATTAACTTTCATAATATCCCCCTTAAAATTGCTGTTATTATAGCACACTTTTAATAAATTATCAACTATATATAGTTTATAACACTTCTAAATTAGATGCAAACATCAATACACATTTTTACAATTAAAACTTTAATTCATCAATTTTTAAGACATCTATGCCTATTTCTTTATATAATTGTTCTGTATTTAGTGATACTATTCTTTTATTTTTTAAATCTAACTTTTCAATTATTTCATTAATTAAATTTTCATCATCACATTCTATTTCCATATATGGTTTAAGTTTAGGCCACATATCAATTTCTATTTCAGCAGTTTTATATTTAAAACTATATCTTATCTTTTCTTGATAATTTCTTTTTACTAAACCTATTGCTTCTAAAATTCTATTTGCTTCTTCTAAATCAGTTACTCCTATTTCTATTTCTTTTACTTTTTGAATCTTACTATTATTTTTTTCATAAATATGTTTAACAGTAAGTTCTGTTTTCTCATTACTCCTTCTTAACCTAACCCATTTATTAGGATTAATTTTTTTCTTTTTAATTTCTCTATTAAGAGTTTTACTACTATTTAACTTATTATATAAAGAAAGATAATCTTCATTAAATATACTTGAAAAACTACTACCCATTTCTTCTTCTATTAAAGAAATAGTTTTATCATCTACTAAATCTATAAATTCATCTAAAACTATTTCTAACTTTCTTTTAGCAGTTCTTTGTAATAATTCATTTTTAGATTTTAATAAGTACATTGCCTCTCTAAATCTTATATCTATACAAGGAACATCATAAGTATATATTTTCTGATCCTTTTTACCATTATTAGAAGCACCTAATTCTTCTAACTTCTTTATTATTTTATAAGCATCAATATCTAATACTTTTATTTCTTTTTCTAATTTAGCCATCCAATTCACTTCCAAATTAAATATCATTTTAATTTTATCATATATTTAATTAATATTTATGTATAAATTTAAATCTTCTTCTGTTGGCAAATTTTTCATATAATCAGTTGATAAATTGTCTAATATTTTATACTCACTTACTCCTATAGGTTTATTAATATACTTTAGTGTATAGTCAACTATTTTATTATTTTTGTTTGGGCATAGAATTATACCAATAGAAGGATTATCATTATTATCTTTAACTTGTTCATCTAATGCTTGTAAATAAAAACCTATTTTGCTGCCATATTCTGGAATAAACTCATCCATTTTTAATTCAACAGCAATATAACATTTTAGTTTAGTATGATAAAAAAGAAGATCTATATAAAAATCTTTATTACCAACAGTTAATTTATATTGATTACCTATAAATGAAAATCCATTACCAAATTCTAACAAAACATTTTTTATTCTTTTTAACATTTTATTTTCTAATTCTTTTTCTTTATAATTATCTGTTAATTCAATAAAATCAAATACATATGGATCTTTCATGATGTTTGAAACCAGTTCACTGTTTTGTTTTAATGTTAAATTAAAATTATTATGTTTTATACTTTTTATTTGCCTTTTATACAAATTTGTATCAATTTGATATATAAGTACACTTTTAGACCATCCCTCTGCAATACATCTTTTCATATACCATTTACGAATATTTTTATCTTTCACTTTTTCTATTAAACTAACATTATGCTTCCAAGGTAATTGTGCACCTAGGTGCACAAATTCTAAATCATCATGATATTCACTATAAAATGTTTTCATATATTTCAAATTTCTTATTGAAAAACCCTTTTGATTTGGATATGCATTTTTTAGTTCAAATGCTAACTTATCTAGAAATTTATTTCCCCATCTTGAATTATCATAAAGCACTTTACCAATTCTATAATATAAATTAACTAAACTCATATTAGCATTTATCATAATATCTAATTGTGTTTTATTAATATCTTGTTTTATATCATTAATTGCATCATTATATTTTTTTTCTTTCTCGTCAACCGTTTTAAAACTCCTCCCACATAAATATTACACATTGATATTAGTATGCAAATATCATAGTATAATATTATTTCATATATATAATACTGAAAGAATAAAATCATATTCAAATTTTAAAAATAATATTAAAGAAAAAAATCAGTTTTATTTAACTGATTCTTTATTTAGAAGATTTATAAATATTTACTACATCCATATCTAAATATTTTAAACTTTTGTCATATACAACACCATCTATTACTGAAAACATGTGATAGTTGTCTCCCTTATGACATAGCACGGCATATCGCCCTTTTAAATTAATTTCACTAACAGGTATATTTAATTCTTCCTTTTTATAATTGTTATTCTCTAAATATTTTTCAAATACTTCTGTATCATGATAATCACTACATCCTAGTTCTTTAGAAAGATTTATTAATTCTTCCTTAACTGTTTCATAATCTTTATCAAAAAGCTTAGACATAGTTCTCGTAATACATCCACCTTTTTCATCTACTGGATTATAATACTGAAAAATCATATTACCATTATAAAGATATTCCCAACCTGGCTTCCAATCTCCTGTTTTTCTCCAGTCTTCGTTAACAGCTTGCTCAAGTGTTTTCCCTCTAGTTAAAACTTCCATAGCAAGTTGTGGCGCTCTATGGGCAATTATTCCTACTGTCTTATTAGGATAATTCTTTTCTAAATATTCTAAAAAATCCTTAACACGTTCAACTACATCTTCTAAACTTTCTCCATTTGGAAATGCTTCACTTATATGTTCACTATAATTAACTAATTTTTTACTTTCACCATCTAAATCTCCATAATTACATTCTCTAAGTCTTTTATCACTAATGCTTTCAAATTCGGGAAAAGCAAGTTTAGCTGTTGATATAGCTCTACCTAAATCAGAAGTAAATAACACATCAAATTTATAAGGTGTATTTTTACCTAAGTTTACAGCCTGCTCTTCTCCTAAATCACTTAAGCTAACATTCTTCCAACCACTGCATATTCCACTAGCATTATCAGTAGTTGTACCATGAACATAATAAACTATCTTCACCATAATATCACCTCAATTTACTATATTATAATTGACTAATTTAAGATAAACAAGTATAATAGCAAGCAAATTCATTAGGGGGATTATTTATGAAAAAAGTAATTAAAAGTTTTGATGATTTATTAGAAATAAGAAGCTTATTATTAAAAAGATTTTTAAAAGAAAGAGATAAGTTATTAGAATTAGAAAAGAAAACAGATAAACCTACATTAGAAAAACAAAAATGTATTGATACAATGAATACTGTTGATCAAAGTCTAGTTTCAGTAAAAAATATTGCCACTAAAGTAGCAACTTTCCAAACACTTAATTTTGCTCATTTTCTAGCTAATATGTTAACATTAACTGAAACTGATGAATATACAACACTAGTTCTTAATTTACCAGGTAGTAGTGATTTAAAATACAATACTTATTATCTTATTTGTGACAAATCTTTAGCTGATTTTGTT
Source organism: uncultured Muribaculaceae bacterium (assembly GCA_964630365.1). GTDB lineage: Bacteria > Bacillota_I > Bacilli_A > RF39 > UBA660 > UBA3789. The sequence goes on from CAZVUP010000034.1 coordinate 6,505, forward strand.
AAAGAAAATGTTGATACTGAAGGAAAACTAGTATCTATACAAAGAGCTTTTAATGATAGATTATTAGTAATACTTTCTAAAGATACAACATTCCCATTAGATTATTACTTAAAAATAAGTCCACAAATAGCAGTGACTGAAAAGCTAGAAAAAGGAATTCACAAATTAATAGATTTAGGTATAAAAGAACCAAAATTAACTGAAGAAGAAAGAATGAGTAAAGTTTTATCAGAAACACTTTCTGCTAACATTAGAAAAAGTAATAGCTTTAAAAAATAAAACGAGTATCACTACTCGTTTTCTTGTGCTCTTAAACTATCTAGTTTTTCTCTAAACTCTTCTGGTGCCTCTACTTCAAATTCTAAAATTTTACCAGTTCTAGGATGTTCAAGTTTAATATGATAGGAATGTAACATCTGACCAAATTCACTAGCCTTACCTTTAGTATATATTGGATCATTATTAACAGGAAAACCAATATATGCCATATGAACTCTTATTTGATGAGTTCGACCTGTCTCTAAGATACATTCAATATAAGTATTATTTTTAAATCTTTCCAAAACTTTAAAATGTGTAATTGCTTCTTTACTATTAACCTCAGTAACTGCCATTTTTTGTCTATCATTAACATCTCTTCCAATCGGAGCATCAATTGTCCCTGTATCATGTTTAATAACACCATTAACAATAGCAAGATACTTTCTCTCAACTTTCTTTTCACTAATCATTTTAGACAATTTTTCATGAGTAAACTCATTTTTCGCAACTAACATCAAACCACTAGTATCTTTATCTAATCTATGAACAATACCAGGTCTCTCTTTTGAACCACTAGTTATATCATATTTATAAAGTAATGCATTAACAAGTGTCCCTGTATAATGCCCTGGCGCTGGATGAACAACCATTCCACTTTTTTTATTTATAATTAATAAATCATCATCTTCATAAACTATGTCTAATGGTATATCTTCTGCTTCAACATCTATTTCTACATTAAGTTCTTCATTAACTTCTATTTCGTCATTCAATTTAACTTGATAACTTGCTGATACCTCATAACCGTTAACTAAAACTTTTCCACTCTTCACAAGTTTTTGAATTTTACTACGAGATACATCCATAACTCTAGCTAAATAAGAATCTATTCTTTCACTTGTCTCTTCATTTACTACTATCACCTTTGGTTTCCTCCTTTTGCCTACTAAGCTCAGAATCTAATCTATCACATAATCCATCTTCATTACTATTTTCTATTTTCCAGCCTCTTCTAGTCGCAATATCAATAATTTTTTTTAATTTCTCATCAAAACTAGGATTAATCACATCAGGAAATTTTTTTCTATATTCATCAATAACATCAAAAGGTAACGCTATTCCAACAATTTTATCAATATAAATATTATCATAGCATCTCCACTCATCAACTAAATTAGTCTGATCAAAGCCCGCTTTTTGAGCTTCTACCTCAGGAGAAACAATAAAGAAAAAACAATTATCAATCCATCCTTTTCTTGCAGAATCAAAGAAAAAATCTGGATCAGAATAATCAAAACCATCTTCATTTTTATATAAACAAACATGATTATATTCTTTTCCTGTATCTCTAACATTATTTCTTGTTAATATTCCTTCATTCATTATTTTTAACATAATATCTAAAGTTCTTTCATCTATATAATCACTAATACCATGATAATAATATCTATCCATAAAGCCTCCAATACATACCACTATAATTTTATCATATAATTAAAAATAAACCATCATTTTTGATGGTTTATTAATTAATCACTAATTTCAATATATTTCTTTTCAGCTTCTTTTTCTTCTTCATTAACTTTAGGTACCTCTAAACTTAAAATACCATTTTTAAATGAAGCTTTAATTTCATCTTGTTTAACATCATCACCTACATAGAAGCTACGTGAACATTCACCAATAAATCTTTCACGTCTAACATATTTACCTTTTTCCTTATCATTTACTTCATTACTTGTTTTAGCATTAATAGTTAAATAGCCATTAGTAACATCAATCTTAATATCTTCTTTATTATATCCTGGAAGATCAACATCAACTATAAAACTATTTTCACCTTCTCTTATATCTGTTTTCATTAGACTATTTTTTTCTTTTCCATTGAAAAAATCATCTCTAAAAAAATCATCAAATAAATCAAAATCTCTTCTTGGCATTAACATCATACAAATCAACTTCCTTTCATATTTGTGTTATCAATGAATGGTAGCACATTAATCAATTAATACCCGTAGTATTTCTTACTACAATTTAATACTATCACTATTTTTAGCACTTGTCAATAGCAAGTGCTAAAAATAATTAAAAATTAATGTCATATTTCTATGACACTAATATTATATACAAATACTATTAAATTATTCCTTAATAAAATCTAAAATGTCTTTAAATACACCTTTACTATTATCTTTAAAAATAGCATGTTTTAGTCCAGGATATAATTTAAAATCTATATTTTTATAACCAACATTTTCCAAAAAATCTATACTTTTAAGCCACAATTTTTCACTTTTAATTACCATATCGCTACTTCCAGCAATAAAGTAAATTGGTAATTTTTTATTTTTAAGTTCCCATCCTTTTTTTGAATAAACATCTATCATTAATTGTGTTAAATTAATAAATCCATTAGTTGTAAATACAAATGAACAATACTTATCTTTTCTGTACTCTTTTATATAATCTTTATTAATAGATAACCAACTAGCAGTTGGATCATTTGGTAATGCTAATTTATTTAAAAATTTACTACGATAATGATCTCCTTTTACTACCCTAAATAATTTACAAATAAAATTTCCACATCCTGACATTTTATTTATACTAGGTGAACCACATACTATTAATTTCTTTATATCTTTATCATATTTCTTAATATATTTTCTAACTATTAACGATCCCATACTATGTCCAAATAAATAAACATCTAAATCTTTATATTTATCTTTTACATATTTAGTAATTTGATATAAATCTTCTACAACATAATCTGCTTTTTCCTCATAAAAGAAACCTAAATCCTTATCACTTTTAACTGATTTACCATGTCCTCTATGGTCATTTATAACACAAACATATCCTTTATCACATAAATATTTCATTAAATCATAATAATAGATTTGATGTTCTACCATCCCATGTGAAATTTGAAAAATCCCCTTTTTAGTTTTCTTTTCTGGTTCAAATATTGTGACATAAATATCTAAATTATCACAATCTGACTTAAGATAAAAACTATTTTTTTTCATAACTACTCCCTATTTTTTATTTTTCTTAAATAATTCATAAATGACTCCACCCTCTAGAATATAACCAAATAATAACATTGGTAAAAATACAAAGTGAACAGCAGAAAGACCAGATTCTACAAAAATATAAACAAAAGCAAAAGTAACTATAGCAAGTATTATCCCCCAACCAATCACAAACTTTAAACTATCATTTTTTTTATTTTTATTAACATCGTTATTTTTGCTATTTACAACTTCTTTTTCGTAAGAAATTTTAATAGGCAAAACACACTCTAACTCCATACCTGAAGTTTTATAGGGTTTGGAATATCCATCTGTAATAACTTCTGTATCAGAAAATTTTATTTTTATAAATGCTTCATTTATTTCTAAACATTCTAATTTATATTTCATAAAAGGTTCAAATTCAAATAAATATAGTCCATCTTCCCTTTTAAATGATTCTTCAGGATTATTAATAGAACCGATCATCCCAACAAGATCATTAACATTTTCTTTGTCAACTGCGACATCATTAATTTGTATCGATGGAGAAACAACATTATCTTCAAACTTTCCTTCTAAAAATTTACAATCTAGTCCCCAACTAACTATTCTATTATTCTTTTTAGTTATATAAAATACACTTTCTTCACTATTTAATTCAAAGGCCACATCTTTTAAAATAAGTTTATTATCAGCAGCCAACCTATGATCAATACTCTCTATTGTAATAAATTGAATTACTATACAACAAATATTATCATCATCATCATAACCAAAAAATGTTGCATATGCTCCATCACCATAACCACTACTATAAACATTTAATGTTTTATGATCACCATATGAAATAGTTTTATACTCTTTATCTTCAAATATGTATCCACCGTCATACTCTTTAACATATTTTGAAAAATCTTCTATATCACTTTTGTCAATAAAGCAAGCTGAACCAGAGTCAACTGGAAAACAAAAGAAATTACCTTCTGTCAAAGTTGAAATATCTTCTCCATTACATAATGCCATTCCATATCTAACTGGATTTTTATCTGCTATAACAAGTTTGCTAGCAGCTACTCTATTTTCATAAATACTTAATACTTCTTTATAACTTCCAACTGGTATTTTTTCAACAAAAGATTGTGGATTAGTCATTACAAATGGATCAATCGCAACAACTTCACCAGTACTAAAGTTTTGCTTGTCCATCTCAACAGTATGTGTAATGTCATTATTCAAGAAATACTCATTAAGATACAAATAGTTAGGTACATCCATATCACCACAATCACTTTTAAATCTATAAATCATACCTTCTGTAACTTTTACATCTTTTAAAGGCTCAATAGCATCATCAAATATACCTTTACAATCTTTTTCACAATATAAAAGAGCAGTTAAACATAAAACAAAATATTTACTAAATTTTTCTTCATGAGTCTCAAATGGTTTCATTTCTCCTACTTTATATAAATAAACCATAGCAGTACCATCTTTATAAACTCCTATTTTAATTGCTTCACAATGATCATCATAAAGCATTATAAAATTAGAAACATGATCATTCATGGTAAAATCAAAAATAGTACCATTACGACCATTATCATATATAATTTTATTATCAAGTAATTTAGTTTTATCAATCTTATCTAAATACTTTTCAAATAAATTCATAATTTGCATAATTACAGTGTCTTTTTTCATAACTACTCCTATAATACTTATATTATTATTGTTTTATATATTGATATGCTTTTTCTTCTTCACGAGTTCTATTAGCCTCTTCAATAAGATATTGATACAATTCATTATCGATAAGATTAGGATCTAAACTATTAACACTAGTATCTTCATTATTTTGACTAACTAAATAATTATATAAATCATTATTTTCTAAAGCTTTATTATTTGTTTTTTCTACAGTCAATGAGTCTTCTTGTGAATTATCACTAGGTATAGACATTGACACTATAGATTCCATATCAAAAAGATATGAAGCAAGCTTTTTAATTTCTGTAGCCTTACTTCTAACGGCAGTTTCAATAGCATCTTTTTCGGCTTCTACTTCTTCAAATACAACTCTATCATTTAACCTATCACTACCCAATTTTTTATTAAGTTTATCAAAAACTTCTAATTTTTTTTCTATCTCATGCTTTGATATTAAATTACCTGTAATCCCACCAAAGATGGTAATAAGAAGTATTCCCAAAGTACCAAATGGAGTTCCAAGAAAAACTCCTGTTAATCCACCTAATATTGTAGCGACAATATTTTTAAATTTTTGATTAAAAACACATCTAACATCAAATTCATCGCGTAACACTTTTCTCTCTACTAATACACCAAGATTTTTCATTTCTTCATCAAGCTCTTCTAAAACTCGATTACATTCATTAGCAAGAAGTTCAGTATCAACATTTTCAAAATGCATTCCATAATTTGTAGTAATATTTTTTGCAAAATCATCATTACTATTTAAATTTTCAAGCATTTTACCAACTATTTTTTTATCTTTTTTCGCTTTAGCTAGCGCAATTTCGCATTTAACCAATTCTTCACGAATTTCTTTATCAGTATCAGCTGTTGTAAATGTTGCTAACCTTTCCTTTGAACCTTCAACTTTTTCTATAATTTTTTCACCTATTAACCCAAATACAGAGGAACCAACAATAGCAGCTGCTATAAGACTCGGTACACTAATTCCCATCGCCGCCAAAGCTCCACTAAAAATAATAAAACTTGTTAATGCTAGTGCTATTCCACATAAAAATACAGTACCAAAAACTCCTAATTTATGTTCAACAGTCCCAGCATCTAAAGCATCAACCATAAATTTATATCTCTCAACAGATCCTTTTAATATCTTTTGTTTTAATTCTAATTCTTTTCTTAATTCATTTTGATTTTCCATATTCAAGCCTTAACCTCCTACTAAAACAATTATATATCAAATAATCTTAACATGTCTACTTTTTAGTTTAAAGATTGCTTCAAAATTAAAAGTATGTTAATTTATTATTAAGGTGATAATACATGGATAATTATATTGACTTTTATTATGATGAAAATGATAATTTCATAGCTGATATTTTTAGTAATGGCCGATTAAAACGAGTTAGAAACCCTAAGAATATTGATAAACTAATTTCTATTGCTGAAAAGTATAATTATATAATAGAACATGAAGGCCGAATAACTAAAAGAGTTGCCCCTATTATTAATGAATTTGGAAAATACATGTTAGATAAGAAAAGAAAACGTGAAAGAAAAATAAAAATTTATAATTCCATCACCAATGCCATGAAATTGACTAGAAAAGATCCTACTATTGGGAAAAGAATTGGAACTGGACTATTAGCTTTAACCATGGCAACAACCGGTATATGGCTATATAAATCACATGCCGAAAAAGATCATTCAGAACCTATTGCTTATAGTGATAAAGCTCCAGAAAATCATCCATCTTATGATGAAAATTTCGGTATAACAACTGATACTCGTGAAATTGATAGTATGCTGCAAGATAATAGTTTTCACTATTTATATGAAGATAGATCTAATAATCCAAATATGGAACATGCTAAAGAATATCGTGACTTATTTGAAAAATATGGGAAAATGTATGGAATTGATCCAAACATCTTAATGGCCATTGCTGCTCAAGAAAGTGGTGGTGATCATAATAATAATTTAAAAGAAAATGCACCAGCTTGTGGAATTATGCAAATAGAAAAATCAGTTCATCTCGGTGAAAATATTGCCGCTTATAACTTCGAAACTGGTGATATTGATCAAATTCTAATTACCGAAGAAAATTTACAAAATATCGAAACTAATATTCAAATTGCTACTATTATCTTTAAAGACTGCTTAAAGCAAAATAATTATAATATTCCCCTAGCAATACAAGCTTATAATTATGGTTATGGAAATATGTATCAAGTATTAAGACTATGTGCTAGCCTAGAAAACACTACAATAGAAGATATAAAAAATAATCCTACCAATAATTGTTGGTTAAAATATCGCAATGTTGTAAATGTAGGAGATGAACAATACTTAGAACATGTTCTTAGTTATTTAGATACAGATGAATTAACAGTAACAACTAAAGATGGTAATGAAGTATCTATAACTATAAAAAACAACAATCAAAAAAGTATTCAATATAATTAAAAAAAGGCCAAAGCCTTTTTTTGTTTATGAAAATGAATTAGCTAGTCTCCTACTAGTTTTTTTACTAGGACTCCCCAAAGATAAAACATATTCTTCTCTACCAACAACATGCTCTTGCAATACTGATATATCTTCCATTTCACCTCTGAAGATTCGTCCAGGAACTAAAACATATTTTTCTTCTACAAGTTTTGGTAATATTCCCTCATTAACTTCAACTTTATAATGTTTCTCATATAATTCTGATTGTAGTAAAGAATCATAATCCGTTCTAATATTTAAATCTTCTAACTTTTTTACTAATTTTTTTAATTTTTCACTTGCCTTTAGTTCATATATATCATCACCAGTTACTTTATAAGCCAAAAAGTCAGTTAATAAATCCATAGACGCAAAAAGTCCATAACTAGCAGTTGCTGATAACATTGTAGCATTTATATCACTTCCACTAATAGCACATATAGCAAGCACTAAAGGTACAATATCCAAATCTTTCATAGCATTATTATGCCATGATTTAGAAAGACTAAATTTTTCTTTAGCATTATAAATAGCTTCTATAAAATCATAATTAATAATTAATTTCACTATTATCACCCCAAAGTAGCAATATAGTACCACCTACAAAATAAAAAAGCAATATTAATTAAGATTAATAATGCCTTTTATTATATCAAATTCCTCAATTGAATAAGCACATAATACAATATCTATCTCATAATCAAAAGTATTAATAAATTCATTATATGCAGCTAAGCATTGTCTAGCTGACTCTTCCACCGGATTAGTTAATCTACCACCATAAATACCAGAACTAATCAAAGGAAATGAAATAGAATGAAGATTATGATCTTTTAAGACTAATAATGAATTATAATAAGCTCTAAATAAATCATTTATACTTGAATTACTATTATTAAAATTTGGTCCAACTGCATGAATAATATATTTTGCATTTTCTATATTAAAAGCAGCAGTAATAACAGCATCTCCATCTCTTAATGGAGTTTTTATCTTTCTACAAGCTAAATTTAATTCTTCATAACCAGCTTTCTTAAATATAGCGCCACATACACCACTGCCTGATGCTAAATACCTATTAGCAGCATTAACAACAGCATCAACTTGTTCTTCAACACATGACCCATGTACAATTTTAAAACTACTCACTCTTCATCATCTTCTTCATCATCTTCATCATCTAACTGACCAGTAACATATAAGTATTCTAAAAAATCCTCATCCATTTTTACACCTCCTATTTAAAATATAAATATTTAAATCCTAAATTTTTATATATATTAGTAGCTTTAGGTAAATTAAACAAATCCGCAAATATCAAATTATAAACTTCATCAAATAATAATATAAAACACAAAATAGAACTTATTAAAAATATGATATTAACATATCTAGAATTAACAAGTTTTATTAATAATGGCACTATAGCATACATAAGTAATAAACTAGATAATCCAAATACTAATACACTTCTTAAACAAACATAACCATTAATATTACCAAAATTTAGTATTTCTTGATTATAATCCCAACATTTTACCCAACCTAATTTACCATATAATACATAACCAGATAAGTATTCTAATATACCTGTAGCAATTATACTTATTAAGAAAACTTGTATAGGATGATTACGTCTCTTACATGTTAAAAATAATATTAAGAATGCACCATAAACATAAATATTAATCCAAGGAAGAAAATTACCACCACGCATATAAAAAGTCTTCATCCCACTATTTAAATAGTAAAAAAGTACTTCATATAACCAACCAAAAATCCCAGATATAATTATTATTAAAAATATAATACTAGCAACCTGTTTTTTACTTAACAAAACACCATTATTAAAATATTTACTAAACATATAAACTCCACTAATTA
>CAZVUP010000035.1:0-15259 GCA_964630365.1 uncultured Muribaculaceae bacterium
GATGTCTCTTGTATCTCACCTCTATAATCATAAGTTGGTACTAAAATATACTTCTTTTCAACTAATGATGGTAATATTTTTTCATTAACTTCAAACTTATACTTTTTCTCATATAGTTCTGACTGTAATAATAAATCAAAATCAGTAGAAAGATTAAGACTATCAAATTGAACAACCAAATTTTTCAATTTTTTCATAGCTTCTTGTTTTTCACCATCACCAACTAAAGCACTAACAATAGATAAAGTTCCATAAACAGCTGCTAAATAAAACGCTTCTTTTCCAATTGCTGTTTGAATATCATTACCAACTAAATATAAAGGAAATAAACCAGCACCATAAAGAAATGGCTTTTTATAATTTCGCATTAAATTTACTAATACAAACTTTTCATTAGCAGTACATACTGCCCTAAAAAAATCATAATTTATAACTAATTTCATATAACCTCTACGCTCCTGCTGTTGCTAATTTTACTTGCCTTTTTCTAGAAGGCGTACCAAGTGATAAAACATACTCTTTACTTCCCACAACATGTTCTTGAACAAATGATGTTTCCCTAACTTCACCTTTATAATCATATCTAGGTATTAATATATATTTTTGCTGCAACAAATGTGGTAATTTTTCTTCATTAAATTCAATTTTTAATTTCTTTTCATATACCTCTGATTGTAAAAGTAAATTAAAATCCGTATTAAAGCCTAAACCATTCATTTGCGAAACTAATAATCTTAATCTATGTAAAGCTTGTTGTTGTAATGGATTATCATTAATTTTATCAGCAGTCATATAAATTGAAATTGCAATAGCATAACACGCTAACATATTAGGCAAAATCATTTCTGGAGTATCATTGTTAATAGCCAAATTTAAAGATAACCAAATTGGAAAATCAAGAGCTAATATATTTCTTCTTTGCCTAACAACTCTAAAAATAGGATTTTCTCCATCTTTAGCATTTAAAACTGCATCCATAAAATCATAGTTAATTATAATTTTCATAATTTCACCCCAAGTACGACATATTATAACAATAAATATAAGAAAAGTAAATAATAATAAAACAGCAATCATTGCTGTTTCTATAAATTATCTGCTATAAAAATTGTAACATGCTTAATTTTTAGATTTTTCTTTCGAACTATATCACTCTTTATTCTTTTTAAAAGTTGTTCAGCCTGCCTTAAAGTTAGATTCTGATCTAAAACAACCGTTAATTGTAATTTATAGTAAGAACCATACATAATAAGTTTTATATCACTATCTAGAACTTTTTTATACTCATTTAAAACTTCTTTTACTTGTTCAATTTTTTCCTTATCATAATCTATTTCTCCAATTACTGATAAAGAATTACTAATAATAATTTTAAAAGCTGTTTTTAAAACTATTAAACCAATAATTATTGAGCCAATCATATCAGCATATCCTAATATTTGTACTTTATTACTAAATTGTAAAATAATAGTAATTATAAAAACCCCTATTGTTGAATATAAATCAGCTTTAGATTCTTCTACTGATGTTATTAGAGCAGTACTGTTAATATCCTCACCTACTTTATGCATCTTAATAATAGCAAGTAATTTAAGAACAAATGTGATTACTAATAGAAATAAAACACTTAATGGAGGAATTTCTCTCTTACCAGTCAAACCATTAATAATAATAAATATTCCAAGAGCAAGTAAAAGGAAACCAACAAATAAATTAGTTAAATATTCTACTTTTCCAAATCCGAATGGATGATACTTAGTTGGTCTCTTCTTTGAAATCTTCGAACCAATCATACTAACAACATCAGTTACAAAATCACTAAATGTATGTAATCCATCTGCAAATAATGAACCAAGTCCAAAATATATACCTCCTAAAACTTTAATAATCGCAATAACAAGATTATTAAACATACTATATCTTAAAGTTTTTAATTCTAACTTCATAATAACACCTCAACCATTATAAATTATACAACAAAATAAAAAGAATCTAAATAATAGATTCTATTTTTTCTTTTTCTTCTGTCTAGTAGCAGAATCAACCGCTTTAATTACCTTATCAATTGTATTTTTACTTTTCTTATCTTTTACATTTTTCTTTGCTGATTTTAAAACACTTTCAATAGCATCTCCTGCTTTTTCCCGTTTTTTAGCATCTTTCATAACGTCAGCTGCTTCCTCTTTTACTTTCTTCAAAATATCCATAAAGTACCTCCTAAAAATATTATTACATTTAAAACTAAATAAATCAACAATCACAAAACAAAAAAAAGGTAATATTACCTTTTTATAATAAATCTTCTATTATTTGTTTAGCACCTTTTTTACCAGCTTCCATAGCAAGAATAACTGTTGCTGCTCCTGTTACTGCATCTCCTCCAGCATAAACATTATCAAGTGATGTCTTTGTCTCTTCGACAACAATTAATCCCTTATCCGATAAATTAATATCACTATTTTTTAAGGCACTGTGATTTGGACTAGTACCAAGAGCCATAACTACCATATCGCACTCAACTGTATGAACACTTTTTTCATCTTCACTAACACTACGTCTACCATCTTCTCCTGCTTCACCAAGAATCATATTAACAACTTCCATGCCAGTAACATTGTTGTTTTCATCAACTATAATCTTCTTTGGATTTTGTAAAAGATCAAAAACTATTCCTTCTTCTTTCGCATGCTCTACTTCCATATGTCTAGCAGGTAGTTCTTCTTCACTACGACGATACATTAAATGTGTTTCGATTCCTAATCGTTTTAAAGATCTAACTGCATCCATTGCAACATTTCCACCACCAATAACATATGCTTTTTTAGCTTTCTTTATTGGAGTTTTACTTTCTTCCTTATAAGCTCCCATTAAATTAATACGAGTTAAAATTTCATTAGCTGAAAATACTCCATTTGCATTTTCACCATCTATTCCCATAAATTTAGGAAGTCCAGCACCAGATCCTACAAAAACAGCATCATATTCTTTTCGTAGTTCATCTAAAGTAATAGCATTACCTACCGGAACATCAGTTTTAATCTCTACACCTAATTTTTCTAACTTTTCTACTTCTTGCGCAACAATACTTTTAGGAAGTCTAAATTCAGGTATTCCATAAGTAAGAACTCCTCCTGCTTTATGTAAAACTTCAAAAATAGTAACATCAAAACCATTTTTAGCTAGTTCCCCAGCACAAGTTAGGCCTGATGGTCCACTACCAACAATAGCAACCTTCTTACCATTCTTTTTTAGAATATCACCAACAGTATAATTATTCTTTAAGGCATTATCCGCAACATATCTTTCTAGTGCTCCAATAGAAATAGCATCACCCTTAAGTCCCTTAATACACATAGCTTCACATTGCTTTTCCTGAGGACATACCCTACCACAAACAGCAGGTAGTGAAGATGACTCACTAATCACTTCATATGCAGCTTTTAAATCACCTTCTTTAATATGTTTAATAAATTCCGGTATCATTATATTTACAGGGCAACCCTTAACACATCTTGGATTATTACATTGCAAACAACGATTTGCTTCTGCTAAAGCTTCTTCATCATTATATCCAAGTTCAACTTCTAAAAAATTAGTAACCCTTTTATCAGCTTCTTGTACTCTGCCTAATACTTTTTTATCATTCATTGCCGTACCTCCTATTTATCTTCCTTTTCAAGTTTCTTTTTCATCATATCCCACTTAATTTTTTCTTCTTCTTTATACGTGTTCATTCGCTTCATTGCCAAAGCAAAATCTATTTTATGACCATCAAATTCTGGCCCATCAACACAAGCAAATTTAGGCTTACCATCAACTTCACAACGACAAGCCCCACACATTCCACTTCCATCAACCATTAAAGGATTCATACTAACAATTGTTTTAAGTCCGTGTTTTTTCGTAACATCACAAACATTTTTCATCATTATCATTGGCCCTATTGTTACACAAATATCATATTTATCACAAACTTTATCTAACAAATCAGTAACAAAACCCTTTGTCCCAAATGAACCATCATCTGTTGCATAACTGATTTTATTAACTACCTTTTCTACCTTATTCCTAATAAGAAGTAAATCAGCACTACGAGCTCCACAAATTACATCAGCATCTAGCCCATGTTCATGTAAATATTTAATTTGAGGGTAAACTGGCGCAATTCCTACTCCACCAGCAACATAAATAACTTTTTTACCTTTAAAATCATCTACATTAGCACATATTTCATTAGGTTTACCAAGTGGACCAACAACTCCAAATATTTCATCTTTTACAAAACTTAATTCTTCAGTTGATGCCCCAACAACTTGATAAATAACATATAATGTTCCTTTTTTCTTATCATAATCATATATTGACAAAGGAATTCTTTCACTATCTTCTTTTGCCATTACCAAAACAAATTGTCCTGGCATAACATTCTTAACAACCATAGGAGCTTCAATAATCATCTCATATGATCCTGAACTAATTTTCTTATTTTGTAATACTTTATACATTTATATCTCTCCTTAATTATCTTTTTTACTATTTATTAAATTCTTTATTGATTCCATACCCTTTATAAAATATCCTTGATCTACGTTAAATACAAAATAAACGATAGCTAAAATAATATCAAAAAAACTAAACGTCATTCCTAAAAAGAAACATGCAGCCATACTTACATATTTTGCATAACTAATTTTATTTTTATAACAATGCATTGAATATAACAACAAACCAACTTGACCAAAGCAAAGCAATAATCCACTAAAAGTATTCAAATACAAACGTCCACGAATAATTAAAGCTAGCTTTGAAAGAACAGCTAAAACAAGAATAACAGTAGTAACCTTAACAGCTAATTTAATAAATTTTTCATCAGTATAATCATTCTTAAACTCTAATATTGGTCCAGCTTCTATATGGTCTTTAGCAACTACTTTCTTTTCTTCTTTATCCTCTTTAACAAAACCAGTAAGCTCATCATCATTAATTCTTAAAACTGGTTCCCACTTTGCATTAAAGCCTTCAATCAAAACCCCACACCATACTTCTAAACTCGGATCACCTAAAACTAATCGCATACTAGGAGCATATTGTTGAGCAACTTTTATAACTTCTTCATCATAATTAAAGTTTATTCCCTTATAAAAAACTATCTTTCCATCTAAAATAAATCCCCGAACAATATTTTCAAAATTATTAGGATCCCCACCTAATGAAAGATACCATTCTCTATGATCACCATCATTTTGCTGCAAGTATTTCATTTCTCCATTAATTAACATAAAAAGTATTCTATTCATATTATCCACCAATTATAATTATACAAGATAAAAAAAAATATTTCTACCAAATATAGAAATATTTAAAAATACTAAACTATTTTTTATTACCAATCCTACTAAATGGGAACAGTGTCAATTTTGTTTTACCTAAAATATCTTTTTTCTTAAATGATCCAAAATATCTACTATCCATAGAATTCTCTCTGTTATCACCTAAAACAAAATATTTACCTTTAGGTACTTTAATAGTAAAATCTTCAGTCTTACCAATACCATATTTATTCTTTACTTTTTTTCCATTAATGTATAATTGATTATCCTGATATTTAACTGTTTCGCCAGGAAGACCAATTACTCTTTTAATAATATATTCTCTTCCTTCTCTAACAACTACAATATCAAATCTATCTACACCAGATGTTTTATAACCAATTATATTCAAAATCATTATGTCCCCATCATGTAAAGTATTCATCATACTTTCACCATTTACTTTAATTGGTGAAAAGAAAAACTTTTTAAACAGAATTACAAGAATTATTATTACTACATAAGAGAGATATTCTTTTATCAAAGCTTTTCTTTTTAATTTCTTAGCATCACTCATAACTACCACCTAACAAAAAATAAGGCTTGGCCTTATTATTTTTGTCCTCTTTCTTTAATACGGTATCCGCCAACTCTACCTTTAAGGAAAGTAAGTTTAGCACGTCTAACTTTACCTTTACGTACAACAGTAATACCAGCAACCTTTGGTGAATGAATTGGGAAAGTTCTCTCAACTCCAACACCACTAGACATTTTACGAACAGTAAAAGTTTCACTTACACTACCACCACGGCGAGCAACAACTACACCTTCGAATGCTTGAATACGTTCTCTTTTACCTTCGATAATCTTAACATCTACTCTAACAGTATCTCCAACTCTAAATTCAGGAATGTTAGGATTAATTTGTTTTTCATTAATTTTGTCTATTATATTCATTCTAAGTCTCCTCTCTATATATATTTTACAAATGATCATATTAAATACAAACAGCGGATCATTCCACTAGACGAATTAAATTATATCACAATAATCAAAAAAATCAAGAAAAAAAGAAGAAAATCTTCTTTTAAGGCATATCCATATAAAGAGGAACATCAAAGAATACTCCATAAATAACTACCGCTGTTAAAACAAACAACAATAACACCATAAAAACTACATTCCTATAATTTTTACTACTCATATTATTCCTCCTAATTATAAATCAGCTTCTTTAAATATATATTTATATAATGTATCTCCGTCTTCAATAACAAATTCACATTTAACATCATTAACTTTAGAAAAAACAATTGGTTTATCAAGTGTATCTCTAACTTTTAACAATTCATCAAAATTATCAACTTTTATAATTTTTTCAAAAGCTGTACTATCAAAACCATCCTTAGCAACTACAATAACATCATTATGAGCATTTAATAAATGTTTTAACTTAGTTTCATATTTATTATTATTTGTTGCCACTTTAAAGATAAGATATGTAAGCCTATATAAGAATAATAATGATGCTATCAAAAATATACAAGCAATAATTGCATAAATAGTACTCTCATCATCCCATGTATCATCATCTATCTCGACTGCTCTATTTGTATTAGATACTGCTTCTTTTGTAATACCGAATGTATCATTACCTAATGGTATAGAAACAGAAGATACTTGTCTAGTTTCAGTTGGTTCATCTAAATATAGTACAATATCAAATACAGATACTGCATCACTAGCATATTTATTCTTATACTCTAAGACATATTGATTATATTTATTAAAATCAATAGACACATTTGTTTGAAACTTTATTAACTTATTATAATCAGCTACTTTAGTTTTTTCAACCAATAAATCCTCATTTTGATATAAAATTTTACTTCTATCATTAGCATCATATATTTTTGTAACGCCAACAACATGATAGGCTAAATCATAATTAATATCCGCTGAAAATTTAACATCATAATTGAATGATGCAACTATATTATCTACCAAAGAAGAAACATATTGCATCCCTTCATTCAAACAAGCATCTTTATAATAATTATTTTCAACCAAGCAAACATTATATTTAGCACTAGCTACTTCATCATAATAAATAACTTGTCCCTTACCAAAATTAATTGTTTTTAAGAAAAAGAAACATGCCAAACCAAAAAGTAATACACTACAAACTGCAAAGCATATAATTCTAGCTTCAAATCCAAAATAGAATTTCTTCTCTTTTAAAACTTCTTTTTTTTCTTCAGAAGGTTTCTCAACTATCTTTTCTTCAACAATTGACTCTTCAGTACCAACAAAATTAAACTTGTTATCCTTTTTATTCATAAAACACCATCCATATGATATTATCTAAAAAAATTATAACACACTACTTATTTAAAAACAATGCCAACAATTATAATTATATTTATAAAATAAAAACAATTAATTGAAAAAATTAATTGCTTTTTATCTACTTCTATTATTTGTATTCATATTAATATAACTATCTTGAATTTCCATAAGTCTCCTATTGGCTTCCTTCTTTAAAGCAGCAAGCTGTTTAGACATCATTTCTAATTCTTTTTTCTTTAAAAAATCACGATACTTAACTTTTATCTCTAATCTAAACTTTTCAATTTGATTTAATGCTTCTCTAAAAGAATCTCCACTATCATCATCATCTATTAATAATTCCGTTAAATAAGCAATTAGTTTATTATATTGTACAAAAACTTTTTTGCTTACTAATGGATTTGCAAGTCTTCTTTCCATTACTTGAATATTTCTTATTTCATTACCATCAATCTTAAAAGTTCTAGCTTTTGATCCCATAGGAAATCCTTGTATCTCTAAAATACTTTCCTTATCAACCAATTTACCCATATTTTTATACTTAATATCATTAATAGAATACATTAAATCACCTACTCTTTATCTAATAAATCAGGCCTTATCTCTTTAGTTAATCTAAGGCGTTCTTCTTGCCTATACTGAGCTATTTTTTTATGATCACCTGATATTAATACTTCCGGGACTTCCATTCCTTCAAATACTCTTGGTTTAGTATATGTCGGATAATCAAGTAAATAAGTATCACTAAAGGAATCTTCCAAATGACTTTCTTCATTAATAACACCTGGTAGAAGTCTTACAATTGAATCTACTAATACCATTGCTGGCACCTCACCACCGGTGAGAACATAGTCTCCTATACTTATTTCCATATCACAAATAGACTTTATTCTCTCATCAAATCCCTCATAGTGACCGCAAATAATTATTAAATGTTTTTCTTTGGCTAACTCATAAGCTTTTTTTTGTTTATATGGATAACCACCAGGTGTTAATAAAATAACTTTAGATTCTTCAGTTTTTAAATCTCTAACACAATCAAATATAGGCTGACAAGTAAGAACCATTCCTGCTCCACCACCATAAGGAGTATCATCAACTTTATTATGTGAATCAAGAGAATAATCACGAAAATTAATTAAATTAATCTCCACATTTTCATTATCTACAGCTCTTTTAATAATTGATTCATTAAATACTCCATCAAACATATTAGGAAATAAAGTCAAAATATCTATTTTCATACAACCACCATTACATTCCATCAATTAAATCTACATAAACACATTTACTCTTTTTATCTATTTTCACAATCATCGGTGAATTCATCGGAATTAAAACTTCATCATCAAATAAAACTCTGAGTATTTTGTTAGTTTTACTTGCTTGAAAAATTTCTTTTATTATTCCGCTTTTACCATCATTTGTCAATACTTTATAAGTAATTAACTCTTCATCTAGAACTTCTCCATCTTCAAGTTCTAAGTCATCACGTGCAACATATACTTTCTTATTAAGTAAATATAAAACCTCATTAATATCCCTATATTCATTTAAAGTAACCATATCAAACTTTTTATGTACCCTATAACTTCTAATTAAAAAAACTAAGTCATCAATAATTAACTTTTTACCAACAATAAAAACTTTATCTTTATATGGAAAATCACTTAATATTTTTAACTCTCCCTTTATACCATGAGTAGATACTATTTTACCAATATAAACCTTCTCCATTTTACCTCCCTAGTTCATACAACAAAATACTACAAGCAACTCCTACATTTAAGCTTTCAACTTTACTATTCATTTTTATATATAAATTCTTATCACACATCTTTTGAATTTCTTCTCGAACTCCATTACCTTCGTTACCCATAATTAAACAAAATTTCTCATTAAAATCCACATCACGGACATCATAACCATTATTAACATTAGTACCATAAACAATATAATTATTATCTTTCAAATAATCAATTGCAGCAACTGCATTCATATTAATAATATTAATATGACAATACATTCCTTGTGTTGCTCTTAAAACTTTTGGATTATATAAATCTACAGTATTTTCTGATAATACAATTGTATCTATATTAAAAGCAACACTACTTCTAATAATAGTACCTAAATTACCAGGATCTTGAATACCATCAAGTAACAGTACTTTATTACCTTTAATTTCTGTTATATTATTTTTCTTACATAAAGCCATAATATTAGGTGCTGTATCAAGTGTCGATATTTTTTTCATAACTTCATTACTTACATAAATATAATCAATATCAAAAGGAACACTTTCCCCCTCAAGTAGAATTATCTCCTTAACTAAACCAGCTTTATAAGCCTCAATTACTAAATGTTCTCCTTCTACTATATATGTATTAGTAAGATCCCGATATTTTTTTTGTTGCAATCTAACATAATCCTTAACTTTAGAATTATCTAAACTTGTTATAACCATTAAAACTCCTTCATTTCTTCTCTATATTTTTTATAATTAGGCATATTTTCTTCTACTAATCTCCAAAAAGAAGATGAATGATCACCGTGTATTAAGTGACTCATCTCATGAATAATTACATAATCTAAATAACTAATATCTCTTTTTATAAGTTCCAAATTTAATGTAATAACATGAGTATTAATATTACAAACCCCCCACCTACTAGTCATCTTCCTAATTCTTAATTTTGGATAAGGTATTTTGCAACTAAATTTATCATAATTATAATTAAGTCTTTCTAAAAATAAAGTTTTAGCCTGTTTCTTATACCATTTATCAATATCAAAATCATGATTAATATAAACTTTATCACCCCGAAAAGTAATACCTTCACTATCACAATATATAACAACATATTGCTTACCTAAATAATTAAAACCACTATTATTTTTAGCTTTAATCTCTTGAGCATCAATCATCTTAGTAATTTTATCATAATTATCCTCAATTAAATTTTCAATAAACCTATTAGTAGTAAAAAAAGAAGTTGTAACATAAATATTTAAATCTTTTTTTACCCTTATATATGTATTTCTATTACTTTTTTTCTTTTCAATTATAATTTCATAATTCTTATTATTATACGTAAGTTGCATATAACCACCAATATTATTTTACAATAAATTACTAAAAAAAGCACTATTGAATAAAAACTAATACTTATAATCATAATAAATATAGGAGGAAATTATGGATATAAATATTAGAAAACATATTATTAATAATTTTAAGGGAGATGATTATAGTACTCTCCGTCGTGCAATTGATGAATCAGTTGAAGCAAAAGATGAAGTAACACTACCAGGCCTTGGAGTATTCTTCGAACTCATCTGGGAAAATGCTTCTCAAGAATTAAAGGACCAATTAATTGAAATAATTAGAAAAAGAGTAAAAAAAGGACTAGAGAATAATCTCTAGTCCTATTATTTTGCTTCTTGAGTTCTTTCAAATCCTACATATTTATAGAATCCGTTAGTATCAATTTCGAAAGTATAAGTAATTTGTTGTAGACTATCTTTATTTTTAAGAGCATAACCTTCTTCATAATTAGTAATAGCATTAGATGAACTTGTCATATCTTCAAAAGTTTTAAAACTTCCTTCTTGTGAAGCATAATATACAACTGTTGTTACTTTTAATTCCTTAGCATTTTTTTCTGCTTTTAAAATCTCTTCAATTGCTGCTTGAGCACTAGTTCCACCACAACCATCTTGATTAGTAAAGTACTCATTTCTAGCAGAATCATATGTATAATTACCACAACCAGTATAGATAGGTTGACCAGTTTTATATGTCCCTGCCCCAAATATTGAATCATAACCATATTTAACAGCCTGTTCATCTATAGTATGTTTATAATTAGAACCTCCCAAAGGAATAAACTTATCATATTTATAAAAATAATTAGCAGCTATTAAACCCTTATATTCATCAGACATTTCACTAACTAATAACTTTTTATTAGTATATCTAGTTTTATCAATACCAATAGAAATAGCCTTTGTTCTTTCATATAAATTTTCAATCATACTATCAACTGGAATTTCTGTATATTTAGCATTATCTTTAGTATCTACTTTATCAGTTCCAGTAGTAACAACATCATCGTCACTTTTAACCTTATTAATAATATTTACTCCACCTAAAGCAAAACCAAAACCTAAAAAAACACCAAATAGTAAAACAATCAATACTGTAACTAGTAATTTCCCCCCAAAATTATTCTTATCTTTCTTTTCTTTTTCTTTCGCCATAATAACACACTCCTTATAATAATAATTCTATCAAAACTAAAAATTAAAAAAAAGGAGTATTTCTCCTTTTTTTAATATATACACAATTTGACACTACTTCTTTATAGGTTCATAAACAGTACCAGCAAACCATACTTCACCAGTTGCTTTATCGCGAATAATATACATATATGGCTTATCAAAAGTGATATCAATTTTTTCTACTGGTATTTTATATAAATATTCGAATCCACCACTGGCAGCACCATAACCACCCATAGCTGTTGCCGCTGCTGCTTTAATACCATCATTAGAAAATTCAATATTTGCTTTATGAATAGCTTTATTAATCGTTGACCCTTCAGACAATTTAGATAAGTTAGACTTTTTCTCATCAAAAACATCTTTAATTCCTAATTTCTTTAAATCTTCCATCAATTTTAATTCATATTCAAATTTAAAGAATGGTATATATCCACGAATAATAGTTGCTACGCCTTCTTTAAAACTATCTATTTTTACTTCTTTTAGATTGCTAATTACATTATTAATATCATCTGCCTTAATATCATTAACATAATCTGTTAAGGCTTTTTCTTTTGGCATAATTCCAACATACTGTAATGTTGTTCCATTATATTCTTCTAAATCTTTTGCAAAAGCTTTTACATCTTCTCCATCATATAACAAGAAATCCGTAGAATTAGCTGCTTTACCATAATTTGTTTTAATTTCTTCAATATACTCATTTACAGCACTCTCTACATTTGCTGCTTCTGGAGTATATTTAACATACATTTTACCATCTTCACTAGCTAACCATTCTTTATATGCCTCGGTAACTTCTGATCTAATTTTATCTTCACCAAGGTCTTTAATAATATCATAACGATTAAAGTCTGCCAAAACTTCTGCCGAATTTACAGAACCAACACCATTAAAATCTAAAGCAGGGAAATTTTCGATTCCACCATATGGATAATCTGTTTCAGAATAAGCCATATTATCATCATCAGCAATTTTTTCATGAGCATAACCAATATGATAAGTTCCATTTCCAATACATGGTATTTGATGTCCTTCAGCACAATGAATTTGATTTTTCCAATTCATATCAATTGCCAATGCGTTTATTAAAAAGTAATCATTACTACTTACATCATCAAGTAAATTATTAACTAAATTAAATGTCTTATTACTAACCCATGAATTGATGTTATCTGGGCTTTCAAATGGATCATAAATAACTTCTGCATTATATTTAGTAGTAATATTTTCAACATATTCTTTCTTTACAGCTTCACTATATGTATTTTTAATAAACATTGCATTAGCAAAACTCATATGTTCATTATTATCATACTTTCTAGCTTCATAGTCTCCAATTACAGCATCAAGTTGTGCCTTTGTATCACCATCAGCACCTTCAGCAAGCATCTCAAGTGCATATTTAATTGATAATGGGCTATAAACTTTGTTTTTAGCCTCATTTTCAAGTTTTAAAAACGCCAAGTCAAAATTTTCTAGTGAATTACCACTCATGCGATATTCACTCTTTACATCTTTTGTTTTTACATCTGTCTTTTCTGTCTTATTAGTAGGTTTTATAAACATTACATAACAACATCCACAAGCTAGTAGTAAAATTAATAAAACTACTAATAATCCACTTTTTTTCTTTTCTTTCTTTTTTTCTTCTACTGCTTCTTCAGTAGAAACCTCTTTCTTCTCTTCTTCCATCTTTCAATCCTCCTATTATAAAAATAGCACTAAACAAAAAAAAATACTAGTACCTAGTATTTTTTTTCATAAACTTTTACTTTTTCATCATTGTAAGAGAAAACTACAGTTTCATTTACAATATATCCATTAGTAAGTAAAAAATCAACACACTTATCATAATCATCATCAAATTCTTCTAATGACATATAGCGACTATTTAAACACTTTTTTAGTATCTCAGCCATTTCAATACCATTACCAGAAAGATAAAAACTTTTCTCTGAAATAAGATTCTCTTCATCAAGAAATTTAATTAAAATATCATAATTATCATCTTCATCCCAAGAAACCCCAAATGAAGTAATCTTTTCAATATCTATATCTAATACTTCAGCAGTTGATTCCATAAGAATCAAATAACATAGTTGATATAAAATATCTTGACATGCAGCAAAATCTTCATTATCTCTAGAAAAATTATAACTATCAATAAGTTGCTGAAAACCAATGCCATTATAACTTAGTTTTTCTATATCATCATCAAGTTTTGTACAAGAAGAAATATCACTTAAAACTGATTCTAATGTAGCATCATCTGATATTTCTAATTTTCTATTAGCAGTACCACAACCACTAAAAGAAAAAAGTATACCAGCAACGGTTGCAATAGCTGCTCCTCTTTTTATTTTTTCACTAATTACATTTCTCATAAATATACCTCTATTTCCACACGCTATTATAACAGCATCTTATATTATGTCAATCAATCCCATACATTTCACTATATTTAGCTGTTACTTCTCTAGTAATTCGATAAGTAACAAGAGAAGCATAATCAGTAGAAGAATTAGGATGTGATGAATCCGGAGATGTCACAACAATACTCATCTTAGGATTATCATAAGGAGCATAACCGATAAAAGAACTCGTAATTGTCTCTGTATCAATTCTACCATCATTATTTGTATCAATAAAACTTTGTGATGTACCAGTCTTACCAGCTGGACGCATATCAGTATTCATATAACCAACACCATATCCTCCAGGAGAATTAAGAACTGCTATAAATCCTTGTTTAACCCGATTTAAATACTCTTCACTAGTATCAATTTTATTTAATACTTTTCTCTCAAAACTAAAATCAATATCTCCAATTTTATCATTATCACTGCTTTTATGAACTTCCTTTAATAAATGTGGAGCAATTCTTTCGCCACCATTCGCAATAGTAGAAATATATTGTGATAATTGAATTGGTGTATATGTTTCATATTGTCCCATTACAAAATCAAGCAAATTACCCGCCGCTTTATCTTTTGAAGAATAGCCACTACTTTCAACAGGTAAATCAATTCCTGTTTTAACACCAAGTCCAAAAGAATGATACATATTACGATATTTATCAAAAGCTTCTTGATTAAAGTTAAGTCGCATTCCCCTAAAATATTCTTGTCCATTAACCCTAATTGCTATTTTAAACTGATAAACATTACTACTTTTAGCTAATGCTGTAATATCATCAATTACTCCTAAATTATTTACAGATGAACACTTTTCCGGAGCACCAGCAACTTTAACACACTCATCAAGCATTCTCTCACCAATATGCACAGCACCCTCATTATAACCAACTAACA
>CAZVUP010000036.1:0-14872 GCA_964630365.1 uncultured Muribaculaceae bacterium
GAGATATTAAGTATGTATAATCTACCTAATATAGATGTATTAAAAGTAGGACCTCATGGATCTAAGACAAGTAGTAGTAAAGAGTTTATTGATGAAATAAATCCTAAATATTCCATTATTAGTGTAGGGAAGAATAATAGATATGGGCATCCAAATAATGAAGTGTTAGATAATCTAGAAAATTCAAAAATATACAGAACAGATCAAGACGGAAGTATTATGTTTAAGATTAAAAATAATAAATTGAAAATAGAGACTTGTAGTCCATAAATATGATATAATAACTATAAGGAGCTGATATTATGTTACCATTAGGATATAATCCAGAAAATTATGGAGGGAAAGTTTGGTGGAATGATAAAGACCCTGAAATGAGAGAAATATGGGGTACCCAAGAAGAGTATGATAATTTCAAAAAGAATGGTGGAACATGGGAACAATATGAACAAATAGTTCGTAATAGAATTGCAAAAAGAAAATCAGAATTTAATATTTCACCTGTTGAAACACAAGAGAAAAATACCATAAAAAAAAGATAAAGAACTCTAAATAGTTCTTTTTTTGTATGTATTAATTATTCAACATCTATTGGCAAGAATAACAGATATGGCCATCCAAATAAAGAAGTATTAGATAACTTAGGACAATCTAAAATATATAGAACAGACCAAGATGGAAGCATTATGTTTAAGATTAAAAATAATAAGTTAAGAATAGAAACATGTAGTCCTTAGAAAGAAGTAAATATGAATTATTATTATGAAATAAAAAATGAATTAATAAACAATGAAATTAATAGAAAAGTTAAGAATTATTCAATTAACAAAAGTGATTTAAATTCTTACTATAATGTTGGAAAAATATTAAATGAAGCAGGTAAGCATTATGGCGAAGGAATAATAAAAGAGTATTCACAAAAACTAAAATATGATTTAAATAAAAATTATAGTGTTAGATTATTATATAGGATGTTGAAATATTATAATTTTGTATCAGAAGAAAAATTGCCGACACTGTCGGCAAAATTATCATGGAGTCACTACGACGAAATTTTAAGATTTGATGATATTAATAAAATTGCATTTTATATTAAAATTAGTGAGCAGCAAAATTTATCAGTTAGACAACTTCGTGATAAAATAAAATCTAATGAATATGAGAGATTACCAGAAGATACAAGAAATAAATTAATAAATAAAGTCGGATCTAATGTAGTCGATTTTGTAAAGAATCCAATTTTGATTAGAAATAGCAATAAATATAATATATTTTCAGAAAAGATATTGCAAAAACTAATATTAGAAGATATTGAAAATTTCTTAGAAGAATTGGGTATAGGATTTACATTTATTAAAAGTGAGTATCCTATTAAAATAGGTGATAGATACAATTATATTGATTTACTATTGTATAACATTAAATATAAATGCTATGTAGTTGTAGAATTAAAAGTAAAAGAACTTAAGAAAGAACATACAGGACAAATTATGACATATATGAATTATATAGATAAAAATATTAAAACAATAGATGAAAATAATACAGTTGGAATCATTATTTGCAAACAGGATAATGAATATGTAATCAAATATTGCTCTGATAATAGAATAATTGCCAGAGAATACGAATTAGTGTGATATAATAAGTTGCGAGGTTAATTTTTATGAAATGCATATTTTTAGATTTTGATGGTGTAATTAACAACTGGTATCAAATTGACGGAGTATCTATAGAAAATGCAATGATATTAAAAAAGATTGTTGATATTTCTGGTGCAAAAATTATCGCCACTACAAGTAATAAATATAGTTTGCAACGCTTTGATAAAGTGGATTATTATAAATCAACTTTTTATAACAACTATGTGAAATTTTTAAATGAATTAGGTATACAGATATATGACTTAACTCCGTTAGTAGATACAAATAGAACATTAGAAATTGAGAAATATCTTCAAGAACACGAAGTAGATCAATATGTTATTCTTGATGATAATTTGATAGGGAAAAAACTTCAAGAACATCAAGTGTTTTTAGATTTATATCGTGGATTACAAGAAGAACATATTATTCCAGCTTTAAACATATTAAATGGTAATCTAGGATTTTATCCTCCTAATTATGATAGAAATGAAACGCCTGAAGAATTAAATTATCGAATAAATAGCTATTATAGTAAGGCTAGTAAAAAATAATTATAGCATCGAATGATGCTTTTTTATTCCATTAATTCGTGTGCATAAACGCGAGTCATCACATGGAGACTTTGATCATATGGGAGAAGCAATTAATTTAGTTAATAATTTTAAGGTAGAAAAGGTAATACTTAATTGTGGACCTTATAACGATTTAGAACAAGAATTAATCAAAGTATTAGATAAAAAGAAAATAAAATATTATTCATGCATTAAAGAATTAAATATAGACAATAATAAATTAATGCTTGATGATAGGATTGCAGTAAGAGAATATGAATTAGTGTGATATAAAAGTACCAGATTGTATAATATGTTCTTTTTTAAATATGTCTTCTGTTTTGCATTTCAGTTGGATTTAAAAATACAATACTTGTAACATCTTTTCCAGATTTTGTATCAAATGCAAAATCATAACATAATAATCCATTCGGCATTATAGGTTCAAGAGATGAATTTAAAGATGTAAATTTTATTTTAGGATTTATTGCTTCATAATTCCATAAAATATCTTCTATTTCATCTAGCCCTTTAAAATTATGTTGTTCAATAGCACGATATCCAGGAATAATTATATATTCAATATCTCCTTCCGTAGTGCTTGGAATTAGTTTTAACATTTGTACAACTATCCTAAAAATGCTTTTAGGGCTAGCATGACCGCAAATTCCAAATTGATTTTTTCTATCATAAAATAATATTCCAAAACAAGTATCTAATGCTTGCGTGCCAATAATTGGTTTATCAGAAGTTGAAACAACAACTTGATTCATACCTGCTATATTTGAATGTGCTACTAATTCATCTCTTTCATTAAGAACATGATAATAATCATTTAGCATACTATCAAGAGAAGAACCATCATTATATTCAATATAATCATTTTTATTTATATAGATATTTTTATTTTCCATACCATCACCATATTAATTATATCATAACTATTATATAATCATGAATTATTTGAATTGCTTTTTTGACAATCATCACATGGGAATTTTACTTATTTAGGTGAAGCTATTAACTTATTTTATAATTTTAAAGTAGAGAAAGTAATATTTAATTGTGGAAAATATAATGATTTAGAAAAAGAAACAAAGAAACTAAACGAAAAACATAATCTATGATATAATACTTAATCAAAAAGGAGGAATAGATATGGTAAAAGATTTATGTTTTGAAATAATTGAAACATGTTTAAATAATTGCATGTTCTGTTCCTCTAATTCAAATTGTAATAAAACTAAAATTATTAAGTTTGAAGATTTTAAAAGAACTATCGATTATTTTATGGCAAATGGTGGTATTGAAGAACTATCATTATCAGGTGGAGAACCATTTTTACATTCAGAATTAATAAAAATGGTTGCCTATTCTAAGTCATTAGGAATAAGAACGGTTATATTTACAAGTGGTGTAACTAATAATCAAGGATTTAGTCAAGAAGAAAAAACAATAATAATAGATGAAATGAATAGACAACTACAGGAAATAAATGAAAACGAACCTGATAATGAATTTTTAAAACAAAAAATAATTAAATTCTATACAAATATTTTAAATTCATCTAGTACTACTTCGATATCTAAAGAATTGTTATTAGAACTTCAAAAGATAGGGTTAGATAAAATTGTTTTTGATTATCAAGCATACGAATATGAAACGGATCATATGTTAATGGGAAGAAAAGAAGAATCTAGATTAGCACTATTAAAATCATTGATTACAGCATCATTAATCGGGTTAGAAGTTGATGTTCACTTTGTACCTATGAAACTTAATTATAAAGAAATAGGAGACATTCTAGAAATGCTTGAAATAGCAGAAGTTAAAAATATAAGTATTTTAAACTTTTTGCCTCAAGGAAGAGGAAAAACTAATCAAAATGAATTACAACTATCAGATGAAGAAATTAAAGAATTTTTTGAATTATTAAAAAAACATAAACAAAGATATTCTGGCAATATTAGAATTGGTATACCATTGCAAGGAGAAGATACACATAAATGTAATGCAGGATTAGAAAAGTTAGATATAAAATTTGATGGCACAGTATTGCCGTGTCCGGCATTTAAAGAAATAACTCCAGAAGAGTGCGACAGGTTTAATATTAAACTTCCTAATATTTATAATAATTTAGAAGAAGTTGTAATACCAGGGAAAGGTACAAGAATAAAGCCCTTATGTAAACAAATATATAATGCAAGAACTAAAAACAATTAGTTCTTTTTTACTCAATATCAGTTGAAAAAGATAGTATGTAATCAAACATTGTTCTGGTAATAGAATAATTGCAAGAGAATATGAACTCTCGTGATATAATGGTTATAGGATGTGATATTGTGCCAAAAGAGTCAAAGTTATATATGATAAGAGATAGAAATGATTATGTTAAAAAAATTACAAATGACAATGTAATAAATATAATTGGTACAAAAGGTTCTGGTAAAACAACTAGTACTTTAGAATATATAAATGATGATAACTACATTGTCATCAATTGTGATAGATTATATGATATGCCTGAAGATAACATTAAAGAAGATGAATACTTATCTGAAATTAAAAATATGCTAAAAGAAAAATATGGAAAAATTTGTGAAGGAGAAGAATTCATAAATTGCTATAATGACATATTAGATTTTATCAGTAAAAAACATAAAAAGGCTATAATTGAGGGAAATGTAATATATGATATAAAACCAATAACTTCATTAAAGGGCACAATAATAGTTAAAAGAACAGGAATAGTCAAATGTTTTATACGAACAATAAAAAGAGATTATCCTAATAAATATTATCTTAGTAAAGAAATAGAAAAACATGGAAAGACCCTTGGAAAATTATATCGTCTTAAAAATATCATCAAAAGAAGAAAAAATATTTTTAAAATTTATCATGATATCGAGATAATAATTGATGAATTAGAATTATATAAAAATGTCATTTGAAAATAAATTAATTGGAGTGTATATATGATCGATACTAAATTACCAGTATATGGAATATTTATAATTATTGCATTAACAGTTGGATTAATAATTATCTGGATTAATTTAAAAAAATTGAAATTCACTACAGAGGAAAAAATAAATCTACTAATGTATATTTCTTTTGGGGCTCTTATTGGCGGAAAACTACTTGAATATATAACTAACTTAAAAAAAATAGATAACTTATCTAAGTTCAAAAGCATAGGAGTATCATCTTATGGTGCTGTTTTTGGCATAATAATTATCTTGTTATTATTTTCCAAAAAATATAAAAAGAAATTTATAGATTTAATTTATGTCTCATTACCTGCCTTACCATTAATGTACGCTATAGCTAAATTAGGTTGCTTTTTAGTTGGCTGCTGCTATGGAGTAAAATATAGTGGCCCACTAAAAATTGTATATAACTATTCATTATTCGCACCAAAAAATATTAGTTTATTTCCAGTTCAATTGTTAGAAGCACTAGTATTTATAATTATTTCCATTTATGCATATCAAAAAGTGAAAAATAGTAGTCCTAATAATGGCACTATAGGGAAAATAATTATTGTAAGTAGTAGCATGAAATTTATATTAGATTACTTAAGAATGAGTCATACAACCATAATTACTATAAACCAGGCTATAAGTATAATGTTTTTTCTAGCTGGAATATATTTTATAATGAAAAATAAAAATAGTGAAAATGTTCAGTAACTACTGCTGAATAATTTTTGTAAAAATATGTCTCAAATGTGGACTTTAAATAAAAAGTTAGGTACAATCAATATGTAAAGGTGGTGATCAATTTGAAAAAATTAACTGATATTCATTCGGTAGATGAAACAAAATTGACACACGCATTTCAAGATGCTTGTAGTAATAAAGAATTTAAAGAGTATGTTTATTCATTAAATATTAAGGAAGATATTTTGATGAAATATACATCTCGCCTAGAAGAAGCATTTGAAGAAAAAAAACATTGTTCAGTTTGTGAAAAATTAGAAGATTGTAAAAATAAAATTAAAGGATACAAATATACTCCGATTTCCGAAAAAAACATAATTAATTTTTCATATGATGCATGTAAATTTTTAGAAAAACAATTAAAGGAAGATGCTTATAAGAGTAATTTAGATTTATATGATATGCCTCTAGAAATTAAGGAAGCATCTTTTAAGAATGTTTATAAAGATGATAAGGCAAGAGTACCAATCATTAAATATTTTAAAGAATTTATTGATTCCTATAAAAAAAATGAAAATCCCCGCGGAATATATCTTAATGGATCATTTGGCTCTGGAAAGACATATTTAATTGCTGCTCTTTTTAACGAAATGGCTAAAAAAGGTGTAAAAAGTATTCTAATATATTATCCAGAATTTTTAAGAAGTCTAAAGGCTTCATTTCAAACTGATTATGAAGAAAGATTCCATAATGTAAAAACAATCCCACTTTTGTTACTTGATGATATAGGCGCTGAAAATTGTAGTAACTGGGCACGGGATGAGGTCCTAGGACCAATCCTTCAATATAGAATGGAGAATCATTTACCTACATTCTTCACTTCAAACTTAACCCTAGATGAACTAGAAAAATCTTTAGCAACTACTTCTAGTGGTGTAGATAAGGTTAAAGCAAAAAGAATAATAGAGAGAATAAAACAACTAACTATACCACTTGAATTAATAAGCAAAAATAGAAGGGACTAATAATATGAAGAGT
The DNA here is from genome assembly GCA_964630365.1 of uncultured Muribaculaceae bacterium. Lineage (GTDB taxonomy): Bacteria > Bacillota_I > Bacilli_A > RF39 > UBA660 > UBA3789. The sequence continues at coordinate 6,895 of CAZVUP010000036.1, forward strand.
ATTGAGAAGAAATTAGCAAATTACATCAAAGGTACAACAAGTGAACCAACAGAACAAGAAGTTATTGCTTGGATAAATAAAGATGCTAATGATTTTATCAATACTCTTTTTCGTATTCTAAATGATTGTGTTGAAAGCATTAATGGAGATAAAGAAGTCAAAAGAGAATTATCATTATTTAAATATTTGTCAGCCATTATTCATAATTCTGATGAAATAAATAGAGGAGTAATAACTAGAAAACTAACTAAATTAGATGAAAAAATATCACGATTAAAGGAAGAAAAAAGAAATAAGTTTTCAAATATTAAAAGAGCCTATAAAGAGTTGGAAAAAATGCGTATAGAGCTTTATAAGGTTCAATTAGAAGTAACAGATAGAAATACTAGTCATTATGATTTTATTTCTTACTTAATAAATAATACTAGAAATATAAGTTACGCTGAGTATATATTAAAAAAACACCCTAATCTTATTAACGCCAAAGATGTCAACAAAACATCACTTTTATTTAATATTTTAAATAAATATATAAAAAGCATAATAGATGGAAATGAAAAAGATATTACTTATTATGAAAATTTGGTTACCATCATGTTAAATTCCAAAAATATAAATTTTACAGAACAAGAAAAAAGAAAAGTAATTGAAACCATATATAAAGTAATCAATAAACTTAGTTTTAATAAAAGAACAATAAAAATTAATCAAAATAAAATTGAAAAACTTAATTTATTAATAAGTATGCTAAAAGGTACTAATAAAAATGAAAAAAGAATTGAATTAATAGCTGATAAATATCATATTGATATTTATTTTAGTGATGCATTGCTTGCCAAAACAAAACTAATAAAATCACCAAAAATTAGTGAGATAGAAGAAAGAACAGAAATAGATGATTACATTATAACAATAGATGATTTAGAGTCATTACATATAGATGATGGCCTATCATGTATAAAATTAGACAATGGTAATTATCTATTAGGAGTCCATAAAGTAACTGTTTTAGGATACTATCCATATGAATCGAGAGTTATTCAAGAAGCACTAAATCGATCTAGTGTTATTTACTTACCACGCAAATTTACAACAAGAGATAATACCCAAGAAAAAATTATACCTATGTTTCCATATTCCTTTGCAGTCCAAACTGCATCGTTACTACCAAATAAACAAAGATTGGCAAGAAGTCACTATTTTGAAATTGATAAATATGGAAACATCGTTAATGAAAACTACTTAAAAACAATTGTTAAGAGTAGTAAAAAAACAACATATCATGAAATAGATCAAGTTCTTAAGAAGGGCTCTTCAGATAAGAGACTAGAAGAACTTGTAGAAAATCTTCAAGAAGTTACTGATATTTTAGATAAAAAATATCAAAGTGATAGCTTGTATGAAGGAATTAAAGAAAGTGCCACTGATTGTCAAGGTAATAGAATAAAGAGACAAGGTGCCCATAACATTGTGTATAAAGCCATGCTTTTAGTTGGTAATCGTGTCGCAACATATTTTGCTGAAGCAGGGTATCCTTGTCTTTATCGAGTTCATGAAATAAACCATGAAGATATGAGGAAAATTAAAGAAATGATTGATTCCCTAACAGAAGTTTATGGCGGGGAACAATATAAAAATTTATATCAATTAATAGAAGGAATGTATCCCAAGGGATGGTATGCAACCAGTGGAAGACATGATGGCCTAAATTTAGATCACTATTGCCATTGCACAGCAGAATTAATAAGAGGTGCAGATATTGTTGTTGAACATGCTCTAGAAGTATGCTATGACAATAGACCAACTGATAAAGAGATGTTATTATTAGCAGATGAAATAGAAAGAAGAGCAGCCGAAATCAATGCTAAACAATCATCAATTGAGTACTTCTTAAAAGAATATAAGGGTGCTTATCAAAAGAAAAGAAATTGACAAATTAGGAAAAAAATAGTATAATAAAGCCTACTTTTACGAAAAAGGGGAGTATTAGTATGGATTTACGAAAAAAAAGTCTAATTGTCGTTTCATTAGCGTTTCTATTTATTGCCATTGGTTTAAAGTCTGTTCATGCCTTTGCTAAACCAGATTATACAATTAATTATGAATATATAAATATAAAAGATATGGCAACAGCTAATAAAACAGCAAAAAGTGAAGAAACAACAAATGTTTTAGATAATTTATTAAATTTAACTCCTGCTAATACTATAAAATTATCAACAAAAGAAACCCCTCAAGCAGTTGATTTGCCACTTCTTGAAAATACACCTCTAGCTATGGAAATAGAAGAACAAAGTAGACAAATATGGTATCTACCTACTGAAGTTGGAACTATTACCCAATATCCAAGTTACTATCATGCAGCATATGATATAACAAGTTCTAGAGGAAGTAATGAATTAATATTCCCAGTAGCAAACGGAGTTGTATCAGCAATCTATACCGATAATGCTGGCGCTTTAGTTGTAACAGTATTACATGAGGTAAATGGTCAAAAATATACATCATTATATGCCCATCTTTCAAGATATGCAGATGGCTTATATGTAGGTAAACCAGTTACTGTAAATGATTACCTAGGCTATATGGGAACAACAGGATATTCAACAGGAATTCACCTTCATCTTGTAGTAGTTGATTGCGCTATTTTCGATCCAAATGATCCATATTGTAGTGATTTAAATGGTTTCTTTAGATATAGTAAACAAAGAATTAATGATGGATATTATGGATTAGGTTCAATGATGGAAGTACCTCCACAATGGTGGGGAAGATAATAAAATTAATATTTGAAATATATTTTAAATAGTGTTATATTATTAATGTAAATACATTGACAAAGGACATGATAGATTAATGAAGTTTTTAAGAGACCTCATGTTTGGTGAAAATGAGGAACTAGTTAATTTATTACTACCTTTCGAGTAGAACTATAAAAAGTAGTTCCGGCAAAGCCGTTATTTAATTGAGTAAAAGATAGGATGGTACCGTGCTATGCACTCCTGTACTATCCTTTTTTATTTTGAGGTGATTATATGCAGATAAAAGTATTAGGACATGCTAGTATAAAAATAATATCAAACAAAATTATTTATTTTGATCCATATGCTATAAATGATGAAGTACATGATGCAGATTATATATTTATAACTCATGATCACTATGATCATTATGATGAAAAATCAATTTCAAATATCAAAAAATCAAGTACTAAAATAGTTATACCTAAAATATTACAAGAGAAAAGAAATGATTTAGTAGTAGAACCAAATAAAAAATATCAGATAGATGAAATATATTTTGAAACAATTCCTGCATATAATATTGGAAAAACATTTCATCCCAAAGAAAAGGAATATGTTGGATATAACATTCTTTTACAAAATGAATATTTCTATATTATGGGTGATACTGATCGAACCCCAGAGTCAGATATGGTAAAAACAGATATTTGTTTTGTTCCCATCGGTGGAGTATACACAATGGATGTTGATGAAGCAGCAGATTATATAAATAGTTTAAATCCTAAAAAAGCAATCCCAATTCATTATGGAAAAATAGTAGGAGATATTAGTTTAGGAGAAGATTTTAAAAATAAAGTAAATAAAAATATTCAAGTAGAATTATTAATAAAGGAGAGATAATTATGATAAATATTAAAGAAGATGAAAGATTAGAAAAATTAAACCATTCCTGTGCACACTTGATGGCCCAAGCAGTGAGTCACCTATATCCACAGGCTAAATTTTGGGTAGGGCCAGCAATTGAAGAAGGATTTTATTATGACATTGATTTAGGTGATGATGTTATAAAAGAAGAAGACTTAGAGCGTATTGAAAAAGAAATGAAAAAATGCGCCAAAGATAATAAAAGAATAGTTAGACATGAATTATCTAAAGAGGAAGCCTTAGAAAAGTTTAAAGATGATCCATATAAAGTAGATTTAATTTCCAGAATGGATGAAAACGAACAAGTAATATCTTGCTATAGTCAAGGAGATTTTACAGATCTATGTCGTGGACCACACGTTGAAACTACAAAAGAATTAAAATACTTCAAATTATTAAAGTTTTCAGGAGCATACTGGAAAGGTGATTCTAAAAATAAAATGCTTCAAAGAATTTATGGAGTATGTTTTGATAATGAGGAAGATTTAAATAATTGTTTGAAAGAAATTGCTGAAGCGAAAGAAAGAGATCATCGTCGTATTGGTAAAGAACAAGAACTATTTATGAATCATGAACTTGTTGGTTCAGGAATGCCTTTATGGTTACCTAATGGTTCGATAGTTAGAAAAAACTTAGAAAATTATATCTATGAAAAAGAACAAAAATTAGGATATCAACACGTTTATACTCCTTGTGTTGGAACAGTTAACTTATATAAAACTTCTGGACACTGGGATCATTATAAAGAAAATATGTTCCCAATGATGAAAGTTGATGAAGAAGAATTTGTTCTTCGTCCAATGAATTGTCCACATCACATGTTAATATATAAAAATAAAATGCATTCCTATCGTGATCTTCCAATTCGTATAGGAGAATTTGCAACTGACTTCCGTTATGAAGCAAGTGGTGCTGTAAAAGGCTTGGAAAGAGTAAGATGTATGTGTCAAAATGACGCTCACCTTTTTGTTAGACCAGATCAAATTGGTGAAGAATTTAAAAAAGTTGTTAATCTAATATTAGATGTCTATAAAGATTTTGGCATTAAAGAATATAAATTTCGTCTATCATTAAGAGACCCTGAAGATAAGGAAAAATATTTTGATGATGATGAAATGTGGAATAGTGCCGAAACTAAATTAAGAGAAGTATTAAATGATCTAGGTGTTGAATACTTTGAAGCAGTAGGTGAAGCCGCTTTTTATGGTCCTAAGTTAGATGTTGAGGTAAAACCAGCAGTAGGACCAGAAGTAACACTTTCAACTTGCCAATTAGATTTCCTATTACCAAGAAGATTTGAACTAAATTATATTGACTCAAATGGAGAAAAGCAAACACCAGTAGTAATTCATAGAGCAATTTTAGGAACTTTTGATAGATTTGCCGCTTTTATAATTGAAGAGACTAAAGGTGCCTTCCCAACATGGTTAGCCCCAACACAAGTAAAAGTAATACCAGTAAATCCAGAATTCCAAGGTGATTATGGACAAGAAGTAACTGAATTATTGCAAAATGAAGGAGTAAGAGTAGAGCTTGACGTACGCAATGAAAAATTATCATATAGATTGAGAGAAGCTCAAACTTCTAAAGTTCCATACACATTAATATTAGGTGATAATGAGAAAAACGATAAGACAATAAGTTACAGATTATTTGGAGAAAAAGATACAACAACAGTTTCACAAAAAGAATTTATTAAGTTGTTATTGGCAGAAATAAAAGAAAGAAAATTAAGAAAATAAAAAAATGTAGATAAATGAGTATCTACATTTTTTTAATTTGACTGATAACTAAAAAAATATTAAAATATCATTATAAGATATTAAAGATAGGGTTGAATTAAATGAACACGAAACAAAAAAAGAAAAAAAACAAAAAGAAGCTTCATAATAAAGCTTTTACACTAGTTGAGCTACTAGTAGCAATTACTATAATAGGAATCATTATGGTTATTGCTTTACCCTCAATAAGAAGTCTTACTGGAAATCAAGTGAAACAAAAATATGATACCTATAAAAGTAGTATTGATCAAAGTGCTAGACTTTATGTAGAAACTTATGGAGAAGATGATTTTAAAAATGCAGATGGTTGCATATTAATTTCCCTTGAAAAATTAATTAATAAAGGCTTTGCAAAGGATATTCAAATGGATAATAAGACTTGCATTAGTGATAAAAGCTTTGTAAAAATAGAAAAACAAAAAAATAGATATACTTATACGACATACTTATCATGTATGACGAAAAATACAGCAACAGAAGATTCTTCAATGAAAAATAATGATAAAACTATTACTACATTTGGTTCTGGTTGTATTATTCCTTAAAAGTTAATAGTACAACAACTATATATAATCATTAAAATCACGTATTATATTGATTTCAAACAAAAAATAGCAAATGCTATTTTTTTTATAAAACACATTACATTGATAACAATTTTATTGACTACTAGTTAAAAAAAATATAAAATTATAATAGATAACAATAGTAAGGTAGATGGTTGTGTATGAAAAATAGAAAAGGATTTACTCTAGTTGAGTTGTTAGTAGCAATTACAATAGTTGGAATTATTGCAGTTATTGCTATTCCATTAATTAGAAACATTCAAGGTAATCAAGGAGAACAAAAATTTAATGCTTATAAAAATAGTATCGAACAAAGTGCCAGATTATATGTAGAAACATATGGAGAAGATGAGTTTGGTCAAAGTGAAAGTGGTTGTATCATCATCCCACTTGAAGAATTAAAAGATAAGAACTTAGCCAAAGATATTCAAATAGCTGATAGAAGCTGTTTAAATGAAAATAGCTTTGTTAAAGTTGATAAAGATGGAAATAGATATACATATACTACATACCTATCATGTGGAAAAAACATGAAAGATGAAGATGCAGATATAAATAAATTTATAAACACTTGTAAAATAGAAGCAAAGGAAATGAAACTATCACTTACTCCAACAAATTATGATAAAGTAGACAAGCAAAGAGTTACAATTAAACTAAAAATTGATAGTTTCACTGGAATTAGTAAAAAGAGTAAAATCTTATATGCTTTTTCAGAGACGAATAATCCTGAAAATGTTGATTGGAAAAATGCAACATTGGATATCTCTGATGATACATTAAATTCTACAGTCATAACCCCGTCTAAAAAAACAGGATTATATTATCTTCATATTAATACTGAACAATTATTTGATAGTAGCTTATTACTATCGGATGTAAAACTTTCTTCAGCTGATGGAAAATGTACTAAAAATGATAATATAATTACATGTGGAACTTATCTTATTGATAACGAAAACCCAATTTTTAATGAGACTATGCCATTATCAAGTGGTAATAAATTTAGTGATAGTAAATTATCTTTTAAAGCAACAGATGAAAGATACACTACTCAAAGTGGAAATCTTACTGATATGCGATTTTGTCTAGAACTAAACACTAATACAAAAAAATGTGCAAAAAATCCAAACCAACCAGACAATAATGAATTACAATATCAACAATATAATAAAGATGCAGCGGGAAATATTGACTTGACAGATTTTTTAAAGAATAGCGATGCCGCAGAAGGCCTTAATAAAGCTACATTATACATTGCAGACTTAGCAGCAAATACTGATAGTAAAGAATTACCTATTAATAAAATAACTTACATATTAGCAAGTGGTGAAAGTGGTTGTACATTCAAATATGCCTTTTCAGGAGCATCATGGGGAGAATTATGTACTCCAACTCGTGCAGGAGCTTCTTTTAAAGAATGGAATACTAAAAAAGATGGAACAGGAACAAAAATTACTAAAAATTCAAAAGCAACTGACGACATAACAGTTTATGCAATTTGGAAAAAGGATATTAAAGATTTAACTATTACACTAAATCCAACAGAGTATACTTATGATGGAACTGAAAAGAAACCAACAGTAACAGTAAAAGATGGCAATGTAGAATTAGTAAATGGTACTGATTATACAGTAACTTATAAAAATAATATTAATGCCGGAACAGCAACTGCAACAATCAAGGCTAAAGAAGATCATTATAACACAACAACGAATTTATACTATATAGGAGAAATAAGTAAAACCTTTACTATCAAACCAAGACCAACAACATGTACTGCAAGTAGTGATAGTAAAATATATGATGGAACAGCATTAACAAAAAGTGATGGAACATGTACTAATCTAGTAGCTAACCACACTGCAACAGTGACATATAAAGGAAGTCAAACGAATGTAGGTGAAAGTGATAATACAGTATCCAAAGTAGTAATAAAAAATGGAAATACAGATGTAACAAA
>CAZVUP010000037.1:0-14188 GCA_964630365.1 uncultured Muribaculaceae bacterium
TAATTCCAAGTCAAAAAATTAGCTCCTCGTTTAAACATATATCTTTCAATATAATGATATGATTCATGATAAAATGATTCCCCAAAAGGATAGATTGTTGCTATCGAAATAGTAGCAGAACTATAATCAGAATCTGTAACCCCAGTTATTGACATATCAGAATAATTACTAACTAAAAGTATAGTAAGTGGTATACCACCATTCTTAATTTCCGTAAATAAACCATTAGGATATAAACTAAGTGAATAATTTAATTCATTTAATGCGCTAGTTATTTTATTAGAATCATAAATTGGAGTAGTTGCAATCCCATCAACAGAATAACCATTTGTTTCACTACCATATTTAACAGTAACACCATAAGTATTTTCAATCTGTCTCCTAAAAGAATTATTTGTCTCTTCTATAGTTGGTGGTGGCGGAGAAACATTATAGTTACTAGTACTGCCAGAATTATTATTTGTTTGATTATTTTTTCCAGAATTATTTGTTTGATTATTATTTCCATTATTATTACTTACATTAGAATTATTACTATGTCCACCATTACTTGGATTATTATTAACTACATTTCCGATAGGTAAATTAGATGTTGCCTCACCCTTATTATTGCCATTCTTTGTAGACGAATCAGTCACTACTTCTGAACCATCTACAGGTGTTATAGAAACGGATTGACCATTAGAGGAAGAAACACCAGTTACAGGATCAATTAGTTTATGTGAACCTTTTAAGTCTAAAATAAAACCATAAGTAAATAAACCAAAAGATAAGAGAATCAATATTTTTGCACAATATAATTGAAGTCTTCTTTTCCTATTATGCATAATGATTCCCCTTTCCAATAAATAACAATTATTTAATCAACAACTTAAGCAACTAAGGTTTTCTCTTCTTCACCTTGTAGTTCCTTATTTAATTTACTTATTTCATCATATAAAACTTCTGCTTCTTGAACATTCCCCTGCTTATACAATGAATTAGCATTTTCTAACATTTCTTCTATTTTTTTCTTTTTATCGTCAGCAGAAGGTTCTAATAAACCATTATTAACTAATTGGCTTTCTGTTACTCCTGAGTTAGAGATTTGAACAATTTGTTTTTGCATATCTCTAGAATTACGTAAATTAGTACCTTGCTTATTAGTTACTAAAATTGCCCTATCAGCAATATTACCAACTCTAGTAAATGTTACAACTGGCAAAGCTACTGTTGATTCTTGAACTTGACCTACAGAATTATTTAACCCATCAGCTTCAATAACTGGAAGTTCAAATGAACTATCATTAACTGCCATAGTAGGCTGAGTTACTGATTCGCTAATTTCCGGTACATCTATCACAGTAGAATCAGCATTTTCCACAATAGGTACACTATCATCTATAGTTGGACTTGGTACTACCCCAGTATCAGCCGTCTCTTCAGTCGCAACAATAGGTGCAACATCTGAAACCTCACTATCAACAACAACTGGAGATACTACATCTTCTGTTGTTTTCCCAACCTCTATATTCGGTTGAGTAGGACTATCTTCAACAATTTCTTCTTGTCGGTGAACAGGCTCTTCCTGAATTTCCTGAGTATCAGAAATATCACTAACTTGAGGTTCTTGAATATTTGAAGCAACTTCTTCAGCAGTTTGAGATACAACACCATCAATAGAGTCTTCCACTCCTTGAACTGCATCTTCAGAAACAGCAACGTCACTTATCTGAGGTTCTTGAGCTTCTAAATCAACATTCTCCTCTACAGGAGATTGAACATCAGCATTTTGTTCTATTGTATCACTAGATACAACTGCTTCATCTACCTGACTATTAATTCTTTCATTTTCACTAACATTATTTAACACTGGTTCTTGGCTATTTGTCATTCCAGCCAATTTTTTTTCTACACTTTTTTGTTCAAGTTTCCTTAACCCTTTAGAATAAGAATCAAGCTGTTGCATAGCCTCAACAAGCGCATTAGTTATTCTAACCACATCTCTTAAACAAGCACTCTGCGCATCTAATAATTCCACTAATTTTGCTTGTAAATCTTTATCAGTTTCACTCGCAGCTTTTTCTTGTAATGCAGCCATATTAGCTTCTTCATTGGCAACAATATCAAACATGGTAGCCTTTAAATTACGTACAGCAACATCATTTTCTTTATCAAAAACATATTCCGTAAACAAAAAACCACCACCTATTCTATGCGTTAGCAATTACTTTCAAAAGCTTTTGAACTTCAGACCATTCATCATCATTCGCAATTCCAAAAATTTTATAAACTCCATTATCATTAACATATTTTGTAATATAAATAACTTCATCCTCTTCTGGTCCGTTTTTCTCACCTTTTGAATAAACTAAATAAGAACGAAGCTTATCATCACTAATCAAATAAGTAATTAGTTCTGCTTCCATACTAGTACCATCACTATTTTGAATAACAATTTTTTCATTCTCTTCCATATGATAAACTCCTTCTATTCTAAATTACATTATACCTAATTTTTACAAATAAGTAAACTATTTAAATTGAAACATTAACCATCCAGGTTTTACTAAAAGTAAAATACCTATTATAAACATAACAATACCACCTAAAAGATGTGAATACCTATTATATTTAGTTGATATTCCAGTAACTCGCATTGTAAACATAGCAATAAAAAATATTACTAAATCATCTAATAAGAAAAATAATATATAAATAGCTGTATAAACAAATTTCATAAAAGAAGAAACATTGTTTAACACAAGTAGTTCTGTAAATACAAGTGGTAATCCAGCAGAACAAGCAAGTTCAACTAAATTAACAGATACAGCAAGACCTACAACTCCAAATAATGCTAAAATAAGACTTTTTTCATGTGTAAACTTACGAATTTTCTTAAAAATTGTTTTTCTTTTTTTATCATCAACAACTTCACAACCACTATCATTACTCTTTAAATAGCTTCTAATATTTATAATTGCTCCAATCAAAGCAACAATAGCAATTATATTTCTTATCCAAACAATTGCTGTTATTTTAATAGCTATCTGAATCCATGAAAGCATAATAAGCATATAAACTAATGCCGATGTCAATAAAAATGTCAGTCCTAATATCCACATTCTCTTCTTATTTTTCATTCCAATTAAAACACTAATTAAGAATAACAATATCCACATAGCACATGGATTAAATCCATCAATCAATCCTATCACAACAGCTGATGAAATAAGAGAAGCATTTTTTAGATTAACTTTCCCTATAATCGGTATATCAACAGTTACTTCTTTATCTATTTCCTTTTCTTCATCAGAAAACTGGTCATCACTAATACCAGATTCAAAATCAAATGAACCATTTCTAATTTTCTCAACCTGATCTACATAATCATTTTTTGAATAATAAAGAATAGCTCTTTCTATTTTTCTGCCAACAGCATCAGCATAACCAGTAAATGATGTATTACCAATAATTGTTGTTGGAACTCCACTTCTTGTAATATTATAAGCTCTTTCAACATCTTTTAATAATGCGGCATTATCTTCATCATACCAAACTTCATAACGAACAATTTCTAAATTATCATAATTGTTCTCGATTGTACTCAAAAATTTTTCCTCAGCAGCACAATGTGGACAACCATCACCATAAAATAAATATAGTTTAACATCATTCTCTTTAGCTTCTACCATAAATGGTAAAAGAAAAAAAGAAAAAACTAATAATAAATAATTAATTATTCTTTTCAAAAAAACCACCAACTTCATTTAACTTATTTAGAAATTCATCATAAGATAATTCACCAACTATTCTTAATAATTCTTTATCACCATCAAACAATATAAAAATAGGTAAAACATCTCCAGGATTGTATTTTAAAACTTCCTCTTCATCCATATCATAATCTAGTTCTACAAAATCAAAATTACAATTTTCTTTTAGTTTTTCCCAAACTTTATTCATTACTAAACAACCGCTACACCAAATAGCACTAATTTTAACCAATTTCATAATATCACCTAAAATTTAATTTATTTATACATTCTGATAAAGCCACAATAAATTCATCTATCTCATTTTTTGTAGTAAGAAAAGATAAACTAATTCTGATGCTACTACTAGCCTTTTCTTTATCATGAGTAATTGCATAAACTGCTTTAGAATAATCACCAACTGAACAAGCAGTTTGTGTAGAAACAAAAATATCTTTTTCTTCTAAAGCATGTAACATAACTTCACTCTTTATATTTTTTAAACTAATATTTACCATATTCGGTAAGCAATATTCATTACTATTAATAAATATATCTAAATCTTTTAATTTATCAATTAAATAATCATGTACCTCTTTAACTCTCTTACTTTTTTCATCAAAATCTTCATAAACTAATCTTAATGCCTTAGCAAACGATGCAATTAATGGTGTCGCAGGAGTACCACTTCTAAAAACTGTCGTAGATTTACCTCCATGTATTAATGGTTCAATAATAAGCTTATCTCTTTTAATAAGAGCTCCTATTCCCTTCATTCCATAAAATTTTTGACATGACATCGATGCAAGATCAACTAAACTAAAATCAATTTTATCTTTACCAATACTTTGTGTAACATCACTATGAAAAAAAGTTTTAGGATTTGTTCTAACAATTTCACTTATAGCTTTTAAATCTTGTTTAACCCCAACTTCACTATTAACTGACGCAATACTAACAAGAACTGTATCATCACGAAGTAATCTTTTTAAATCATCTAAATCAACCAAACCATTCTCATCAAGTTTAACAAAATCAACTTCAAACCCATTTTTTTGTAAATAATTAAGTGGTGCAATAACAGAAGAATGCTCAAGTTCAGTAGTAATAATATGATGTCCCCTATTAGCATATTTTAAACAAATACCTTTAATAGCCGTATTATTCGCTTCACTTGCTCCACTTGTATAGATAACTTCACTAGACTTAACTCCTAAAATATTAGCAATTTGCTCCGTACTAGCATCAATAAGTTCCTTTGCTTCAACCCCTAATCTATGTAAAGAATTAGGATTACCAATAAACTTTTTGCATACCGTACTATATGTATTAATAACTTCCTCATTAACAGGTGTTGTTGCACTATAATCTAAATAAATCATATCATCACTCTCATTCCTAATTAATTATAACATATACAAAAAACAAAAAAAATAAAAACTGTCGAATAATTACTCAACAGTTTACTATAATTTATTTTTTTGTCTCTCCTAATGTATCATGCATTGTATTATCTTCATTAAGAATACCAGCTTCGAACATTTCTCTATAATTAGCACAATAAACTCCAACTTTAAAGACATTAAAAGGATCACTGAAATTAGGTCCTATAGCAAGCTCACATCCTTCTGCAATTAAAGACGCATAATAATCATTTTCAATTAACGCTAATTCTTTCCAAGATTCATTTCTTTCTATATATTTTTTAACTTCCAAATCACCTATACAAGCACCACCAGCTAGATGAACATACACATTATATTGTGAATCAAAAATTAAAGAATCTTTCATTAATTTTTCTATTTCTCCATAAGATTCATTCGCCAATTTAAAAAAATCATGAACTATTTCAATTAAGCCACTATCAAAACCTTTTGAACTCAAAATTTGAGCTAAAAATTCCCATGAAATTGCTAGTTCCGGATCTAAGTTAAAAGCAAGATCACATAACACGTCACGAAGCTGAATAACTTCAGCACACTTTTCTAACCTATATAAACATTTTTTTAAACTTTCCTCATCCCAATTTTTTTCAGATAAAATCTCACTTTGAATTCTTCCTCTTTCTTCATAGTTTTTTGGAATTATGTTATCTTCATATTGAACTGCAACTAAAGCAACCAAACCACCTTTAATTTTCATAAAAACCCCTCACTTGTGAAGCATATTATATCAAAAAAATATAAAAAAGTAAAGAAATTATAATAATTCATAACTTCTTTACCATAAAATTAATAATTAATTTTTTATATACTAAACCTTTTTCTTAAAGTATTTATAATTTAATATTCCTATCAGCATGATTGCTATAATGCAAAGTAATGTTGATACAAAAGAACCAGTCTCAGGATTTTTAATTATCGTTTCTATAGTTTTTTCCTTTCGCCAATGTACATCAACTATAACATCACTATTAGGCATGATAAACGTATAATCATTTCTATTAAATTCAATCAAATTACCAACGCTATCTTTAACAATAACCTCATCTACTACATAATTATCTCGATTATCTATATTAATTTTCACAACATCACCAACAGAATGATATGAAGTATCAACAGCTGCAAAAGAATCATTAATGAAGGAAACATCATATACATCTTCTATTCTAAAACGTCTGCTCCAAACATAATCATTTCTAAAATTTAAAAAAGCTATTCCAGATCCATTCTTTAATGTAATACTACTAGAAAAATAAGGAGATTGATCAGAACTTTTCAATTTTTCATTGATAAGTAAAGATCTTGATATTTGCTTCATATTAGAATCATATTTTGCGAAATACACCTGAATTTTTTGATCCGGCGTTGTTTCAAATTCATATGTTGAAAAATACTTACCAATATTAGGAGAATTAGTAAAATTTATAATAGAACCTAAAAATGCAAAACCAGCTGAACGAATTTCATCTTCATTAGTAGCATTAAAAGAATCAACAACAACATGTTCATTTAATATTTGATTTAAACCAGAATCCGTTGAATAGTAAACAATTTTAATAAAATTATTAGAATAATCTTCTTTTTGCTGCAGTATTAAATACTTACCATCTACAAATTGTCCCAAAACTATAAACTCTCCATCTAAATTATTGAAATTTACATTTTTTTTATTTAATAAATTTAGATTAGTATTAAAAGCATAAATATATGATGATTCATCTGAAGAATTAATACCACTAACAACAATATTTTTATTATTATCAAAAAACAAAGAAACAGGATATAATTGATCATCACCATATTCATACTTAGCTAATATCTCACCATATTCACTAATCCTACCAACAGTAAGTGCAGTTCTACTATTCATACAAACAGCATCATTACCATCACTTATGCACTTAATAACTTGACTATTATTAAATATATCAATATCAAAACTTCTCACTAAATTACCATTAGCATCATATATAATTGCATAACTACTACTAATTACCATAAAATTACCATTATCTAATTCTAGAACTTTAAACATATTTGACCTAGAACTATCACCATAATTATCTTCAATAACATCCCATTCAATTTCATCAGTAGCAGAATATTTAATTATACGTAATCTTTCTTCTCCTATCATAATAAACGAAGCAATATAACCACCATCTCTTGTTGCCGTACTGCTAAAAGATATTAATTCTAAATCATCTTCTGCTATACTAAGTGTTGTAATCGCATCCTTAGCTTGTACACTAAATGTAATTAGAAACAAACAGATAACAAAAATAATCTTCTTCATAAATCCTCCAAGAAATACTACTATATCTTTATTATATCTAATATTAACTTGTACGCAATATAATAAAAGTATCTTTCACTTATTAGTATTTTGATAATAATCTCTTTCTGCTAACATACTAGAGACATATTCTAATTCTTCTGGATCATCTAAATCAGGGATAATTTCTTCAATCTCAAAAATAATTTCTTTTAAGTTTCCACATTTTTTATAATTAATTTCATATCTATCAAGTATCTCTATTTCTCTAGTAGTAAGCATAATACCATTACCAATGTCATTAAACTTTCCACTATTGAAATCAATACCACTTACTAATTCATCAATATCATATTCCATATTATTTACATGAATATCCATTATTTTTAAGTCTAGTCATTAATTCCCCATCCGTATAATTATCACCAACACTCAAAGTTATAACATTACTGCTCTTAGTATTAGAATCAATCTTTATTACTAAATCATCATTAACAATAAAATCAATATTACTCAATAATAATACCTCATTTTTATCAACTTCAATTCTTATAATTATTCTATCATCAAGAATAGTATACTTTACACTATCTCCTAAATAATTCAATGTATTTTCAAGTGCATATTTAATACTATTTAAATGTGCCTCATCAGCATATTCTAAAGGCAATACAATCGTTTTAGTTAACACCATACTATTAATCTTTTTACCATCTGTAATACTAACTAATTCTTCTTTTAAACGAACATTAGAATCAAAAGTTTTAGTTTTTTCACATACTATTTCTGATTGTTTAATACTTGTAAATAAATACACCATAATAACAATTATTATAAATGTAAAAACTATTGGTAACTTCATACTCTTTCTAGTACTCATCTAACCACCTCGTACTAATTATACACTAAAAAGAAAAAGAAGTCTATATAAGACTTCCTTATTAATTTAAGGTGAAATAATACTAATCTTTAAAACCTTCCCATTTCCAATCTTTTACAAATGGCATATCTTCTCCATACTCAGCAATATATTCTTTGTGTCTAGCAAGCATTTCACTACACCAGTCAATTAATACTTGACTAGATTTTTTATATCTAGGTATTTCTTTTAAAACTGCCTGAACTAAATGGAATCTATCAATATCGTTTTGAACACGAATATCAAAAGTTGTAGTAATAGTACCTTCTTCTTTATAACCATGAACATGTAAATTTCTATTTGTTCTCTTATATGTCAATTGATGAATTAAAGATGGATAACCATGGAAATTAAATATAATTGGTTTATTCTTTGTGAATATTTCATCATATTCTTCATCACTCATACCATGTGGATGTGTCTCAGGTGACTGTAATTTCATTAAATCAACAACATTAACAACCCTAATTCTTATACCTTTAACACTTTTTCTTAAGATATCAACAGCTGCTAAAACCTCTAAAGTTGGAGTTTCACCGCAACAAGCAAGAACAACATCTGGATTACCTTCATCATTACTAGCAAAATTCCAAACACCTAATCCTTTACGACAATGAACTCTAGCCTGTGTTTTTGTTAACCATTGAGGACGAGGATGTTTAGAAGCTACAATTACATTTATATAATTTTTAGTTTTAATACAATGATCAAAACAAGATAGTAAACAATTAGTATCAGGTGGCAAATACATTCTAACAACATCAGCTTTTTTAGTTACTAAATGATTTAAAAAACCTGGATCTTGATGTGTATAACCATTATGATCTTGTTGAAAAACATGACTTACTAATAAAAAATTAAGTGAAGCAATATCTGCTCTCCAAGGAATATCTTGACATACTTTTAACCATTTAGCATGTTGTGATGCCATTGAATCAACAATTCTAATAAATGCTTCATAACTATGAATAAATCCATGTCTACCAGTTAAAAGATATCCTTCCAGCATACCTTCACATAGATGCTCTGATAAATAAGAATCCATTACCCTACCATCATGACTTAAGTATTCATCATTACGATAAGTTTTATAATTCCAAGTCCTATTAGTTTCTTCAAAAATATGATAAAACCTATTTGATAAAGCTTCATCAGGCCCAAAAATTCTAAAGTTTTTATTAGCTTTATTAAGTCTAAAGACATCTCTAATATAATTACCCAATTCCATTGTATCTTGAGCAATAACTCTACCAGGACTTTTAATATCTAAACAATAATCTTGCCATTCTGGAGTAACAATATCTTTAAGCAACAATCCACCATTAGCATATTCACTATATCCCATACATTTATTTAATGGCGGACATAAGTCTTTAAGCTCTTTAATCAATTTACCTTTTTCATCAAACAATCCTTCAATATGATAACTATTTAACCATCTTTTCAATAAAGTAAGTCCTTCAGGATTTTCGCGAGTTATAGGTATAGGTACTTGATGAGCCCTAAAAGAGCCTTCTATTTTTTTGTCATTAACTTCTTTAGGACCAGTCCAACCTTTAGGAGTAGTTAAAATTATCACTGGGTAATTTCCTTCACCACGTGTCTTAATTTTTTCTATATCCTTTACAACTTTATCCATTACTTTAGCCATTTCTTCGTGCATAACTAATGGCTCATCACCAGATACAAAATAAGGTTTCCAACCATATCCATAGAAAAATTTTTCTATTTCATCATTACTCATTCTACCAAAAACTGTTGGATTAGCAATTTTATAACCATTACGATGTAGAATTGGTAATACAACCCCATCTGTTTTCTTATTTAAAAATTTATTAATATGCCAACTAGTAGCAAGTGGCCCAGTTTCTGCTTCTCCATCCCCAACAACACAAGCTGCGATTAAATTTGGGTTATCTAAAACTGCACCTGCAGCATGAGCAAGACTATATCCAAGTTCACCACCTTCATGAATTGATCCAGGTGTCTCAGGTGCTACATGAGAAGATATTCCACCAGGAAAAGAAAACTGTTTACATAATTTTTTTAATTCATCTTCATCCTCAGTTATATCAGGATAAAACTCAGAATATACACCTTCCAAATAGTTATTTGCAACCATTGCTTGACCACCATGACCGGGGCCAGATAAATAAATCATATTAAGGTCATATTTCTTAATAATACGATTTAGATGCATATAAATAAAATTCTGTCCTGGCGCTGTTCCCCAATGTCCAACAACATTAGGTTTTATATCATTAATAGTAAGTTCTCTTCTTAGTAAGGGATTATCTAACAAATAAAGTTGTGCAACCGAAAGATAATTTAAAACCCTAAAATACTCATCCATTAATTTTAATTCGTTTTTACTAAGTACAGCCATACCACACTCTCCTATTCTAGTAAAATTATATCATATAAATAAAAAAAAGTAAGTAATTAATATTTTACTTACTTTTATAATATCTTACTTCTGCTTTAGTTATATCACTCAAATCACCTGGAAAGGTTGAATTAATCTCAGTATATGTTTTTCCTTCTAATACATCTGATATATCTAAATCTATACTAGTTACAACTTCACCATTATCATTTTTTAATACTAAATCTAAATATTTTGTACTAACACTTTCTTCATTACCATTAGTTAGGCCAATCTTAATATCAGTAACTCCATCATGATAATTACATTTATCAACAGTAGCCTTTAACTCTAATGCAAGTTTTTCTTCTTTTTTAGCAGCATGACTATCAGAAAGGAAAAATACAAAGCCACCTATTAAAAGCAAAATCGCTATAACAATTACAAAAATTATTATTCTTTTCTTTTTCATTTTATCACCAATCCTAACTAATATTCGCAACCACAGATAGAAGATCTCTTATAGTAATTACATGTTGTAGTACAGCTGTCATATTGACAATTCACACAACTAGTACCACGACCACAACGGCTTGGACTGTACTTTTGTTGACAAACCCCACCAGAATCATAATTACCTTTATATATAAATCCTCCGACTTTAGTACAGCTTTTCCCATAATTTGCACAACCTGCCTTCGCACATCTCTTATACTGATGACATGTACTTGAAGAAGACGGAATATCATCACCAGAAGAAGGAGTTTGTGCTGAGCAACTACTTCCTAATAAATTTGTACTTATATAGCAACCATCATCAATACTATAAGACCAACCACTTGTTGTTGTTTCAGCAACTCTAACACTAGTATAATTAGGAAGAGTTTTATTAATTGTTGTACCACTAGTACTAGCTGCATTTCGACAATTTGCACCACTACTTGATGTAACACATTTTGAGGAAATACAACTAGAATCAATACCCAACCTTAATGACCCTCTGTTTACACTACCATTATTCGTAAGTCCATTTAATTTGGTAAAAGTACATGATGTACTATTATTACCTTGACATTGTGAAATCCAATAAATATTAAGCTTTTTACTACTATCACAAATAAATCTATTACCATTTATTTTTGTATTAATAATATCAAGTTTAATTTCAATTCCTACTTCATTTCCTAGATTATCTCTAAGTTCAATCCATAATACTCGCTTACCATATGATTCTATCTCTCTTTCTTTTACCCCACCAGATAATTTAAGCGTCTGCGAACTTGCAACAACTGTTGAGTAATCATCACCACTAACATATGGTGCATTCCAAGAGAAAGTAAAATCATTATTAACACCAGAACCATTATTATCACTAACACCAAATAACCTAATAATTACATTATCATTAATAGTGTCAGCATATTCATATTTTGTATCACTGAAAGTAGCTAAAGTATTTGAATCTTTCTTCAATGATACCTGAAATGTTGGTGGTGTTTTATCAATTTTAATTACAACTTCATCACCAGCCGATTTTCCGTTTATATTATTAACATTGTAAGACGTATTGTTATATACATCTGTAACCATGAAATTCCATTTCGTTGTACCTTCATCTCTAATAACAAAATAATTATTTCCAATATTTCTTTTTCCACCACCGTTTTCTACTGCTGTATATAATTTTACATATTGATAAATAAAATTAAATTCTTCTGCTTTGTCATGCTCATATTTTACAATA
This sequence comes from uncultured Muribaculaceae bacterium, assembly GCA_964630365.1. Lineage (GTDB taxonomy): Bacteria > Bacillota_I > Bacilli_A > RF39 > UBA660 > UBA3789. Next base: position 12,483 of record CAZVUP010000037.1, read on the forward strand.
ACATCTGTATTAGTCCATTGACCTGGAGTATATATATTCTCTGGTTTCATAGCATCTTCAGGAGTTCCCGAACCATCCCATTTATATAACCATACCTTAGGTCTAGTAGGTCTTCCACCGTCTCCACTTGGAGGTATATATATATTAATATCTTCTGGGTTAGAATAACTAGAACAATTACCTAATTTATCACAAGCTTTCCACTTAATATGTGATTCTCCCTGAACTTTTATATTCCTATAACTACCTTTAGCATCTGTTTCATTAGTTGTCTTACCAGTAGTTGTATACATATAATAATCAATTCCAGAACCAGAATCAGTAGAATGTGGTTCAGTATATACATATTTTTCACTCCAAGTACCTGGTTCATACACTACACTTTTTCCACTTCTATCTACTGGAACACTACTATAATTAGGAGTATGATTATTATCCACCCATTTATACATCGAAACTGTTGGTACTTCTGGTGGAATCGTATCAATATTTACTTTAACAAGGCAATCATTAGTTCTACCTCTATTATCTTCTATTCTAACATATCCATATCCTTCTTCATCAACTTCACCAGAAGTAAGTTTATTTCCTGTCTTAGTAAACACCTGAGAAAATTTAGCTTTTTTACATTTAGATCCATTATTATCTTTACATTCAACTGTAACTTTTCGTGGAGTATTAACCCATTTAAAATCAGGATTTTCTCCAAAATCATATTCTTTAACTATAGTTTTACCATCATACACTTTCACATGACCACATATAGGAGCTTGGTCATTTTTGAATCTTGAACCTGTTTCAAAACTTTTGCTACCGCCTTTTTCGTCATAAGCTTTAGCAATTACTTTAATATAATAATCTCTAGTAGTATCAACATACCCTGTTAAGTCCAATTCTACATCTTTTTCTTGAACCTTACCAACAACCTTTATTAAGTCAGAATTAATAATTGCTGTATAATTGCCATCATCACTTCCCGCATAGCTAACTAAGACAACATAACTATAACTTGCTAAGTTTAGACCATTACCTTTATAATGAAGTGTAACCTTAGTAATTAAATGCGCACCCTCTTCTCCGTCTTCAATTATCTTATCTACACCATTTTCAACATACCATAAGTCACCTGAAATATCGAGTTCAGAATCCGTCGAACCAGGACCGGAATCACCAGGACAAATCAAAAAAACATCATAACTATACTTTCCATTGCTTTTCTTCTGAACATTAACATAACTATCAGCCATACAACTCTTTTTATTACCATCAGTAATATCTTCTTTCAAAAAACCAGAAGATTTTAAAACATTAGCTTCTATTTTTTTTACTTCACCTATCGATTTAGGATATTGATCTTTATTTGCTTGCAAATAACTCTTTGTAGCAATCAATAATGTATTTTTATTACTTTCCATTTTACTTTCTTTTGATTTTTCTATTAGTCTAGAAACATTAGGTATAGCAACAACCATAACAATTCCTAATAATGTGATAACTGCAAGCAATTCAATCATTGTAAATCCATTTTTATTAATTTTCTTCATATCATCACCTACTATATATAAAATAGCATAATTATTCATTAAATACAACCAAGAAAACACAATAATTTAAAAATTTTGTATTACAAAAAAATAGACTATCAAAGTCTATTTTCCTAAATTGAAATTTCAACCGCACCACTAGGTGCGGCTTTTTGATACAAT
>CAZVUP010000038.1:0-13362 GCA_964630365.1 uncultured Muribaculaceae bacterium
AATAGATAATAAAATAATAGGTATTAAAATGTGATAATTAATTTTATATTTCATTATAACAACTCCCATTAATATTATATCAAAAAGATAGTCTTTTTATTAAATAATTTCATAAAATATATAAAGGAGAGTAATATGAAAAAACTACCTACAATATATAAAAATGAAATTACTAGAAATATTAGTAATAATAAAGAATATTGTTATTTAAAAAATGAATCTTCCAAAGAAAAAGATCCAGAAATAGAAGAAAAATTAAATAATATTTTTCATGGAATAGGATATCCTTATAACAAAATAGTAGAAATAATAACTAAAGATAAAACATATCAAACTAGTTTGTTAACTAGAACTAAAAGTAGTGTAATTACGATAAATGATGAGAATATTCCTATAAAAGATATTATTAAATTAATAATAAAATAAAGATAATGTTGAAAAACATATCTTTTTTGTTTTATTTGATGCAAGACTTATGATAGAATAAATAATGAATGATAGTAAGGAGAAAAATATGAATGAAGAAGTAAATTTAGATGTTTTGACAACAGATAATAATATGAAAGAAAATGAAATAGGAAATAAGTATTTACCTATAGGGACAGTTGTATTACTAAATGGTGGAACCAAAAGAGCCATGATTATTGGTTTTTGTTGTATGAATCAAAATGATAATAATAAAATGTATGATTATGCAGGATGTATATACCCAGAGGGTATGATTTCTAGTGACAAAAACATATTGTTCAATCATGATCAAATACAAAAAGTTTATTCAGTTGGTTATTCAGACAATGAGGAAAAGCAATTCAAGGATAGATTAAAAAGGATAATAGAAAGAATAAATAATAATGACAATCAGTAGGATGTGATAATGTGGGAACATTCTTAAATAGCAGCATTGGAGATTTAAGACTTAATATAAGTGATAATAATGTAACTACAATTGCTACATCTTCTTTAATAGACACTTTAAAGACTGAAGCGGAAGAAAGTGTTGCATTTTTAGGTGATATGATCACAAATATAAAAGAAGATGTAGGAGATTTTATTGGAAATTTAGGCGAAGAAATAGACAAAACCTGTGGAAAAGTATCAGATAGTGCAAAAAGTACATTAGATACAATAACTGAAGGTTGGGAAAAAAATGCACTTCCAATCCTAAAAGAAGCAGGAACAGATATCTTGAATTTTTTAAACGATACAGCGGCTACACTATCAACAGGAGTAGTATCATTAACAGAGGGTCTTCTAAGGTTTGGAGAAGCTTTAGTAGATTTAGGAACAATACTTAATACAGCAACAAATTCAATAGGAACAGGAATATATGATGGTTATCAAGCATTAAGAGGATTAGTAACAGGAGAAGAATGGGAGTCAGCAACAAAAGCAATGTGGGAAGGAACAAAAGATTTTGTGGCAACAGAGCATGTAAAAAGTTGGTATGATAGCTTATATAATGATACAAGTTTTGGAAACTGGATGAGAGATAATGGCCTTTTTGATAGTGATAAAGTAAGAGAAATAGGATCAGGAATAGGCTATGTAGGAGGTATTATTGCTCTAACTGTTTTAACTTTTGGAGCAGGTGGAGCCGCAGTAGGCGCAACTGGAGCAGGTACTGCAGCAGGAAGCGCAGGAATAACAGCAGGAAATATGGCAGTGATTGCAGGATTAGCAGGAACAGGAAAAGGAGCAGAAACAGCATGGAAAGATGGAGCAGGAATAGGAGAAGGATTGTTGTATGCTGGAGCAAATGGAGCATGGGAAGCATTTCAATTCTGGGCAGGAGCTAAAATAGGATCACCAGGAGGATGGGGAGACAAAATAGCAAAATCCCTGTTTAATGGAAGCAAAGCAGCCGGATCATTTTCAAGAATTGTTTTAGATTCGGTAGATGGAGGAGCAGAAGGTTTCATGCAACCATTCCTAAAAATGCTGTACAAAGATACATATACAGATGAAAACGGAAATGAAGTAAAATTAGACGATAATATATTAAAGAGATATGCAGAATTATTTGAACAAGAGGGAGGAATGGCCAATGTAGGCGGACAAGCAGCATTTGGTGGATTATTATCTGCACTAGGAGAAGTAGGAAATCTAAGGAATATACTAAAAGGAGAAGATAATGTACGTGCAAATCCAGATACACCATCAATGCCGCGACAACTAACAACAGCTGAAGTAGATGCCAAAATGGCAAGATATAAGTATTTAAAAGAATTGGAAGCATCAGAAGAATATGCTAGATTTAATGCCAATAGAGGAAATGCAATAGTATTTTCTGAGTATCCACATTTGGAAGATATTATGCATATGACAAAAGAATTAGATAATTTAGAAAAAGAACTAGCTCCACATTTTGGTACAGAAGTGACAGCAGATCTAAGCAAAGTTCCAGAACAATTACGTCGAATGGATTATAATGCTAGCACCATGAAAAATGAAATACTAGATACAATTAATCCAAATATGAATGAAACAACAAAAGCAAGACAATTATATATTGAATTAAATAGAAGATTAAGTTATGATATGAACTATCTTAGTGGAGATAAAAACCTTAGTGAAAGTATTTATAGAAGTACAAAGAGTTTTGCTGAGTTAAATGGAAAATCAGTAATATGCAAAGGATGGTCAGAACTATATAGAGAACTACTTATTGAATCTGGCTTTGATCCAAGCTCAGTTAGAATTATGGGAAAAGCGGGTTTAGGAGAGCATAAATGGATTGAAATTACTCTTTCAGATGGAAATATCATAATTGCTGATGCTACCGAAATTATTAATAATTCGATAGATTTAGCAAATTGCAAAAGTGGTTGTTCTACTAATGGATTTGTCTATGTTCCACCACAATATAGTGGAGCAAGATTAAATCGACAAGAATTAGATTTTGAAGATCTCAGCCGAGCTTGGTTGAGTACTGACGAATATTTGGGATATTCACATTCAGGAATGTATACTCAAGATTTGATAAAAGAGGCCAACAGTCAATTTACAGGTAGAAGACTATATGAAGAAAATCTAGGCAAAGATAAATTTACAACAACTGTAGAAAATATTTTGAAAATGGACTTACCAGAAAATAGTGATGGATATGATGCTTTTACTTATTATAAAACAATCAAAAAATTAATTATAGATTCTGATAAAAGCAAAGATTTTAATATACTTATCAGTGGAAATGTAACCAATAGTAATGTTGTTGAAGGAGTTGCTACATTGAGCATAAAATTGAATGAGAATAAAAGTGTTTTTATGGTTTATAGTGAATCAACAGGTAAACATATTTTTTATGATGTCAAAGATTATTTAGAGTACATTAAATCGTTGAATATAATTAAATTGAAACCACCAACATTTTAAATAAGGAGATATATTATGAATGCAATGGAAAGAATAAAAAAATTATTAGAATTAAAAAAACAAAAAGAATTAAATGAAGAAGATAAAAAAAGAATAGATTTACTAGAAAAAATATTATCAGATGAAGGGTGCTTCTTAAAAATGCCAGCAGAAACTGCCTTTGGTATTCTCGAGTTTTTAGAAACCCCAGATGAAGAAGCAAAAGAATTATATTTTGGTTTAATATCACCAGAAATATATAAAAAAGTGACACCTAATCAAAGAATTACTATAGTAAAATAAATAATAGTTAATAAAAAAGTAAGAAATACAATATAAAATAAAAAAATATCTAATACTGGAGTAAATATGGTAGCAATGGCAGAAGGAGTTAAGTTACCTATCATCAAAATTTTCTGGAATACCTATTGTAAATGTCAATGGCGAAGTAGTTAATACATTTACATTTTTAAACAGATAAAAAGTCATTAGCAAATTGTAGTTTGCCAATGACTTTTTTTAACATAAATCTATATAAGTATCTGTTAAACATCTAATTGCACCACAACAATTTAAATCAATTGTTACAAATTCACCAGTGCTAGTATAAGTATTAGTTTCAGTATTTAATGTTAATAATCTACAAGTACAGCAGCAATCATCTAAAGCTTCAACTCTAAAAACATTACTTGTACCTTCTGTTGTAGTTAAGTCAAAGCTCCAAGGATTACCAGTACAACAATTATATAATTGGAATGGTCTAGTGTTATAACAAACATTTGCTATTGATGGACCTAAAAATGGTTTGTCACATCCTACGTAACATTCATTATCAAAATCTTGTTTTTGAAGTAATAATATCTTTTTTAGAACATCAAAAATACAAGAAGAGCAATTATTATTTTCTGAACAATTCATAATCAACCTCCTTTCTATTAATTAATATTCATATTACTAATACTTTTATTATTAAATAAATTACACCTTAATAAGTACATATTATTTTTTCAATAGTTCCTAATATAAAATATGATGTTGTAAATAATTTGTGTTTATAAATACCTATATAATTAATATATGTAAATAATCTTTAAAAGTATTATAAATACTTGCCAAAAAACAAAAAAAAATGTACAATCTAATTGTAGGATAGGGTTCGGTTTATTGAACAATATTCTTAGATAACAATTATAGGAGGTGAAATAAGAATATGTCAGTAATTCACGTAGATGAAGGAGCATTAAATAGCTTAAGAAGTGCATTAGAAACAGCTGGACAAGAGTATAAATCTAGCTTAGCAAGATTAACAAACCTAATTGAAGAAATTACTAGTGGTGATATTCAAGGAGACCCAGCAAACGATTTGTTAGCTAAATTCCAAGAAAAACAAAAGACTTTTAATTTGTTAACTCAAACAATTGAAGAAGCCGAAGGATACATGGGTCTACAAACTACTAAGTTTGGTAGCATGATTGATGAGTTAAAATCAGGAATGCATTAATTTAGAAAGGAGATATTAAGATATGAATATAACAATTAATCCAGGTGCAGCGACAGACGATGCTGCTCAAATCGATAGTATTGTACAAACTATGCAAGAATCAATGGCAACATTAGATAGTGCATTAAAAGCAACAATTCCAGATGGAATTCAAACTACTTGGGCACAAACAGTTAGAGAAAACTGGGAGAGTTATTATACAGCAGATGTTCCACAAGCTATGAAAGATATGAAACTATCAGCTGCAAACTTACGTTTAGCTGTTGAACAAGCTATGGCTTACGATAGAGAACAAAACTAATAAAAATACATTGCAATATATGCAATGTATAGGAAAGAAAATTTATAAGTTTTTTTTCTTATGCATTGCATAGAAAAAAAGGGAGAGTGAGAAAATGGCTGAAGCATTAACATCAAGACTACAAGTAATTGCTAATGGAAGCTATAATGTACTAGATTCTGAAGGAAATACTACAAGAGTTAATAATGTATCATATACAGTAAGTGCCGCTGATGCAAAAGCATATATAGACCCAACAGCAGTACAAAAAGCAATTGATGAATTATTAAAGGCCTTTGAAGATAATATTAAAAAAATTCAAAATGCAATCTTAAATGTTTCTGTCGATGCAGGAGGTCAAATGCTTTCTGTTCGTGATGCCACAATGGAACCAGTACTTGAATCATATGCATCGGGATTGGACGAAGTTACTTCACTTGTTGCTAGTGGTATAGAAGGAGCAAATGGAGAACCAGGAATCTATGAGAAGGCAGTAAAATATTATAATGAAAAACAAGATGCCTATAATCAAGAAGCCGAGGAGAAAGCCTATGAAGGATGCGTTAATAATGGAGCTGATCCAAGTACAATAAGATATACTACAAGAATAATAGGATAAAAGAAAGGAGATTTAAAGTGGGACTATTTGGAATAAATTGGGCAAAGTACAAACGTGGCAATGGTTATTGGACAGGAAGATCATCACTATATAAAAATCAAAAACAGGTTGACTATGTCGTAAATGAATTAAATAATATTAAGACAAGTACAATAGTCAACTGTCAATCTGATATTCAAGAAAAAGTTCAAAAAATAAACAATTGTTTTGTTAATACCGGATTTTCCGTTGAAGTAACGCAATACGATGCTTTATTTGATACCATTGGTGGAATGGTTGGTGGCTTGCAGCAAGCAATTCATGATAAGCAAACAAATATTGAGGAATATGCTAAGCAAACTGCAGAACAACCATTTAAAATTAAAACAATTCTAGCGACTGGTGGAATGGTTATTTCAAAATTTGGAGAAGGTTTTGTATCAACATTTGAAGATATTGGAGATGCAGCTCTTACAGTAACAGCCGGTTGGGGATCATTGGCAATAGATGCATTGATGGGATCTAATCTTAATGAGGGCGTATCAAAATTCATTGCCAAAGATTTATCAAATGAAGTATTTACAGGAATAAATGATATAACTGGAATTTCAAAATACAGTGCAATAACTGCCGATAGTGGTTTTGCCAATATAGCAAAAGGAGCCGGAGTTGCAACAGGATACTTAACTATGTCTGGATGGTTATCTGGAGTAGGAGAAGGTCTTGTAGAAGCATCAAAAGTAGGAGAAGGTCTTGGAAAAGCATCAAAAGTTGGAAAATTTTTATCATCAACAACCAATGCCAATACAGTTGTTGCCGCATTTGGTGGTTATGGTGGAGGAATGGAAAACAATCTTCAAGCTGGAAATACATTCCTGGGTTCACAATGGGGAGCTCTGAAACAAGCTGCTGTCCAAGGTGGAACAGCATATGCTATGGGTAAACTTGGTGAACACATTGATAAAGTAGGACAACAGAAAGCTGCACAAAAAGCATTAGATTCGGTAGATGATGATTTGCGACAAGCTCAAGCAGAATTAACATTTGAACAACAATGGGGATCACAAGCAGAAGTTGATGCAGCACAAATGGCAGTTAATGAAGCATCAGCTGCAAGAAAAACAGCAGCTGAAGCATTAGAAAATATTAATAATACAAAAGTTGGTTGGGGAACAAATAGTACTTTACAAGGTTATAAAGATCCTATAACGATGAATGCTAGACAACATGGAGTAAAATTTGGTCAAAATGTTGCTGAAAATGGCTTCCGACAAGCAGCGGTAAGCAGTGCAAAAGATGTCCTTGCAGCTGGAAAAGATAGTTTGAAAAACACTTGGACAAGAGAGGTCACTAAAACTGCTGGAGATGCAGCTAGTGCTGCTACAACTGAAGCAGCTGAAGCAGCAGGTTCAACAGCAACTGAAACTGCAGTTGAAACAACCCGTAGATTTGCACCAGTTCAGGGTGTGAAAGAAACGGTTAAGGATATTGTTTATGATATACCAAAGAAAGTTGTTACAACAGTAGCAGCTGAAGCAAAAAGTGGAATTGCTGATATTGCAGTTGCACCAGTAGCTGGAACAATAAGAGGAGTAACTGGAGCTATTGCAGCAAATGCCTCAGCAGCAAATGCAACAGAACATACAGCACAATACAGAGCAGCTCTAGAAGGAAAGGATTTATTCCAACAAACAATGAATGGTGGAAATGAACCAGAACCTGGTATAGCTGATTATGATCCTTATACTGGAAATGATGGTTATTATGATACACCAGCAGGAGGCGATACCGGTGCAAATACTGGCGGAGATACTGGTGGTAATAATGCTGGAAATAACGGTGGAAACAACAATGGATATAATGGTGGAGGATCATCATATCCTGGCGGTGGATACACAGGAAGTAATTATGAAGCACCAGCAACAAGTTCCAATGAGACATTTAACAGTGATGGTAATACATCTACTGGCGATGGTGGTTCATCAACAACACCTGGAGGCGATACAGGAAGTAGTTCATCAACAACACCTGGAGGCGATACAGGAAGTAGTTCATCAACAACACCATCTAATACAAGTAAAGATACTACTGGCGGTGGAACAACTCACATAGTAACACCAAGCAATCCAAGTGATACTACAACACCACATACTGGTGGTGGCTATAGCGGTTCAGGTGGTTATAGTAGTTCAAGTGGCTATAGTAGCACAGGTGGTGGCGGATATCAATCATATAGTGGTGGAAATAATTGCAGCGGTGGAGGATATAATTCAACTTCAGACTTGATTACTACAGCACCAGAAAGTATTGATGAAGCTGCAAAAGAAGCTAAGAATTCAATAGATGAAATCATAAAAGGAAATAAATACACAAAAATTCCAACTGCAAAAACACCAATTAGTACAAATAAGACAAGCAGTGGAGGAAGTTCCGTTATTCCAATTGCAGCCGGTCTAAGTGCAGCAGCTGCTGCAGGAATAGGTGCCAAAGCATATATGGATAGAAAGAATAACAATGGTACTAGTGACGATTATGATGATGATATTGAAGAATGGTCTGACGAAGACACAATAGATTTAAATGAAGGTTCTGACGAATCTCATAACTATGAAGAATCTGATGACTATCTAAATGAAGATGATGAATATGGCTATCAAACAGAAGAAGTAGAAAAATATGGAGCTAGAAATTCTGAAGAACTAGCCGATTTACAATAAAGGAGGATATTAAATGGAAAATAAAGATTTAGAAACAGAATATCTACCAATTGGAACAATAGTACTTTTAAAAGGCGGAAAAAAAGAATTAATGATTACAAGCTTTTGCGTATTTCCAACCGGAAAATTATATGAAGAAGGAAAAGAAGTTAATTCAATAGGAAAAGTTTATGACTATGGTGCATGTACATATCCTGAAGGTATTTTAAATCCTGAACAGATTATATGCTTCAACAAAGAAAATATCGAAAAAGTTTGTCATATGGGTTATAGCACAGATGAACATGCAGGATTCTCTAAAATTCTTTCTGAAACAATTTCTGAAGTAAAACGTGAAGTTAAAAGCGGTGAATTAAAGGCAGAAGAAGGCCAGGCATAGGTCTTCTTTTTAAAAACTATTGAAAAAAAATAGAATATAGGTTATAATTACCTACAGATGCCGAGATTCTGAGGAGTAAGTAGTGCGTTTTCAAGAGAGTTCACGGTTGGTGAAAGTGAATAAACATAACTATTGAAGGTAGCAGAGGAGCATGAATTCTGAAATAATAGTAGGTATTCCCGGATAATTCCGTTAAAGATATTAAGATACTATTAAGTATAAATTAAGGTGGTACCACGGCTAGTTCGTCCTTTAGGATGACTAGCCTTTTATTTTGAAAAGAGGGATAAAATGTTAGACAAGAAATATGATCACAAGAAAACTGAAGAAGGCAAATATAGTATTTGGAGAGATAAAGGTTATTTTAAGGCTGATAATACATCAGATAAGACACCATTTTGTATAGTTATTCCACCTCCAAATGTTACAGGAAAATTACATATTGGTCATGCCTATGATACTGCATTACAAGACGTAATTATTCGTTATAAAAGAATGCAAGGATTTGACACATTATGGTTACCTGGTATGGATCATGCTGCCATTGCAACAGAAGCTAAGGTTGTTAAAAAACTAAAAGATGAAGGCATTGATAAATATGATTACGGACGTGAAAAATTTCTTAAGGCTTGTTGGGATTGGACACATGAGTATGGAGATAGTATCAGAAGCCAATGGGGAGCATTAGGATTATCAGTTGACTACACAAGAGAAAGATTTACTCTCGATGAAGATTTAAATAAGGCTGTTAGAAAAATCTTTGTTGATTACTACAATAAAGGGTTAATTTATCGTGGTGAGAAAATAATAAACTGGGATCCAGCTGCTCAGACAGCGCTTTCAAATGAGGAAGTTGTTTATAAATCAGAAAAGAGTGCTTTCTATCATATAAAATATATGGTTGAAGGAACTGATGAATATCTAGATATCGCAACAACCCGTCCAGAAACATTATTTGGTGATACCGCTGTTGCAGTAAATGAAAAAGATGAAAGATATAAAAAATATGTTAGTAAAAATGTAATTTTACCACTTCTAAATAAACCAATTCCTGTAATAACTGATGAACATGCCGATATGGAAAAAGGTACTGGCTGCGTTAAAATAACTCCAGCCCATGATCCTAATGACTTTGAAGTTGGAAACCGTCATAATTTAGAGCGAATAATTATCATGAATGATGATGCAACAATGAATGAAAAAGCACCAGGATATGTTGGACTAACAAGAGAAGAATGTCGTGAAAAAGTTATTAAAGATCTTGAAGAACAAGGATTACTTATCGAAATAGAACCATTGGTTCATGAAGTTGGCCATAGTGAAAGAACTGGTGTAATGGTTGAACCAATGTTAAAAAAACAATGGTTTGTTAAAATGGAGCCACTTGCTAAGACAGTCCTAGATTTCCAAGATGATAAAGATAAAAAGATCAATTTTGTACCAAAACGTTTTGAAAAAGTATTACGTCACTGGATGGATATTTCATATGACTGGTGTATTTCTAGACAATTATGGTGGGGTCATAGAATCCCTGCTTGGTATAAAGATTCTGAGACTTATGTTGGCATGGAAGCACCAAAAGAAGATGGTTGGGTACAAGATGAAGATGTTTTAGACACATGGTTCAGTAGTGCTTTATGGCCTTTCTCAACATTAGGTTGGCCTGATAAAACTAAGGATCTAGAAAGATATTTCCCAACAGACTGTTTAGTAACAGGATATGATATTATATTTTTCTGGGTTGCTAGAATGGCCTTCCAGTCAGAATATGTTACAGGTAGTAGACCATTTAAAGATTGTGTAATTCATGGCCTTATTAGAGACAAACAAGGAAGAAAAATGTCTAAATCATTAGGCAATGGTGTAGATCCATTTGATATGGTTGATAAATATGGAGCAGATTCTCTACGTTTCTACCTAACAACAGATGGTTCAATGGGTTTAGACCTACGTTTTGATGAAGTAAAATTAACTTCAACGTGGAACTTTGTTAATAAAATATGGAATGCATCACGTTTCGCATTGATGAATATTGATGATATTAAAGATATCAAATTAGAATATTTAAAACCAGAAGATAAATGGATATTAACAAAATATGAGCGTGTTGTAAAATCAGTAACTAAGCATATGGATAAATATGAGTTTAATCTAGCAGGAGCTGAGATTTATGACTTTGCTTGGAATTATTTCTGCGACTATTACATCGAAATAGCTAAGTATTCATTAGATTCAATGGCCACAAAGTCAACACTATGCTTTGTATTATCAGGATTATTAAAAATGTTGCATCCATTTATGCCATTTGTAACAGAAGAAATTTATTCAATGCTACCAGTAAAAGATAGTGAATCAATTATGATTTCTGAATATCCAAAATATGATAAAAAACTAGTATTCCCATCAGAAGAAGATGCAGTTGATGATCAAATAGAGTTTATTAAAAAGTTTAGAAATGTTAAAGCTGAAAACAATATTACTAAAGAAATGAAAATAATGTTTGATACTGAAGATGATAATGAACTTATTATTAAAATGCTTAAACTACAAGATAATATTGTTAAAAAGCCACTAGGAATGAAAGCTTATAAAGTATTCTCTAGTAGAGTAAAAGCAGAAATATTCTTTGAACGTATTGAAACAGAAGCTGAAAAAGCCGCTAAAAAGGCTCAAATCAAGTTGTTAGAAGAATCAATTGCTCGTCGTGAAAAACTTTTAGCTAATGAAAATTATGTTAATAAGGCTCCAGCTAAAATAGTTGATATGGATCGTCAAAAGCTAGAGGAAGAAAAGAAAAAATTAGAAGAATTAACTAAATAATAGTTAATTCTTTCCCTTTTATTTGACTTTTTATTATAAATTTGATATAAGTTTATATAAATAAAAGAGGTGGGGAGTATGTGTTGTATATTAATTATTATGATTTTAAACTTATTACGCCCTAGATCAAGGAGCCAATTTTAATTGGGTCCTTTTGTGTTATAAGGAGGGTTTATGGTTTATAGAGAAGATAATCAAATTGTTTGTATTGAAGACATATTAATTGAATTAATAAAACATGATGTCTCAAAAGAAAAAATAGCGGAAATAAAACTAGCTTATAGCCTAGCAGAAGAGATTCATCTGGGACAATTTCGGCAAAGTGGTGAAGAATATATTACTCATCCTCTAAATGTTGCGTATAACATCATTAATATGGGAATATATGATCCTGATATGATTAGTGCGGCTCTTCTACATGACACTATTGAAGATGCTAAATACGATTTTACTAAAGAAGATATAGCTCTAACAATAAATCCTGTTGTTGCTGAATTAGTAGATGGTGTTACTAAAATTAGTCGAATGAACTTTCTAACAGAAAAAGAAGAAACGTTAGCTAATACTAGAAAAATAATTAATGGTTTAACTAAGGATATGCGTATAATTATCATCAAATTAGCAGACCGCCTACATAATATGCGTACTCTTCAGTATAAATCTAGAGAAAAACAAATTGAAAATGCTCGTGAAACTATGGAATTATTTGTACCACTTGCTTTAACAATAGGTGCATATAGAGTAAAAAGTGAATTAGAAGATTTAGCCTTCAAATATCTTAATCCAAAAGAGTATGAAGACATTGTAAATGACAGACGCTATATTGGCGCGACAGATGCAGTCTATCTTAGAGAAATTGGGCAAAAAATTCAAGAAATACTATCAGCTAAGAATATTCCTAATGCTATGATACTTCGTTTCAAAGATGCTTATACAATTTATAAAAAGCTAGTTCAAGGCTATAAAATGGAAAATATTTATGACTTATACTATTTGAAATTCTTAGTTGGAGAAGTAGATCAGTGTTATCAAACTCTTGGTATTGTTCATAGAAACAACCCTCCAATTAATGGTAGATTTAAAGATTATATTTATAATCCTAAAACAAATCTATATCAATCGCTTCATACAACAGTATCTGATACTAATGATAAATTGATTAAAGTAAAGATAAGAACTTTTGATATGGATAAATTAGCAGCATATGGTATGCCAGCTCTTTGGTATATAAAGGATGGAAAAACTCAAGAAGAAACGCAAAAAGAACTAAGAGAAAAATGTCAATTTGCTAAAAAATTAATGCAGCTTGATGAAGCATTTTCAGACAATGAAGATTTTATAAAAGCTATAAGATGCGAATTATTAACAGAACATGTTTATGTTTATACCCATAGTGGAGAAATAATTGAACTTCCAAGTGGTTCAACAGCCTTAGATTTTGCCTGTCAAGTATATCCTGATTTATTGGATAAGATGACTGGAGTTATTGTAAATGGCAAAGAAGTACCACTTGATTATATTTTAAAACCTAATGATCGTCTCCAATTATTGACAACAGGAAAAATAAATCATGCTAATTGGGAGAGTTATGTTCATACACCAACAGCTAAACAAAAAATAAAGACATTTTTAGAACAATAAAAGTTATAAGTAATTATAACTTTCAGACTGTTGACAAATAGGTTTATATTTTAACTTATTTGTCTTTTTGTTTGT
>CAZVUP010000039.1:0-13230 GCA_964630365.1 uncultured Muribaculaceae bacterium
ATAAAAAAGACTAGAAAAGGAAATATCAATCTTTTACCAATATGGTATGATCAACAAGTACCAAGAGATTTAGCAAAAGAGTATGATTCCGAAGAATATTTAGTTTATTTATATGAAAATTTAGGTATCGAAATTATTGAAGAAGAGGACTATTATTTTTATAGAGTAATACTACCAGAAGGTTGGACAGTGGAAAATGATGGTAATGAATATCATGTTAAAGACCAAGATGGTAATGTAATGATTGAATATTATGATAATAATAAATTTTATGATCGCTATATTGATATAACCTTTATTAAAGAAAAAGAAACACCAAAAGAATACAAAAAATAAAAATGGAATTATTAATTCCATTTTTATTTATCCCAAATACTAATTTTCATATCTGGCACAAACCGATCATGATATTTTCTCTCTAATAAAATTAAATGAGAATCATAAAAACCAAGTTCTTCTTCACACCTAGATTTTATAAAATCTTCTCTAGTTTCCTCTTCATAAATTTTTAACATCCTAAGTTCAGGATCAAACAATAAAATAAATTGTAATACTTGCTCAGGTATATTTTTGATAGAAAACAATTCTGGTTTTGTGAGTAGATTGTATGCAAGAGAATTATAATCTTTTGAGTTAGGTGCTTCAATTAACCATCTTTCTCCAAATGCTTTTAATTTTTCTAATCTTTCATCTGTAATTGCATCAAAATCTTTAATCATTGAAGCTCTTTCAAAAAGCTTAGAAAGAGCATCATATTTTACGTTAAATACTAAACTATCTTTTTCTAATATTTTTCTTAAATCACTTTCATAAGTTAAAAAAGTATTGTCAAAAAAACCAAGTTTTGCTTTTACTCTACTGATAAAATTACTTAATTGCTGTTTCCTTTGCTTTGTTAATTCTTCCTTTTTCTCATCATTAGCCTTACTAATAGTAGATTCTAATATTATTTCAGAATCTAAATATATTTTATGCATTAAGAAGTCAGGGTCACTCGCAAGAATTAAGAAAAGAATTCTCTCATCATAATTAGGAAAAGAAAAATGAATATCTTTACCTGCTAGAAATTCTATAGCTTCATTAAAATTATGTTTTTTATTTCCAAATAATAATTCAACTTTTTTCTGAATTCTATCTATATCAGCCTCACTAATATTTCTAAATCTATTATATTGTTTTCCATAAGAAAATACTTTTTTCTTTGCATCATGTGTATTAAAATAGGTCATATTATCCCTCCGAATTGCTCCAATATTATAACATTTAAATAAATACTTGTCCAATACACATTATAATTTAATTAAAAATCAAAGTAAATTATATCTAAATAAAAATAATTACTTTACATAAAGACAAATATGATATAATTAATTTAAGGTGAATGATAAGGAGATTATAATGGCACGCAAAAGTAAATTAAAAAAATATCAATTAGAAAAGTTTGACTATTATCAAACAATAAATGAATATTATATGAATAATGGACGAGCTTATATATCAGTAAATATTAGTTCAATTAACGATATTATTTCTAAGTATTCAGTGAAAAATGATGAAATCTTAAATCCAGAATTTATGCATTATATTGAAACAAACGCTTCATATATTCCTGATAAATATCCATTAACATTAGAAATATGTAATCATAAATTTTCTGATAAAGAAAAAGAAATTATTAAAAAAGTAATAAAAAACCATTATGCAATAGGCTTATTTAATAAGAAAAATGAACTAAAAATATCTAAACGTAGATGTAAATTATTATTTTTTAGTGGGCTAGGTATTTTACTAGTATATTCATTCATGATTTATATACCATTTTTTAATATACTTAGAGAGATCTTTTCCTTACTATTTTGCTTTAGTATGTGGGAAACGGCGGATGTTATGATTTTCCATCATGATGAGATAAATGAAAAAATCATTGATTTACAAAATTTGTCTGAAATAGAAATTATTTTTAGGGAGGGTTAATATATGGAAATAATTAGTGGAACAGAGACAAGAAAAAAACTATTAGAAGAATATAAAAAAACAATTGCTAAAGAAAAATTGGACATTGGATTAGCAATAATTCAAGTAGGTGATAATCCATCTTCTAATACTTATATTAGAAATAAACTAAAATATACAACAGAAGTAGGAATTAAAAGTGAACTTATAAAATTAGAAGAGAACGTATCAGAAGAAGAAGTAATCAGATTAATAGAAAAATTAAATAAAGATTCAAAAGTAACAGGAATAATTTTACAAAGTCCTTTGCCAGATCATATTGATTTTACTAAATGTGCTAGACTAATTAGTAATGAAAAAGACGTCGATGGCTTCTCAGAAGAAAATCTTTTCAGTATTCGTGATAATAATGAAAAAATTATTCCTTGTACAGTAAAAGGTATATTGAGATTATTTGAGGCTTATAATATCGATTTAGAAGGAAAAAATATAGTAGTTATTGGTAGAAGTAATATTGTTGGTAGACCTTTAGCTGATGCCTTAATAAATAGAAATGCAACAGTTACTCTATGTCACTCTAAAACAAAAGATATGAAAGAATACACTAAAAGAGCAGATATAGTAATAAGTGCCGTTGGAAAACCTAAATTAATTACTAAAGGAATGGTAAAAAAAGATTTTATAGGAATAGATGTTGGCATAAATGTCGTTAATGGTAAACTTGTAGGAGATTTTTCCAAAAATACGTATGAGAAAGCTTCATTCATTACCCCAGTACCAGGTGGAGTAGGGCCAATGACTGTTGCTATGATAATTGATAATTTAATAGAGTTAAAGAAAAATGAAAGATAAAAGATTAGAAAAAACCAATGTAATGCGTATTCTAGATCAACATAAAATTACTTATAAAAGTTATTCATATGTTGGTACTGGTGCGGTTAGTGGAGTAGAAGTGGCAGAAGTATTAAAACAAAATATAGATCAAGTATTTAAAACACTTGTAACAGTATCAAATACTAATAATTACTATGTATTTGTTATTCCAGTAGCAAAAGAATTAGATTTGAAAAAAGCAGCACATGCAGTAGGTGAAAAAAGTGTTTCAATGCTAAAGCAAAAAGATCTACTACCACTTACTGGTTATATTCATGGAGGCTGTTCTCCGATTGGTATGAAAAAGAACTTTTTAACAACATTTGATGAAACTGCTAAAAACTTTAATACAATAATTTTTAGTGCTGGAAAGATTGGATATCAAGTAGAAGTAAAATTAGAAGAATTAAATAGTATTATTGAAGTGCATTTTAAAGATTTAGTATTTTAGCCAAAGTTTTCTTTGGCTTTTCTATTGTAAAATCATTGTTTATATTATTAAAAAAATTTAATTAGTTTTAATATTTTGTTATACTATTAATAGGTGATTATATGGATAATGCTTTAATAATAAAAAAAGAAAAAGAGTTTATTGATAGAATCAGCGATAATTACAATTATGATAGTAACATTAGACATTTACTATATCTAATTATACCAGCATTCATAATTAAGTATGGTCTTTCAAAAGAACAGTTAGTATTAAATACTTTCAAAGAAATTCAGATTATTAAAAGTGATAAAGAAAGCAAATATATAAAAGCCTATTATTCAAGCACACCTTATGAAATAAATAACGAATTTAAAACAAAAAAATTTATGGTTATTCAAAATTATAATAAAATAAGTTTAATAGATTTATTAGATAACTTAGTACATGAATTTAATCATGCTCTAAACTCAACAAATCAAGAAATAAAAGTTACCTCCAAATATCTTTATCTAAGAACAGGTCTTACATACAGAGTTTATTCTAAACATCCAATAAGCTTTATAAAGAAAGATCCATCATTTATTTTAGAAGAAATCATTAATACAAAACAAACAGAAGACGTAATAGATATTATTAAAGGTTTTACATCAGATAACACTGATCTTAGTAATACAATTTATGCTATAAATGCTGAAACAAACCATAAATATAATTCTAATTCTTATTATTTACAAAGTTTTATATGTAAAAAAATATTAGCTAATAGAACCTTTATAAATACTTTAGAATCATTAAGAATAACAGGTGACATTTATGATATAAATGATTGGTTTGATGATATAATAGGAGAAAAAGGTAACTATCAAAAATTAATAGACCTACTAAACAAAGTCTATAATTTAGAAAAAGAATATGCTGAAAGAAAGTGGTTTAAAACAATTACACTAAATAAGATAAAACAAGTATCTAAAGAAATTATGTATATAATTGAAAAGTTTAATAATAATGTAAATTTTAAATAAATAATATATAATATATAATATAAAAGAGGCGAGTATTATGAAAAATAACCAAAATAAATTTAATGAGTTAAGAGAAAAATATCAAGAATTCATTTATGAAGATTATGAAATATCTTTTGATAATGAAAATTTAAATATAAAATTTTATTTCAGTATTCCAAATTTAGAAGATTTTTATCCTGAAATTAAAATAAATAAGAAATATATTAAAACTAATTATGATGAAGAGTACCTAAATTACTTAGTATTTCAAATAGGGTTAATAGAATTAATAAGTTATTATAAATGTACTTGTCCTAAAAAAATAATTGTTAAACCTTCATATATCAATAGTGAACAAATATCTTGGTTAAAGAAATTATATTATAATGGTTTAGGAGAATTTTTATATACCAATAGTATTTCAGTTACAGAAGATGAATTATTTGAAATAGTCTGTACTCATGAAGAGACAAAACTACCAGTAATTGAATACCAAGGAAAAGGAAATCTAATCTGTGTTGGTGGTGGAAAAGATTCTTGTGTTAGTATGGAAATATTAAGAAATGAAGAAAATAATTCTTGCTTTATCATTAATGGAAAAACAGCTTCTCTTGAAACAGCAAAAGTTGCTGGATATAGAGAAGATAATACTATTGATATTAAAAGAATTCTAGATAGAAAAATAGTAAAGTTAAATGAAGAAGGTTATTTAAATGGACATACACCATTCTCATCAATAGTTGCTTTTGTATCGTATTTAGTTGCTTACTTACAAGGAAAAGAAAACATTATTTTATCAAATGAAAGTAGTGCTAATGAACCAACAGTTATTGGTACTAATATAAATCATCAATATTCTAAGACTTATGAGTTTGAAAAAGACTTTATGAATTATATGAACAAATTTATTGGCCTAGATATCAAATATTTTAGCTTACTTAGAGGACTAAGTGAATTTAGTATTGCTAAATTATTTTCTCATTATAAAAAGTATCATAAGGTTTTTAAAAGTTGTAACTTAGGAAGTAAAGAAAAAGAATGGGTCTGGTGCTGTAACTGTTCTAAATGTTTATTTGTTTATATGATTTTAACTCCATTCTTAACAAAAGAAGAACGTCTTAATATTTTTGGTGAAGAGTTATATGAAAAAGAGTCTTACTTAGAAACTTTTAAAGAAATAATAGGCTACTCTGATACAAAACCATTTGATTGTGTAGGAACTTATGAAGAAGCAAGATATGCTACTTCACTTGCAATAAATAATTGGAATGGAGAACTACCATATCTATTAAAATATTATAAAGATAATTATCCATTAGAACTTAATGGTGAAGATATTCTAAAATATAATGAAGAAAATAATCTAAATGAATATTTTGATAACTTAGTAAAGAAAGAAGTAAATAAATATGTATAGAAAAATAATAGAAAAATTAAAGAATAGGAATATTGCTATTCTAGGTTTTGGTAAAGAAGGTAAATCTACTTATAACTTTATTAGAAGATATTTAAAAGAACAAAGACTAACTATTATCGATAAAAATCCAGTCGAAATAAATGATTCTAATATTGAATTAGTGCTAGGAGATAATTATTTAGATAATCTAGATAAATATGATTTAATTATAAAGTCTCCTGGAATTAGTTTAAAAGATATTGATTTAACAAATATAAAAGATAAAATAACTTCTCAATTAGAATTGGTACTAGAAGTTTTTAGAAAAAATATAATTGGTATTACTGGAACAAAAGGTAAAAGTACAACAACTTTACTAATATATGAAATGATAAAAGCACAAAAAGAAGATGTCTACTTATTAGGAAACATTGGTATTCCTCTTTTAGATGATGTTGAAAAGTATAATGAAAACTCCACTCTAGTAATTGAGATGAGTTCACACCAATTAGAATTCATAAAAGTAAGTCCTCATATTGCCCTCATACTAAACCTTTTCCAAGATCACTTAGATCATGCGGGAAGTCTTGAACATTATCATGATAATAAAATGAATATCTTTAAATATCAAGCATCTACTGATTATGCAATATATGCTTCAGATAATAAATATTTAAGTGTCAGAATGAATAATTATAATTATCCAGCAATTAAATATGATGTTAGATTTGATTATGAAAAAACAGGTAAGAATAGTGTTAGGATAAAAGATAAAAAAGTATATTTAAATGATGAAGTAATTTATGAAGATAAGGAAAGATTACTAATAGGAGATCACAATCTAAAAAATATTATGTTTGTAATGACAGTTGCGAAAATTTTAAATTTAGATTTAGAACTAGCTGCTAACACAATCTCTAAAGTAAAAGGATTAAAATATCGTATGGAATATATTGGTGAATTTGCTGGTATAAAATATTATAATGATACAATTGCCACTATTCCTGATGCTACTATAAATGCTGTTAAAGCAATAGGTGATGTTAATACACTTATTTTTGGTGGATTAGATCGCGGAATAGATTATCAAGAGTTCATAGAATTTTTAAGAAATTCTAATATAGAAAATTTAGTCTGTATGCCTTCAACAGGTACAAAAATAGGGAAAGTATTAGAAAATACAAATAAAAATATTTATTTTGTAGAAACACTAAAGGAAGCGTATTTGGTCGCTAAAGAAAAAACTAAGAAAGGTATGAGTTGTCTTTTATCTCCAGCAGCCGCATCTTATGAATATTTTAAAAATTTTGAAGAAAAAGGAATGTACTTTGAAAATTATGTTACAGGTAAAGATATTTAGTTATTGACTGAATATCTTTTTTTGTTATAATAATAACTTGCTAGGAGTGAATATTATGGCCGATAAATATGTAGTCTCAATTTTAAGAAAGACTCAAATAGATGAAAATAATTACATGTTTAATTATCAACAATTCTTAGTGGGAGAAATAGATGAAAATAATGTGTTTACTGCAAAAGATGGACGAAAATATCCAACCATTCTTAAAATAGATTTTTTAAGGTCGCCTAATAAACCATATGGCTTTTCAAATATTGTTAAAGAAGAAGATTTAATGAACGCAATGAACGTTACAACGTCTTTTGCTGACGCTATAAGAGCCTATGAAGCCTATTTCAAAAGAAGAATTAGTTGCATTCAATTAAAAGATGGTAATATCCCGTATCTTGCACATTTTGACTATGATGAATTGACAGGTATGAGCAATGACAAAACAATAGAAGAAGAATATAAAGATGCAATAAAAGCACTAAACGATGGAATTGCTGAAGATAAATATTCACTAGAAATGTTAAGAAATTTAAGGGCTATTTACCAAGAACAATGTGAAAGTAGTGAGGCAATGGTACTATCTCTAGATGTTGCTATTGATGCTAAGCTAGGTAAAGTAAGTCCTAATGTCGAAGAAGAAGGAGCTCCATTAAAAGTTCTTAACATACCAAAAAATAAAAGAAAAGATCCAAATAGACCAATTGATATAAGAGGTATTTTCAATAAAGTAACGAAGAGCTTAATTGCTCAGGATGCCGCAGCAGAAAGAGTTATAACAGAGATTGCCCGTAAAGAGTTAATCAAAAAGAAAAGAAGGGAAGCAATTTTACTTACAGGATCTACTGGTGTAGGAAAAACATATTTAATGAGTTTAATTGCTAAAGAAATTGATAGACCATTCCATAAGATCGATGCTACTCAAATAACTATAGCCGGTTACGTTGGAAAAAATATTGAAGAAGAATTATGGGAGTTATATCTAAAATGCGGTAAGGATAAGAAAAAGGCAGAAAATGCCATAATATTTTTTGATGAAATAGATAAGAAGGGTACAGATAAAAATGGTGATATTAATGGTAAAGGAGTTATTAATGCCTTGTTACCATTTATAGAAGGAGCAACCTATACAGCACAAGATGATATGAAAAAGCCTACAGAAACGGTAAGAATTAATACAGAAAATATGATAGTTGTCTTAGGTGGAGCATTTACAAATGTTTACAAAAATCTTCGTGAAAGTAATAATGTTGGTTTTGGTGGAATAGTAACATCTGAAGAAAGATACCGTGAAGCAACAGTAGATGACTTTGTAAAATATGGTCTTATGCCCGATGAATTTATGGGACGTGTAACTATTGTAAGATTAAATGATCTAAATGAAGATGATTTAAAACGAGTTCTTCTAGAAGGTGATGAATCAGCAATTCAATTAGAAAGTGAAGCTTTTAGAGAATTAGGAACAGAAGTAGTATTTACCCCAGAATATATTAACGGAATAGTTCAAGCTGCTGTTAAAAATAAAACAGGTGCCCGCGGTATGAATAGCGTAATAAATAAAAGTATCTGGCGTGCCTTTAAAGAAGTTTATTGTAACCCAGATACTTATAGTGAAGTAATACTCGATGCTGAATCATTAGAAGATGATACAGCATATCAACTAGTAAAGAAATAGGCGCATAAACGCCTATTTTTATTGACGGATAATATCTTAATAAATTATAATATATAGCCAGGTGATTGTATGGAGTATAAGGATGGAATAATCTACTTAGATCCAGATGAATATCAAATAGTTGAAGAAAAAGATGAACAAAAATTAAGTTCAGAAGAAGTAAATTATCTTCTAAGCGAGATATATAAATTATTAATAATAGTAAATAACAAAACCTTATGCCTACCACAACAATGTTTATTCAGTCAAAAAATATTTAGTTTTAGAGAGAAGCTAGAAGAATTAAAACTAATAAAAATACTTATTGAATACTATCAGTATTATTCTTCAGAGGCACATAATACTGAAAGAGAAAAAACATATCCAATATTACAATTAGATGATAAAAGTATTTATCAAGAGCAATCAGAAGCTGATATTAATAGAGAATCTAGTAAATTAGATTCTATAGAGGATGGCAATCAAGACTCTTCGGAACAGCAAGAATCAAAGAAATCAGAATTTTTAGATAATATCAGTGATATTTTTAATAAAAACAAAAAAGAGGCTACAGTTGATGAAAAATTACAAGTAGGAAAAGATAGTGAAAAAGTAGATGAAATAGTAATTAAAAATTTAATAAGTAGATTTTTAAAATTATACTTTAAAGTAGTAAAAACAGATCTTAATGAAAGAAGAAAGACTGATTTAGAAAAAATATATGGCTATTATTATTGGGATAAGAAAAGACTTGCTAGACACTTAACTACGAAAGAATATACGAAGGTTTTAAATGATCGTTATGATATGCAATATTCTAAGGGAAAAGGAGAAGCAATTCCATTAGCATTTTATTTTGATCTTTCTGGAAGTATGAGTGCCTATACGACAGTTTTAGCACAAATCGCTTATGTTCTTTTAAAAAATGATATTAAAGTTTTAATAGGATATAATAGTACGATATATAAACAAATAAACCAGATAGGGCAAAAAGCTACAATTACAGATTTAAAAGAAGTTTTAACTATGGATTCAATACTACAAATTAAAACAAATGAAAATGTTCAGTGTGAACCAGTAAATACTGAAGTAGATGATTATCTATTATCAAAAAATTGTCAGAAATGTGTCATATTTAGTGATAATGATAGCTATGACGAAGTTTGTAACCTATCTGAGAAGTGCGATGTTTATTATTTGTATTTTGCTACATATGGTCCAAAAATTGATGAAAAATTTAAGGGCAGCATATTTATAATTAATAATAAAAGTGAGCTATTTGAGGCTCTTAGAACAATGTCTAGAATGAACTATCAAACATTAAAACAAAAGTCATTAATACTAAAAAAGGAGGGTAATCATGATTAAATATGAAGCTATAGAAAAATTTTTTTATGATAATTATTATGTTTCAAATGAAAAGCTAAATTACTATACTTTATTAGGAATTAATTTAATTGGTTCATCAACAGTACGTGATGGGCAAGATATTTATACAGTATGTTTAGATGGACCACCAGGTGCTGGAAAAAGTATGTATGCTAAACTATATGCTGAGATGGTTCATCAGTTATTAAATGAAAAAGTAGAATTAATTAGTTATCAGTGTGATGATGCAACTAGTAAAATTGAATTATTTGAAGATATCAATGTTGGTGCCGCAGTCGCTGGTAAAAGTGAAGAAGTAAATATCCCCGGAGTGTTAGCCAGAGCTATCATTGCCGCCAACGAAGGAAAAAAAGTTATCCTCTTTATTGATGAATATGATAAAACTAGAGAACAAGTTGATTCACTATTTTTACAATTCTTACAAGATGGTCGAATAAATACAAACCAATTTGGAGATTTAGCTATTAAACCAGAATACAAAGGAAACATTCATGTTCTTTTTTGTAAAAATGATGCTAGAACAGAACTAACAGGACCTTTAACAAGAAGAATTAGAAAAATTGAATTATCGATTATTAAACCAGAAGATTTTATGAATCTAGCAATTAGAAAATTTGTAACCGAAGAAAACAAAGACGTAACTATGCCAATAGTTGAATTAATAGCGCTGATTTATGAAAGTGTCTATAGCAGTAGCGATTACACTAGACTTCCAGCAACAAGTGAAATGTTTCAAACAATAGCAGATATTTTGTTTTTAAATGAAGTAAATTCTCCGGGATATATAGTCTATGACTTTATAGTAGAAGGATTATTTAAGGAAAAGGATGATCGTCATCTGTTTAACGAATCTCTTGAAACTTTAGCAGATGAGACAGTAAAAAATATCCTATTATCATTAAAGAAAGAAACAGATAAATCTTCTTCAACAAATAAAATAAAAGATATGATTATTGCTGCTTTTCAAGGTGAAGCAAATAGACAACTAGATCCTTTAAGACAAGAACTTGTCAAAAAACAGCAAGATCTAGAAACAGAAAAGAAAACATTAGAAGTTAGTTACAAACAAAAGATACAAGAGGTAGATGCTAAATTAGCTGATATTGAAAGATTTGCTATTGAAAAGAAAAAAGAATTTGATAGTATAATTTTGAAAAAGAAAAATAATGTTGAAGAAACTAGGACTTTTATGGGTGACTTATATGCTAAAAACTTTACATATGCAACACCTCTAATTAGGAGAGGTGAAAATGTATTCTTAGAAGGAGAAGAATGGCATGAATATGCTACTCTAACGATAGATTTAAATGAATTTGATAATGAAATTTTAATGGCCCAATTGTTAGATGCAGAAGTAGCAGTTTATGAAAATGGTTATTTAAAGTCATTAACAATATCTACTGAAGCTAATGAAAAAATATATTTAGTGATTGTTCGTGAAAAAGATACAAATGGTGAATTAAAATTTCATGTATTCACTAATAAAAACTTAAATGCAGAAAATATGGCTGAAAAAGTGCGAGAAGAAGTTGACGGAGTAATTTCTGAAATATTTTATTTAATCATTAAATTAAATAATAATGATGAGTATGATTACATTGCTACCTATAATGGAAGTGTTTCATATAACGCCCAAAAAAGACAAAATACAAAAACAATTTCCTATATTAAGGGGACTTATGCATGAAGATTTTAGAAAAAGTACATTCATATCACAAAATTATTGCTGTAGCTATTATTGATTTCATAGTTGAAGTAATTGGCCGTGAAATGGATATTGAAGACACAGTAAACTGTTATCTAGGAGATCCTGATGGTATTACTGATAAAATTTATTATTGGGATTTATGGTGGGAAGATAGTAAAACAGTTGATGAATTTATTTATAAGTATATTCCAGAACCGCTTAGAGAAGTTTATCGCGAAAAAATATATATGAAAGATTTTTTTCATAATGATTATCTTAAGAAATTATTAGAAAAAATACCACCAGAAAATATAATTACCCCAATTGATGAACAAGAGTCGTCTGAGCAAGCAGAAGAAACACATATATCGTTACAAGATGATGATTATTTTAAATCATTAGTAGCAAATATAGATCAGTATCCAACAGATGAGAATAATACTTCAGAAGATATAACAAAACAACTTAAATATTTATTTCCAAATAGTGGTTATATCATAAGTGCTGAAGAAGTAGTTTATAAAAGAGAATTTACCAAGGTTTTAGATAGAATAAAAATAGCTGCTCGTGGAGAAGATGAAGATTATTTGGCAGAATGGAATTTGGTTTATCTAGCAAAATTTATGCAGTTAATATCGACTGGTCAAACAGAAAATGCTTACGATTTAATATATCCAATAATTAATGCCACTATTACTGCCAATAATGTAAATTTAACTGAAATATATCAATTGGCAGCTAAATTAGATGCGACAAAACAAACAGAAATTCGAAGTCTTGGTGCCGATCTTTTAACAACAGATGTTATTAAATATTTAAGAATAATAAAATGTATGAAAAACACTAAAAATAGAGCTGCTTTAATTAGACTGTTTAATTATGCTTTTAATGATGAGATAAAAAAAGATGCAACAGAGCTTCTTGATTTAATTAATAATGGAGTAGATATTAATAGTATTGAAGATGGTAAACCCATTGTCTTCAAATACAAATTAACAGATTATTTACTAACTATATTAAAGGAGTATAAATATAATTTTGATTTAACTGATGATAAAGGATATAATCTTGCTATGCGTACTATTGAAGATAGTTATTACAAATACTTTAAAGAACCAATTCCTAATTCAGTTATTTTGAGTTTACTAGAGGCCAACTTTGATATTAACCATAAAAATGATAGTGGACTTACCTTGTTTGAGCTGTTTATTCCATCGAGATACACAGATGATCCTGAAATAGTTAAAAGATTAGAATTTCTTTATCATACCAGTCTAACAACACCAGATGAACAATTTGAAAAGGCAACAAAAGAAATAAAAGAATTTGTTATTAAATATAGATGTAGTGGTAATTAGCAAAGCTTAAGCTTTGCTTTTTTTATAAAAACTATTGCATTTTAATTTCAAATTTGCTACAATAATATTGCATTTTTGAAATGGCGCTGTAGCTCAGTTGGCTAGAGCAATCGGTTCATACCCGATAGGTCGTGA
>CAZVUP010000040.1:0-12987 GCA_964630365.1 uncultured Muribaculaceae bacterium
GAAAAAAACAATAATAACTTGCAATAAAAAATAATATGTTGTATAATACACTTGTCCTGAAAAAATCAGGTTACCTTTGCTCGGAGTAAGAATTTCCGACTTACCCTTAGTAATGGCGAATAAATAAGAAAGGAAGTGTATTTATGGCATTAACAAAAGATGAAAAACAAAAAATCATCAAAGAATTTGCTAAAAATGAAAATGATACTGGTTCTGCAGAAGTACAAATAGCTATTCTTACAAAAGAAATTAACGACTTAACAGAACATTTAAAAGTACATATTCATGATTATCATTCACGTAGAGGTCTTCTAAAGAAAGTTGGTCAACGTAGAAATATGTTACAATATTTAGCAAAGAAAGACATTCAAAGCTACCGTGAAGTAATTAAAAAACTAGGATTAAGAAAGTAGACACATTTTTTCAGTGTCTATTTTTTTTAGAAATGAGAGGTAAAATTAATGAAAAAAAAGGTATTTGAATTAGATTTTCATGGGAGAAAACTAGTAGTAGAGCATGGTGAATTAGCTAAACAAGCAGATGGTGCTGTTCTTGTTAGATATAATGATACTGTTATTTTAACAGCAGCTGTTGTATCTAAAACAGTTAATTTATTATCTGACTTTTTCCCTTTAACTGTTAATTATCAAGAAAAATTATATTCTGTTGGAAAAATTCCAGGAGGATTCATTAAAAGAGAAGGACGTCCAAGTGAGGCTGCAACACTTGCTGCTAGAATGATTGACCGTCCAATGCGACCATTATTCCCAGAAGGGTTTAAAAATGAAGTACAAATTATATCTACAGTATTATCAGTAGACCAAGATTGCTCACCTGAGATTACTGCGATGTTTGCGTCATCTCTTGCAACATCAATTTCAAAAATTCCATTTAACGGACCAATTGCTGGTGTTAAAGTAGGTCGTGTTGATGGTAAATTTATAATTAACCCAACACCAGAAGAATTAGAACAATCTGAATTAGAGTTAACCGTTGCTGGTACTAAGGACGCTATTAATATGGTTGAATCAAGTGCTAAACAAGTATCTGAAGAAATTATGTTAGAAGCTTTGATGTATGGTCATAAAGCAGTTAAAGAATTAATTAAATTCCAAGAAAAAATAATTAAAGAGATTGGTGAAGAGAAGATGGAGTATGAAACATTAACTCCAGAACCGGAACTAGTTGAAAGAATTACAAAACTAATTACTAAAAAAATGGATAAAGCTCTTCGTATAAAAGATAAAATTAAGAAATATGCTGCAATTGATGATATAAAAGAAGAAATGAATGAACTATTTACAAAAGAGAATGAAGATACAATGAAAGATGAGGAACTAAAAGAATTACTTGTAAAAGTTCAAATGGTTATTTCTGATATTGAATATGAATTATTTAGAAGTATTGTCGTAAAAGAAAAGCTTCGTGCTGATGGACGTAAGATGGATGAAATTAGAAAACTATCAACAGATATAGATTTACTTCCAAGAACACATGGTTCAGCACTATTTACAAGAGGAGAAACTCAAGCACTTTCAATTACAACATTAGGGGCTCTAAATGAACATCAAATAATTGATGGACTAAGTATGGAAGATCAAAAAAGATTCATGTTACATTATAACTTTCCACAATTTTCAGTAGGAGAAACAGGTCGTTATGGTGCACCAGGACGTCGTGAAATTGGTCATGGCGCTTTAGGAGAAAAAGCACTTGCCCAAGTAATTCCATCAGAAGAAGAATTCCCATATACAATTCGTGTTGTCTCAGAAATATTAGAGTCAAACGGGTCATCTTCTCAAGCAAGTATCACAGCCGGTTGTATGTCCTTAATGGCCGCTGGTGTACCAATAAAAGCTCCTGTTGCAGGTATTGCTATGGGATTAATTACTTATGAAGATAAATATACAATTCTAACTGATATTCAAGGAATGGAAGATCACTTAGGTGATATGGACTTTAAAGTAGCCGGTACTGAATATGGTATTACTGCTCTTCAGATGGATATCAAAATAAAAGGAATTACTGAAGAAATTCTAAAAGAAGCTCTTGAGCAAGCTCGTAAAGCGCGTCTAGAAATTTTGAAAGTAGTTAAAAAACAAATTAAAGAACCACGTAAAGAAGTATCTAAATATGCTCCAAAGATGGAAACATTTATGATTAACCCAGCTAAGATTAAAGATGTCATCGGAAAAGGTGGTGAAATGATTACTAAAATCATTTGCGAAGCTTCTAACGTCAAAGAAGTAACTAATATCAACGCTGTAAAAGTAGAACTTGAAGATGATGGACGAGTAATAATTTACCACTCTGATAAAGAAATAATTGATAGAACAAGAAAAATGATTGAAGATATTGTCAAAGAAGTAGAAGTTGGAAAAATTTATGAAGCAAAAGTTGTAAAAGTAGAAGACTTCGGCTGTTTCGTTGAATTATGGCCAGGTTGTGAAGGAATGGTTCATGTATCACAACTTGCCCATGAAAGAGTTGCTAAAGCTAGTGATGTTGTTTCCGTAGGTGATGAAATAATTGTTAAAGCTTTAGGCGCAGATAAAAAAGGACGTCAAAACTTTTCAAGAAAAGAAGTTCTTCCTAAACCAAAGAAAAAAGAAGAAAAAAAGGAAGTAGAAAAAGCAGAAAAATAAAGGTTCAGTTCTGAACCTTTTTTTCATATATTTATTTAGGTGAGTATATGAAAAAAATAATAAATAGATTATTAATTATTTTATTAGTAATATTTAGTTTCTTTTATACTGATAAAATTATCTCTTTTTTAAAACAATATGATCCAATTATGAAGCAAATAAAAAAAACAGATAAAAAATATCATCTAAAATCAATAGATGCTAAAGTAATCGGAAATGAAATAATATCAGGTCAAAATGGTAAAGAGATAGATTATGAAAAATCATTCGATAAAATGAAAAACTATGGCACCTATAATGAAGCTTTAACTGTTTTAAAAGAAGTAAAACCAACAATATCAATTACAGATACATATGATAAATACATTATAAAAGGAAATCCAAATAATAAAAATATAGCCATAGTTTTTAAAATAACTAAAGAAACAAATCCTACA
The DNA here is from genome assembly GCA_964630365.1 of uncultured Muribaculaceae bacterium. Lineage (GTDB taxonomy): Bacteria > Bacillota_I > Bacilli_A > RF39 > UBA660 > UBA3789. The sequence goes on from CAZVUP010000040.1 coordinate 3,083, forward strand.
AAAATACTTAGTATTATAAATTATAAAAAAATACCAGTAACTTTATTTATAGATGGTCTATATTTAGAAAACCATACTAGTCTAATAAAAAAACTAAGTAATCATGAAATTGAATTATTAAGCTATGACTCAAAAACAGAAGAGCAATTTTTTAAAACGTCATTATCCTACCTTGAAGCAGTAACTAAAAAAAACGCTAAATACTGCTACACTGAAAAAGATAATGAAGAGTTACTAACTATGTGTAAAAAATTAAAACTACATACAATAAAACCAACAATAGTATTAAATAAAAATATTTATAAAGAAATAAAAAACAATTTAAGTAATTCAATAATTATAAGTTTAGAAATAAATAGCTCAGTCGAAAAAGAATTGTCTACAACAATAGACTATATTATTAGTAGGGGTTATAAAATTACAAGTTTAGATGAATTAATTACTGAAGATATTTCATAAGTTATTATTGCTGATAAAATGAATTTATAGTATAATCCATAGTAGGGTGAAGTATATGTACTTAAAAGGAATAGTCGCAAGTGGTTTTAAATCTTTTGCCGATAAATTAGAATTAAAACTAGATGATAAAACAACATGTATTGTTGGACCAAATGGGTCAGGAAAAAGTAATGTTGTTGATGCCGTAAGATGGGTTTTAGGAGAACAATCAGTTAAATCTCTTCGTGGAGAAGGATCAATGACTGATGTAATTTTTTCTGGAAGTAAAAGTAGAAACCCATTGAATGTTGCAAGTGTAGAATTATTATTTGATAATAGTGATCATTATCTAAATGTCCCTTATACTGAAATATCAATTAAAAGGCGAGTATATCGTAGTGGTGAAAATGAATACTTTCTAAATAACGAAAGATGCAGGTTAAAAGATATAAATAATATCTTATTAGATACTGGTATGGGAAAAGAATCGTTTAATATTATTTCTCAAGGTGAAGTTGATAAAATATTAAGTAATTCATCAACTGACAGAAGAGTAATATTTGAAGAAGCATCAAGTATATTAAAATATAAGAAAAGAAAAGAAGAAGCATTAAGAAAACTAGATAGAACCCATAATAATATTGATCGTGTTAATGATATAATCACCGAATTAGAAATGCAAATTGGTCCATTAAAAGATCAAAGTGAAAAAGCTAAAATCTATCTTGAAAACAAAGAAGGATTAGACAAGTATGAAGTTGCTTTGTTAACATATGATATTGAAAATCTAAATAATAATTTGGAAACAGCACGAAAGAAAAAAGAAAAAATAGATCAAGATATTATAAATATTTCAGCAGATGCGAATAAACTTTCAGCTACAACACTTGATGATGCAAATAGACTAGCTAAACTTGAACAAGAAAAAGCAAAGTTAAATTCTGAACTTCTTGAAGTAACAGCTGAGAAAGAAAAACTTGATGGGGAACGTAGTCTTTTAAAAGAAAGAAGTAAAACCACCAAAGAAGAAGATGAAATAAAAGATAATATTAGAAGCATTCTAAATGAAAAAGAAAAATTAACAGGAACTATTAGAATATTAGAAGAAGAAATTAAAACTATCATTGAGTCGTCATCTAAAAAAGAAACTGCATCAACAGAAGTAGATAAAAATTGTGAATCACTTAAGAAAAAGAAAAATATGTTAATAAGTGAATTTACCAGACATAATCAGTCAACGATTTCCACTAAAAATAGAATAAATAGTTTAAAAGTTGAAATAGAACAAGGGCTAGATATGCCTAATAGTGTTCGTAAAGTTTTAGGAAATCCTCACTTAACTGGAATACACAATACTATTGGTAATGTCCTACAAGTAGAAGATAAATATACTAAAGCAGTTAATACAGCAATATCATCATGCAAAAATTTTATCATTACTAAAGATGAAGAGTCTGCTAAACGAGCAATTAGTTATTTAAAAGATGAACACCTAGGTCGAGCAACATTCTTCCCACTATCAGTAATAAAAGAAAGATATGTTGATTATGAAACATTAAATACTTTAAAGAATAGTCCAGACTTTTTAGGCGTTATGTCTGATTTAGTAACATTTAATAAAGAATATACTGCTATTATTAAAAATCAATTAGGAATAGTAGTGGTTGTAACTGATATAGATGCTGCAACAAGATTATCACATATGATAAAAGCAAAGTATAAAATTGTTACTTTAGCGGGAGATGTTATAAATGTAGGAGGTTCACTAACTGGGGGATCAACTTATAATGGTAAAAGTACAATACTTTTAAAACAAGAATTAAAAACACTAGAAGAAAAAGAAAAAATTGAACAGGCTGAAGAAAAAGAATTACAAGATGAACTACATGAATTAGAAAAAGAAATAAGTCTAGAAGAGGATAAATTATTTGCTATTTCAAAAGAAAAAGTATCATTAAAAGAATATTATGATACTAAAAATAATGAGTTGAATGAATTACGAGAAGAACTTATAAAACTATCAAAAGAGTATGAGTCTCTTGAATTAATTAGTAAGAATTCTGTTAGTGAAAAAGAACAAGAATTAATCAAACTTTTCCACGAAAAGAGTGCTTATAAAGAACAATTAGAGATTAGAATAAAAACACTTGAAAGAAATATATCAGATTTAAAAACAAAGCAAGAAGAGGCACTTGCTAAGGATAAACTTAGAAATCATGAACTACGTAACTTGGAAAAAGAATCCCAAGAATTAGAAATAGAAATAAATAGAACTGATGTTAAATTAGATAATATGTTAGAAACTCTATCTAGTGAATATGAATTAACTTATGAGAGAGCTAAAGATAATTATGTACTAGATATAGAACCTGAAGAAGCAAGATCTAAAGTTAATAAATATAGGGCAAATATCAAAAAAATAGGTATGGTTAATCTTGAAGCAATTGATGAGTATGAAAGAGTAAATAACCGTTATATCTTTTTAACTAATCAAAAAGAAGATCTCCTTCGCGCAGAAGACACTCTACTTGATATTATGAATGAAATGGATGAAGTAATGAAAGAAGAATTTAAAACAACATTTGATCAAATCAAAATAGAATTCCAAAAAGTTTTTAAAGAGCTATTTAATGGTGGTCATGCTGATTTAAAATTAACAGATCCTGACAATTTATTAACAACAGGTATTGATATTGTAGCCTCACCTCCAGGTAAAAAATTAACCACAATATCCCTTCTATCAGGTGGCGAAAAAACTCTAACTGCAATAAGTTTATTATTTGCCATTCTAAATGTTCGAACAGTGCCATTCTGCTTATTTGATGAAGTAGAAGCAGCACTTGATGAAGCCAATGTTGAAGGATTTGGTAAGTATTTAGATAATTATAAAAATAAAACCCAGTTCTTAATTATAACTCATAAGAAAAAGACTATGGAGTATGCTAATACATTATATGGTATTACGATGCAAGAATCTGGTGTTTCTAAACTAGTAAGTGTAAAATTAGAAAATCATGATGAATTATTATAAAAAAAGATTCTATGAGCTAAATTGCTCTCATAGAATCTTTTCCTTTATATGGATTTTTAGGATCTATATGATCAGTAAATAAAATACCATTTAAGTGATCAAGCTCATGTTGGAAACAAATTGCTAATTCTTCACGAGCTCTAACATTTATTTTTCTTCCTTCCATGTCATATGCTTCCATTGTAACTCTAGCATATCTTGGGACAATACCTTCAACTGGACGATTAACACTTAAACATCCTTCTCCATCAGTTACATATATTTGTTCCATAGAGTTACTTATAATTTTTGGATTAATTAATACATAAGTTTCAAATTCTTTTTCCACATCTTCTGGGTCACTAAGTTCATTAACAACAACAAAATATCTTTTAGCAACCCCTAATTGAATAGCACTCATTCCCATACCAGGACGTAAATCATATTTTTCCGCAAGTTCATCAATTTGACTATTCTTTAAATATTCAATCATAGTATCAATTAGTTCTTTATCTTTTTTTGTAAGTGGAAATTGTACTTCTTTACTAATATTTCTTAATCGTTTATCCTTTTCATCTAATATATCCTTTGTTTTTAACACTAGAACCACCTCAACTTCTTATATTTTATCAAAAATAACTAATTTTGCCTAGTTCTTTTCTGTAATACATTATTTTTAGTATTATAAGCTTTAATTATTTTACGTAATTCATCTTTTAAACGTCTTAATTCCATTTTTTTGTTAAACTGTGAAGTATAAGAAATATCATCTAATAATTGCGCCATTCTCTGAAATTCTCCTACACCTAAGTCTTCATTAAATTCATCTACTATTTCTTGAATATCACCACTAACAATGTTTCTTTCAACAAGTTGTTTAAACTGTTCATTTTTCCATAATGTTCTAAAAATTGGAATTATTTCTTCGTAAGCAAAATCATGTTCAATATAATATCTATCTAATTCATCAACAAAACTTAAAACATCATCATCAGGACAAAATTCTTTAAGAGATAATATCTCTTTCATCGCTTCTGTTGTTCTAACTACAGTAATTGCTTCATTAATTATTCTAAAATAATGATAGTCCTTAATATCTTCACCATCATAAACATATCTAGTTATTGAAAGTCCACTCCTAAGACTAGCTATTTGTTCATCATCTTCATATTTAATTTCCACAGGTTTAAAATAACTAGTTAGTAAATGTTGAAATTCATGAATAAAAGTATTAAGAATAACAGTTAAATTCTCGCAATCTTTACTACAAACGATAGTTGGTTTATTTGAATGATCAAAATCAAAGCAAGTTTCATCAAAATGAAGAAAAGTATCAGGTATAGAAACTGCGATAGCTGAAGAAGGATCAGTATCAAAATCAAAATTTTCATATAATCCATTCTTTTTCATTATTTCTTCAACAGAACCATAATCAAAATAAATATCACATTCTTCAACAAGTCCTATAATAAAATCTTTATAATCGTCATCATAAATTCTTAAAATTACATAAATCGCCACTGTAAAAAATTCAAAATAGTCATTATCCAGTGAACATATCTTTGATGCTACCTTTCGTGCTGCTTTTCGAGCTAAAATATAATCTTCTTCCATATCAATCACCATGGTTACATATTATAACATAAATTTGAAAAAAATAAAAGAACGATTTCTCGTTCTAAAGATTAATTACTCCATCTTGTACCAATAACAATAACTAATAAGATAAATAAAACTAATACAACTGCATAGTTAGAACCATTATTATTTCCATACATTGGATAATAATATGATGCTTGAGTAGGACAACATCCTTGTCCACCACCATAATAGTACATAAACATCCTCCTTTACTAATCTAATATAGGTTATGTAAGTTTACACATTTTGTGAATTTAATTATCCCAGTATTACTTAATTATGTTATATTATATAGTATAAGGAGATACTATGAGAAAGATAATAAAATACATTGACAAACCATTATTAATTATTACTATGATTTTATTTGCCCTAGGCCTAATCATGGTATTTTCAGCATCAAATGTAACAGCCTATATGTCACATGATGTAAGTCCATACAATTATTTTATTAAGCAAGCAGTTTTTTTAGCTGTTGGATTAATACTATCATTAATAATGATTCGTTTTAATACCAAGTCCTATGGAATGTTTTCTTGGGGGTTGTTATTAATAGGTATAGCATCTCTAGTTGTATTATTGGCCATAGGTAGCGCAAAAAACCAAGCAGTAAGTTGGTTCGATTTAGGATTTGTTAGTGTCCAGCCAAGTGAATTTGTTAAAGTAATAACTATCGTATTTTTAGCTAATTATTATGATAAAAATGCAAAAAAACTGAATACTTGGTCAAAAAGTTTATTCCCAATTGGAATATGTGCTATAGCAGCAGCTCTAATATTTATCCAGCCTGATTTAGGTACAACTATTATTTATTGCACTATTGTAGGAATTATATTTTTATCAGTACCAATTGCAAAAGATATAAAATTTAAAACAGTATTTGCAATTTTAGGTATAGTTATCTTCGGATTAGTCGCAATTGTAGGTAGTGGAAAAGGACTATTATTAGATCGACAAATGGAAAGGTTCAATTATAAAAATCCATGTTCTAGGATTTTAGATGATGGAAATCAAGTTTGTAATTGTTATATTGCTATTCATAATGGTGGATTAACCGGTGTTGGTCTTGGTAATTCAACACAGAAGTATTTATATCTTCCTGAACCATATACAGATTTTATATTTGCAATAATAGTAGAAGAGCTAGGCGTAATAACTGGAGTATTATTGATTTTAATGTATATTTTTGTTTTCTTCAGAATACTGGTAATTGGAAGAAAGAGTCCCAATAATAGAGGAGCAGTATTATGTTATGGCATAGCAACATATATATTTTTACATATTGCTATTAATCTATTAGGAATAATGGGATTAATGCCAATGACAGGAGTACCATTACCATTTATGAGCTATGGCGGTAGTTTTACAATCTGTCTAATTGCAGCTTTAACGATTGTTCAAAGAGTAAGTGTCGAAAATGGTATTTTAAAGGAAAAAGCATAGAAAAGTATTTCTGTTGCTTTTTTTTAGTTTTTATGCTATAATATGGCTGTTTCTATGCGAAGGAGAATTAGTATGGGTCTTAGTATAAAACAGCTAAGGGAACAACTTGAGTATGAAATAAAAAGAAGTTCTAAAGTTTTTATCGTTGGTCATAACAGTCCTGATTTTGATTCAATAGGAGCATGTGTGGGCCTACAATCATTAGCTGCTAATTATGGAAAAAAATCGTTTATAATTGTCGATGATGATGAAATTCAAATAGAACCAGGTGTAAAAAGACTTATTAATGAAAATAAAGATAAATTTCAAATAATAAAAAAATCGGATTATTTGGAATTGGTCGATGATAAATCATTAGTTATAGTCACTGACGTAAATAAACCAGATAGAATTTCTATTGGTGACAGTTTAGATAAGGCAAGAACAATAATAGTAATCGATCATCATAATGAAGATGAAACATCAATAAAAACTAATAAAAAATTTATATCATTAGAAGTATCGAGTGCTTCTGAAGTAGTTGCTAGAATTCTAATTTCTCAAAAAGTAAGATATCCAGCAAGTGTTGCTAATTTCTTATTAGCTGGAATTAATTTAGATACCCATCGCTTTAAGCAAAATACAACATCAAAAACTCATGACGTTGCTGAAAAATTGATAGATAGAGGAGCAAGTATCGATTATATAAACAGTTTGTTTCTTGAAGAGTTTGAAAGCTACTGTCGCATAAATAACTTAATTATCTTTGGTACTAATATAAAAAAATATAGTGAGTCCCTAGCACCAATACAGATATCTTTTACTTTAAATAGAACAAACCCAAGAGGTATTTATTTAAAAGAAGATTTTGCCAAAGCCGCAGATCAAATGATGAAATTTAATGGAATAGATGCATCTTTTGTATTAGGATATGTTGATGAAGAAACTGTTCATATTTCAGCTCGTGGTGGAAAAAAAGTAAATGTTGGGGAAATAATGAAAGCAATGCATGGTGGTGGAAATATGTGCAGTGCTGGAACAAGAATAAAAACTGATGATATTGGAAAAGTAGAAGAAGAATTAATGTCAAAAATAGGACTTGGTATTTCTTCTGACGAAGAATTAATAGAAGAAGGTCAAACAGTAAAACAATATCGAAAAAGAATTTCAAAAATATAAGAAAAAGTCTAGATGACTTTTCTTTTTTTTTGAATAATAAAATGAGGTGATAATTATAACATTTAAATATCGATACAGAAAACAAATAATTATAAGTGTCATTATATTCATTATTATAGGGATATTAACTACTTACCTAATTATAAATAAAGATGACAAAAATAATGATGTAGTAGTAGAGAAAAAAGATGAAAAGCTATTCAAAAAAGAAGATAAAAAAACAGAGTTGGAAATGTATAAAGTTGATATAAAAGGGGAAATAAATGCTCCTGGTATCTATTCATTAGAAGTAAACTCTAGAGTCATTGATGTTATTGAAAAAGCAGGTGGCTTAACAGAAAACGCTGATACTTCTGTAATTAATTTAAGTAAAAAAATTACAGACGAGATGGTAATAATAATTTATAGTAAAGAACAAGTAAGTGATTTTAAGAAAACTAAAGAAATAGAAAAACAAATAGATAATAAATGCCATCAAGTAGATGAAGATGCCCTTATAAATGATGCTTGTATTAGTCAAGATATAAAAGTAACTGGTAAAGTATCTATTAATACAGCTTCTTTAGAAGAATTAATGACTTTATCTGGAATAGGTGAAGCTAAAGCTAAAGAAATAATTACTTATCGTGAACAAAATGGTCCATTTCAAACAATAGAAGATATTATGAAAGTAAGTGGAATAGGAGAAAAAGCCTTTGCTCAGATTAAGGAAGATATTACTCTGTGATTACATATATTATTTTATTCTTTTAGTGGCAATAATTTTTTCTTTAATAAATTTATCTTTACCTAAAAAATCAAAATATACTGGTAAAGAAAAAGAAGTCATAGGTACTGTAACAAAAATAAATACTAAGGATGATAAAATAACTATTATTCTAAAAGCTAAAGAAAAATTAATAGTAACTTATTACTTAAAAAATACAGAAGAAATAAATATCTCACTAGGTGATGAAATAAAAGTATATGGAATTTTTAATAAACCATCAATAAATTTAAATGATCAACTTTTTAATTATAGAGTATTTCTTAATAGAAAAAGAATATTCTATATAGTAAAAGCAAATAGTTATAAAAAAATATCTAATAATAAAAATATTTATTACTATTTTAAAAACATGTTAATTGAAAGATTAGATAATAATCCATATTTATATACATTTATTCTTGGCGATAAGAGTTTACTAAATACTGAAGTAAAAAAAAGTTATCAGAGTAATGGGATTAGCCATTTATTTGCGATAAGTGGTATGCATATAACTTTATTAGTAAATATAATAAAAAGAATATTAAAAAAATTAAATTTAGATGAATTAATAGTTTTTAAAATAACAACAATAATTTTATTAATTTATTTAGCATTAGTAGGCCTATCTCCATCTATATTAAGAGGAGTATTATTTTATATCTTATTTTCTCTAAATAGTATTAACTATTTTTATATAAAACCACAAAATTTAGTCTTTATTACAGTAGCTATTTCATTATTAATTAATCCGTATTATATTTTTGATATAGCTTATCTTTATTCCTATTCAATAAGTTTTTTTCTTATCATTTTATCCAAAAAAATATCATCATCAAACTATATATTAACATTATTTAAAACATCAATAATATCATTTATAGTAAGTTTACCAATTACACTATATAATTTTTCGGAAATAAATCTCTTAAGTGTTACATATAATTTATTTTATGTTCCATTAATAAGTTTAATTGTTTTTCCATTATCATTAATTATTGTCTTAATTAAACCTCTAGAACCTATATATTATTACTTTATTATTATTTTGGAGAAAACTTCCTTATATTTTTCAAATATAAACATTTTAAAAATAACTTTTAAAAAATTACCACTAATTATTTATCTAATCTATTTTTTATTAATAGCAATAATATTACTTAAAAATAATAAGAAAGCAATAGTTTTATTTGTAGCATTATTAATAATACATTATGAAATACCTTATATTGATAATTCTGCATATTTAAAAGTACTAAATGTAAATCAAGGAGACTCACTAATACTACATGTTGAACATAGAACAATAATGATTGATACTGGTGGAGAAAAGTCAAATTATTCTGCTGAAGCAATTTTTACAAACATTCTAAATCCCTCATTAAAATATCAAGGTATAAAAAGAATAAACTATTTAATATTGACGCATGGAGACTTTGATCATATGGGAGAAGCAATTAATTTAGTTAA
>CAZVUP010000041.1:0-12096 GCA_964630365.1 uncultured Muribaculaceae bacterium
AATGATGTTTCCGTATCATCTGATATTAATGGTGCAAACTTTGTAGCCGGAAACAATTTGAAACTTTCTAGTAAGCAAGATGTCGTTTTTGCTGCTGGAAGAAACGTTAATTTAGAATCTCTTACAACAAAAGATGCCTTTTTAGCCGGACAAAATATTACTGTAGAATCATCAGAAATAAGAGATTTATATGCAGCCGGAGAAGAAATACGAATTGACTCTAACATTGGTCGAAATGCAAATTTAGCAGGAGAAGTAGTTGTTATTAATTCCGAAATATCTGGTGATGTTACAATTGCTGCTGAAACAATTAAGATTGGTAGAGAAGCTATTATTAATGGAACATTAAAATATCCAGAAGATGCAAAAATAAGTATTTCCGAAACTGCTCAAGTCATAAATAAAGAAACATATCAAAGTGTAGAAATTGAAGAACCAACATTTAGCGATATTTTAAGAAAACGTTTCCAATCATTTTTATCATTGCTTTTAATAGGTCTCCTATTATTATGGCAAAGTAAAACATTTAATAAAATTGAAAAATTAGAGCAAGGAGTAGATAATTTATTTAAAAATGTTGGTAAAGGATTCTTATTCTTAATAGCACTACCAGCAGCAGTAATCTTATTATTATGCACAGTAATCGGTATTCCTTTAAGTTTAATTGCCTTAGTTGGATATATCATATTATTATATTTATCAAATATTGCTGCGGCATATTATTTAGGTAATTGGCTATTAAAAGAAAAAATTCCTAATAAATATTTAGTACTATGTGTAACGCTTTTAGGAATATATATCTTAAAACTAATACCAGTAATTGGTGGCTTAGTTGGATTTATTGCTTTATGTTTAGGACTAGGTATATTTATAAGTTTATTAAGTAAAGACTTAATCAAAAAGTAAAGAAGCTAAGCTTCTTTTTTTGACTTAAATAGTTATATTATGTATAATGCATAAAGGGAAGTGATTAAATGGAATTAATAAAAACAACAAATGAAAGAATTGAAGAAGCCTTAAGTAGAAAAGGCACATTATGTGGGACAGGCAAAAATAAATTTATGACCTGGAATGTTTCTGATGACAATAACTGTGTATTATATAGAATTTACATATCGCAACGAAATGGACAAATTACAATAGAAAAATTTTTAAATAATGATGACTTTATTAAACACGGAAGAACTACCACTTATAAAGCTCAGTATGACCCAGAAAAAGAGTCCTTCAAAATAGAAATGACTGAGCATATATTAAGTGATGAACATGATGGAACATCTATAGAAAACAAATATTTCTTATTCAAAGATAGGAGTTTTTTAACAAAAAAATATAATGATATTTTGGTAGAAGAATCTTTGATCGATGGCTGGAAACATTTTGCTTATACTGATTATGATTTAAAAACTATGCAAGAAAATACAAGTTTTAGTTGTAATCTAAATCCTAATAATGAATTTGTTAATGGAAAATATAGTAGTAAAGTAGGTAAAAATATCTTCTTGTTTAATCATGGAGTCTGTAACTCTCCAACTTCTCATATTTATGTTGGTGGTAAAAAAATTCAAAAAAACTGGCAAATGTTTAAAAGGCTCGATCAATTTATAGATGTCTTAAAATTTCAAACTGCAACGGGTAATGTATATGTTGATTTATTTATAGGTTATTTCGTAGAAGAAATAGCTGAAGCAGTAAAGAAAAATCCAGAAGGATATGAGGGTATTGCTGACACTCCAAAAGTAAAAGAAAAACTATTATTAGAATTTGATGAACAATTAAGAGTAAAATTAAAAACACTTGCCCTAGAAATTCCATTTTGTGACTTGTACAAAATGATTAATAATGCACTAAGTAGAGACAAAGAAAAGGTACTACAAAAAAAGTAAACTCATAAAATAAAAGACATGAGAGGAGATGACAATATGAGTATATTAAAAAGAGAAAACAATAGTATAGCGGAAGCATTAAATAAACCAGGAGTTGAAAGAAAACGGTCAATCACTTGGACTGGTATCGAAGATAATAATTCCTTATATGATATCGCAATTGATAAACAATATGGCAAAATTAAAATAAAAAAATTGCCTGAAAGTGAAGACTACATAAGATATGGGAAAGCCATATTTTATGAAGCTGAATATGATCCAGCATCTGATAATTTTAAAATAAAAGTAACTGAAAGAGTTTTAACTCCTAGTCATGATGGTGAATATACAGAAAACGTCTATTCTCTAGAAAAAAATCAAAATTTTTTAAAAAAAATATATAATGGTATTGAAATTAGAAAACATGTTCTTGATATTGGTGTTGAAAAGGAAATAGAGTTTTATAGAGGATTTAATCCAGTTACAAAATTGCATGATGAAATATTAACTTGTAAATTAAATACTAATGGACAATTTGTTGGTGGTAGATATAAATGTACAATTGATAAAATTCCTTATGATTTTGCAGTTGACATTATTCATCCCGAAGGACATGTTGTTATAGATAATAGAGAAATAGAAAAATATCGTCTTATCTATAATGGAAGTCTCCCAGTAATAGAAAAACAAATTAATTCAGGACATCGATTAGTAGATTACTATATAATGGACTTTATAGCTGATATTATCTATACTCCAAAAGATAAAACTCCAGAGTTTAGTACAAAAACACTTAAAGAATTTGAAAGATTTTTTGACAGAAAAATGCGTGAAGTAGCAGGTACAATTCCTCTAACTGAGCTGCATGATCGAATATATAGAGAATTAGATCAAGAAAAACATAAGACACTGCAAAAGAGCTAAAGCTCTTTTTTGAATGTATCAATATAATTTGGTATAATAAGATAGGTGATAAAATGAAATACACAATTCTTGTGAATAAAAATAATCCAATAAAATCTAACTACTTAAATAAAATGAATCTTCTTGAAATAAAAAATGTTTATGAAGAAAAAGTTTTAATAGAAGAAGAAACTTATAAAAAATACTTAGAATTAGAAAAAAAGTTAAAAGAAAAAGATATCACTATTGGCATAGACTCAGCTTATCGCTCATTTACAGAACAAGAAGAATTAATTAAAGAATTTGAAAATAAATATGGTAAAGACTATACAGAAAAAACTGTTTCCAAAGTAGGTATGAGTGAACACCATACTGGTCTAGCCATTGATATAGTAGTAAAAGTAAATAATGAATGGTTAGAACCAAATGCTAATCAAGAAAAAACAGAAGCAATTTTAAAAGAAGTACAGAAATATTTACATAATTATGGATTCATTTTAAGATACCCTAAGGAAAAAGAAAGTATAACTGGTTATGATTATGAATCATGGCATATTAGATATGTCGGAAAAGTACCAGCAAAAATAATGTATGAAGAAAAATTAACTTTAGAAGAATATTTAAAAGATTTTAGTGGAGTACTATATATAAATAAACCAAAAGGGGTAACATCATTTGATGTTGTAAATGAAATATCTCATTTATTTGGAATAAAAAGAGTAGGTCATACAGGAACACTTGATCCATTAGCTGAAGGAGTATTAATAATTGCTATCGGCAAAGCTACAAAAATTGTTGAGTTACTAACAGCTGAAGATAAAGAATATATTGCCGGTGTCAAACTAGGAATAAAAACTGATACATATGATATAGAAGGCAAAGTAATTGAAAGAAAACAAGTACCCAGTAATATTAATTTAGAAGAAATACTTAAGTCCTTTCAAAAAACTTATCTTCAAGAGGTACCAATCTTTTCAGCAGTAAAAGTAAATGGAAAAAAACTCTATGATTATGCTAGAAAAAATGAAAATGTTGAATTACCAAAAAAAGAAGTTACAATAAAAGAAATAGAATTATTAGAATCAAATAAACAAACATTCACGTTTAGAGCTCTAGTAACCAAAGGATGTTACATTAGAAGTTTAATCAATGATATTGGCGAAAAACTAAATACTCATGCTACAATGACATCATTAGTTAGAACAAAACAAGGAAAAATACAACTGAAAGAGACTAATACTTTAGAAGATATAAAAAATAATGAATATAAATTATATAAAATAGAAGAAGTTTTAAACTATCCAATAATTAGAGTTAACGAAGAATTAGCATTTAAAATATCTAATGGAGTGAAAATAGAAAATAAATGGAAAATAGCAGATAAAGTGATTTTTAAAGATGATAAAAACTGCCTTCTTGCCATATATCAAGAATCTTCTGATGGCCTTATTTCTTGGAAGGGCTTTCTTTGACAAACACAGGTGAATATAGTATAATCATTACATGATAATAGGATAGTAAAAGAGGGATATAAATGGAAAAACCAATAGTTGATTACTATAAAATGTTAGGAATAAAAAAAGATACATCTCCAGAGATAATAAAAGAAATATATCATCGGGCAATGATGGAGTGTCACCCTGATGTTCATGCTCAGGACGATGAAAAAACTCAAAAGCAGGCTGAAACAGCTGCTAGAATTTTAAATGATATTAGAGAAACATTATTAAATCCAGAAAGACGAAAAGCATATGATGCAGAACTTGAAGAATATTATGCTAGTAAAGAAGAAAAAAAACAAGAAAACGATGGTTATGATCCAAATGCTAGATTTAATGATGAACCATATTATGATGATGGTGATGCTTTAACTCCAGAAGAAGCATTCAAAAAAATAGTAGAGGCTTTTGATAATGCATATGATAAAGCAAGAGAAGAAGAAGAAGAAGACTATCCGTTTTTTGAACGTCATAAAGATATTGGAATAGAATATAATGAAAATGTTGGTACTACTGTCGAAAATAAAGCTCTTCACTCTATTAATGGTATAAGATTTCATATAACTCAAGAAATAGTTTTTCAGTTGTCAAAACTACGTCATAGAAAAGGGGAAAGCTTCTTAGATTACTCAATGCGAAACAGACGTAATTTTGCCGCTTTTCTAGTAGGATTTTCACTATTTACAACATCAATTCTTAATAAAATAGAAAAGGAAACATATACCAATAGATCACCGGAAACAATTCAAACAGTTGATGAACAAACTGAAGAGAAAATCGTTTTAACAAGGTATTATGTAATTAAAGATGGAGATAACTTATCAACTCTTGCCTATGATGCAGGAATTTCAATTGAAAGCCTTCAAAAGATGAATGGTATTGAAGGAAATATAATCTATTCGGGTGATAAAATAAGAATCCCTTATAATGTCAGTGAAAGTGATTTAGGATATTATGCAGAAATGATTGATGTTGAAGGAAGAAGCTTGGAAGAAATAGCTGCTTTATATGAAACGGATATTCAAACATTAAAAGAATTGAATGGTAATGCAATAGGAAAAGTTGATGGATATGATTCTATTTTAACCAATCAAATTTTTGTACCAAACTTTATCGGAAAAGATATGCTTCAAGTACTAAAAACTGAAAATGAACTTCAAAATCAAAATAAAAATGAAGCAAATCACTTGTAAAATAAAAATAATATGTTATAATACAAACAGAAAGGAGTGGGAAAGAACAAATCCCACTCTTATTATTTATTAGGAGGTGAATATGAAAGAGAAACTAGCTAATCTTTTAAATGATTCAATTAAAGAACTAAATGTCTTTGTAGACGATGCATTCATAAGTACTGAGGAAGGGAAAAAAATATTTAATATTGTCCTAGATAGTAGTGAAGTAATTGATCTAAATAAGATAACAGCTGCCTCAAGAATAATAAACAAAATGGTAGATAAGGATTCAAGTGTTCTAGAAGATGCTGATGAGCTTGACATCTTTTCAAAAGAGAAAGGAGATAATAATTAAAATGGCAAAAAAAGCAGAAGAAAAAGAATTTAAAATGAATGGAGCAGAATTTAAAAAAGCTTTGGATAATATTGTTAAAGAAAAAGATATTGATCCAGAAATAGTATATAGCGCTATGGAACTTGCACTAACATCAGCTTATAAGAAAAATTTTAATTCAAAAACAAACGTTAAAGTATTGTTTGATCGTGATACAGGAGAAATAAAAGTATATTCATATTTAACAGTAGTAGCTGATGATAAAATGACTAAAGAGGAATACGATGATGCTTTATTTGAAAGTTATGCTGAAGATGATGAACTTGATACTAAACCAGATGTTGTAGAAGAAGTTGAAGAGAGCGAAGAGGTACCAGAAGAAGAAAAGGATAAAAAACCTGCTCAAACATTCTTTAACCCAGAAACTGAAATAAAACTAAGTGATGCTAAAAAGATTGATAAAACGTTAGAAGTTGGAGATACCATTGATACAGAAGTTACACCAAAAGATTTTGGTAGAGTTGCAGCATCAACTGCAAAACAAGTAGTTGTTCAAAAAATTCGTGAAGCCGAAAGAAATAGTATCATGGATGAATTTGGTGACAAACAAGATGAATTACTAATTGGAACAGTAGCTTTAGAAGATACAGATAATTATTTTATTGATCTTGGTAGAACAAATGGAATATTACCTAAAAAAGATTGTATACCAGGTGAAAAAATAGAAATGGGTTCTCAAATAAAAGTCTATGTATCAAAGGTAGATAACAACGGTAAAAATATGTTAATCCTTTTAAGTAGATCACATTTTGGATTTGTAAAAAGATTATTTGAACTAGAAATTCCAGAAATAAATGATGGAACAGTTATGATTTACAGTGTTGCAAGAGACGCTGGAAATAGAAGTAAAGTAGCTGTCTATTCAGAAAACCCAAATGTTGACCCAATCGGTGCATGCATTGGTGAAAAAGGTAGTAGAATTGCTCGAATTATTGAAGAATTACATGGTGAAAAACTAGATGTTGTTCGCTATGATAAAGACCCAGCAGTGTTTATTGAAAATGCCTTATCACCTGCTAAAGATTTAACAGTCGCTATTACAGATCCTAAAAAACTAGAGGCTATGGTAATTGCAGATGGAGATAACTTCTCATTAGCAATCGGTAAAAAAGGTCAAAATGCTCGTCTTGCAACTCGCTTAACTAAATTTAAAAAGATTGACATAAAAACAACTGAACAAGCAAGAGAAGCAGGAATTAATTTTAGATAGAGGTTAATATGAAAACAAAAAAAATACCATTAAGAACTTGCGTTGTAACAAAAGAAAACTTACCTAAAAAAGATTTATTAAGAATAGTAAGAACTCCTGAAGGAAAAATAAAAGCTGATGAAACAGGAAAATTAAATGGTCGCGGAGCATATATTAAAAAGGATTTATCTGTTTTAGAACAAGCTAAGAAAAGTAAGGTATTAGAAAAAAGATTAGAATGCAAGATAGAGGAAAGTGTATATGAAGATATAAAAAAAATAATAGAAAAGTGAGGTGATTCTTCATGATGAGTTTGCTAGATTACGCAAATGACGTAGAACTATCAATTGAAGAAATAAAAGACTTATGTGATAAAGTAGGAATAAACTATGATGATGAAAACACATTACTAGATGATATAAGTATAACTTTACTTGATAATGCTATACAAGAACAAGAAATAACAGAAGAAAAAGATGAGATATCTGATTCGGAAGTAGAAGAAGAAAGAAGATTGAATGAAGAAGTAGAAGATAAAGCCGAAGAATTAGCATTTAATACTAAAATAGATTTAGATAATCAAACATCTTTTACTAAAGTAAAACAATCCAAACAAGCTAAAAAGACAGAAAACAATAAGAAAGATTTCTTAAAAGAAAGAAAAAAGATATATAAACATCGTGAAAAATTACAGAGTAATGAAACAGTTCAAGATGAAAATGTTATTCTATATAAAACAGGAATGACAGTAACGGATCTTGCTAATGCTTTAGAAATTACCCCAGTTGAATTAGTAAAAAAATTAATGGGTTTAGGTATAATGGCATCTGTTAATCAGTCACTTGACTATGATACAGTAGAGGTAGTTGTTGCTGATTATGATAAAGTGTTAAAAAAAGAGGAACAGGCTGATATTTCTAATTTTGAAAATTATGAAATAGAAGATAAAGAAGAAGACTTAGTACCTCGTCCACCAGTAGTTACAATAATGGGACATGTTGATCATGGAAAGACTACATTACTAGACTATATCAGAAATAGTAATGTCGTAAGTGGTGAAGCAGGTGGAATAACTCAAGCAATTGGTGCTTATTCAGTTAAATGTAATGACAAATTAATAACATTTATTGATACTCCAGGACATGCTGCTTTCACTGAAATGCGAGCTAGAGGTGCTCAAATAACAGACATAGTAATTATTATAGTAGCAGCAGATGATGGAATAATGCCTCAAACAAAAGAAGCAATTGACCATGCAAAAGCAGCTAATGTGCCAATCATTGTTGCAATCAATAAAATTGATAAACCAGAAGCTAATATTGAAAGAATTATGACTGGTCTTGTAGAATGTGGACTAACTCCAGAAGAATGGGGTGGAGACATTATTGTTAATAAAATATCTGCTCGTACTGGAGAAGGAGTAGATGCTTTACTTGAAAATATTTTATTAGTTGCCGAAATGCAAGAATATAAAGCTAATCCATCACGTTATGCAACAGGTGCAGTAGTAGAAGCTCGAAAAGATTCAAAAGTTGGTTCAATCGCAACCTTATTAATTCAAAATGGAACGCTACGTCTTGGAGATCCTATTGTTATCGGTAACTATGCTGGAAAAGTTAGAACTCTAAAAAATGATAAAGGACAAAATATCGTTGAAGCAACTCCATCAATGCCAGTTGAAGTAACTGGAATTTCTGAAGTACCTAGTGCTGGTGATAAATTTATGGCTTTTGAATCTGAAAAACAGGCCAAAGAAATAGCAGAATCACGTAGCCTTAGATCTAAAGAAGCCGACACAAACTTTAGTGGAATGAGCTTAGAAGATTTATTTGGTAGAATAAAAGAAGGACAAAAGGAGATAAAAGTAGTCTTAAAAGCTGATGTAAATGGTTCATTAGAAGCAGTTCGAAATGCCTTAGAAAAAATAGATGTTGAAGGTGTTAAAGTAACAGTGATTAGAGGTGGAGTTGGCGCAATTACTGAAAGTGATGTAGTCCTAGCTTCAGCATCAAGTGCTATAATCATTGGCTTCAATGTACGTGCTGGTCAATCAACACAAGACATTGCTAAGCAATATAATATTGAAATAAAGACATATGACATAATTTATAAAGTAGTAGAAGATATGGAAAAAGCAATGAAAGGAATGCTAGACCCAGAATTTGAAGAAAAAGTTGTTGGTACTGCCGAAGTGAGACAAATATTTAAATTCTCTAAAGTAGGATTAATTGCTGGATGCCATGTTACTAGTGGTATAATTAAGAATAACCTTAAAGCTAGACTAATAAGAGATGATATCGTAATCTACTCAGGAGAAGTTAATACTCTTCAACATGAAAAAGACCAAGTTAAAGAAGTAAAGAAAGATATGGACTGTGGTATTACTCTAACTAATTGTCAAGATTACAAAGAAAATGATATCATTGAAGTATATGAATTAGTTGAAATAAAACGTTAGGAGGAAGTTATGTCATCAATAAAAATAGATAGATTAAATCACACTTATCAAGAAGAAATAAGTATGATTCTAATGCGCGAAGTAAAAGATGAAAACATTAAGTTTGTTACAATAACTGGAGTCGATGTAACTTCTGATCTAAGTTTTGCTAAAGTATATTATACTGTTCTTGATGATAGTAAAAAAGAAACAACAGCTTTAGCTTTAGAAAAGGCATCTTCATTCATCAGAACAAAATTAGCTGAAAGAATAGACATAAGACATACTCCAGAATTAAAGTTTATCTATGATACTTCTATTGAATATGGAGAACATATTGATAAAATCATAGAGGATATTAATAATAAAGAATCAAAAGAAGATTGATTATCTCAATCTTTTTTCTTTTCTATTAAAAAAATATATGATAGAATTAAATAGAATAGAGTAAGTAGGTGGTAAAGTGCCAAATATTAGAAGAAAGAAAAAAGAAAATTCTTATGATGATTGTTGGATGTATATTCTATTATTAACAACACTAACAATTTTATTAGAATCTTTAAAAACATATACTTTCATTATTAAAGGTGTAAGATTAACATATTCATTGTTTTTATTACCATTAATATACTTTATAGTAAATTATATCTGTAAAAAATATGATTATAAAAAAGCAGTATCAGCAATTGCTATTTCAGGAGTTATATTTGTATCATTTACAGCTATAATGTCCTTTGCTTTAGGTGAGAGATTAATACTATCAAGTGTAAGTGGAGAATTCTGTGCATATGTAGTAAGTCAATTTCTAAATTTAACGCTTTATGTCTTTATCTCTAATAATACTAAATCATCCTACTTATTAATATTTTTAAACTATTTATTATCATTAATAGTTTATTATATGATATATACATTAATATATTTAAATATAATTTTACTTGATACATATTGGATTGGTTATTTTATTACCCTAGGTATTCAATTTGTAATATGTTTACCTCTAGCATATCTAGATAAAAAAAATAATAAATAAAAGAACAGACATTTTAGACTGATATAATAAATGTAGACAATGCAAAAAAGCAGATGTCTACATTTTTTGTTACAATTAATATAGAAGGAAGTGAATTTTATGTCAAATATGAGAACTCCTGAAGAAAAAGAAAAAATACTTAAGGAGTATTTAGATGAAAAATGAATTAAAAAGATAGAAAAAGAATATAACATTAATAATTCGGTTGCATATAGATGGCTTGAAAAATATGAAAAAGATGGTATTGAAGGTTTAAAATCAAATACTGGTAAAATTAAAAGTGGTTTCAAAGGATTAGGAAAAAAGAAACCAAAAGATAGAATTGAAGAACTTGAATTAGAGTTAATGAAGAAAGAGATTGAGATTGTTCGATTAAAAAAAGGTTATATGGTGAAAGGAGTTGGGGCCGAAAAGGAATTCGTTACTACATTCGACAAGAATACCAAATAGTTGATAATTATAAACATAAATATGGAGTTAAATTATTATGTGAATAAATGTAAAAAAAAACACTCAAAAGAGTGTCATAAAGTTGAAAGCAAAACCAAAATTATATTATGAATCATATGAAATGTCATAGAGGTAAAAATAGTATCGGTTTTATAATAGGCAAGAGCAAATACACCACCTAAAGCTCCATAAGGAATAATATAAAAGTAATCAGTGAAAGAAGTAGCACTTCCAATAACGTGAGCTCCACCAAATAAAAGAAATGATAAGAAAATAAAAATCCACTTATTCTTAATATTATCTTTAATTGTCTTTCTAAAAACAATTTCTTCATTAAATGGTGCTAAAATCCCAGCATTAATTAACATTAAATAAGGAGATGTTTTTAACATTTCTTGAAGTGCATTTTCATTATTTGCACCGCCAGCTTTAAATATAAATGTTAAAATAAAATTAGAACCCATCATTAGAACTAATCCTAACAACCAACATTTAAGACCTTGATCCATATTTTCCATTAACTTATTTTTAAATGTTCTAAACTCTAAAATCAATTCTTTTCTATATATTAAGAAAAACATAATAGCAAGTAATCCACTCGCAAACATTGATAAGAGAATTTGGCTCTTTAGAGTTAGACTACTTGGATCTAATTTAAATAACAAAACTGGAATAAACTTAAAGTAGTAAGCTCCATACCAAAAAAGGCAAATTACACAAATTGCTTTTGAAAAGCTTAATATTTTAGAAATGTATTTATCTATCATACTATCACCATAAATAAAATAACATAAATAAATAATAATTAAAAGAAAAATTTGAAAAATGAATACAATAAGATATAATGTATATATAAGTAGGAGGATTAATATGGGTTTATTTGATTCATTAAAAGAAACAGTAAAAAATAATATTCAAAACGCTGTCGAAGAAGAAGTTTCAAAAGCTGTAGAAGAAAAAGGTAAAGAATTTATTGAAAGTAAAAAAGAAGCAACTATTGATTACTTAGAAAAAGCAAAAGAAAGAGAAGAAGTAACACCAGAAGGTAAGGAGGCAATCGATACACTACTTAGTGCCATGGATAATGCTGAAAAAGCCGCTACTGGAGCAACAAGTGTTGATGGAGATTCAACTCAATATGAGCAAGCAGC
>CAZVUP010000042.1:0-10057 GCA_964630365.1 uncultured Muribaculaceae bacterium
GACTGAAAATCCCTGTGTCGCTGGTTCGATTCCCGCTGGAGCCACCATTTTATTGTTTACAAGTAGTAGCTGGCTTTTGATATCCTGCGCTCGTAGCTCAGTTGGATAGAGTGTTTGGCTACGAACCAAAAGGTCGGGGGTTCGAATCCCTCCGAGCGCACCAGTTTTCGGGAAGTGGCTCAACTTGGTAGAGCACTTGGTTTGGGACCAAGGGGTTGCAGGTTCAAATCCTGTCTTCCCGACCATTTGAAAGTAAAAACTCTTGAATTTCAAGAGTTTTTAATTTATTAAAATTTTTTGTTGTAATTTATAAAAAAAATGATTTATAATAATATTGTTTATGATAGAAATCTAGTTCACGACAAGATTCTGCAATCTTGCTAGAAAACTATGATAAACAAAGATAATTTCATTAGATATAAAATGATATCAAGAGAAGAAAAGAAAATAATTATAGAAAGAGGAATTTTTATCATGCAAATACATCTTGATACATCGTATAAATAATGATACTTATCATAAAGAAGCAACTAAATGCGTGAATTAGTTGTTTTTTTATGAAAAAAAGCATATTTTAATATGCTTTTCCCCAATATACAAAATGCTTTGCTTTTTTTCCGCAATAAACGCAATTTCCATGAACTTCATTTTGATCTTTTTCAGGCATACATCTAGACCCAAAACCACCTGTTTCTGCTTTAATTGCATCTTCACACTCTGGATCTCCACACCATTGTGCTTTAATAAATCCAATTTTATCTTGAGCAATTTTCTTCATCTCATCAAAATCTTTAGCTTCATAAATATGACTATCTAAGAATGATTTTGCTTTAGAATACATGTCTTTTTGAATGGTTTCAAGAATACCTGGCAATTCTTTTTCAATACTATCAAGAGATACTTCTATCTTTACACCATTGTCTCTACGCACAACAACAACTTGATTATTTTCAATATCCTTAGGACCAATTTCAATTCTCGTTGGAATTCCTAACATTTCTTGTTCTGAAAACTTAAATCCAGGAGTTTTATCCGTATCATCAATATCAACTCGAATACCACTTTCTTTTAATTTTTGGAGTAAATCTAAAGCAGCAGTAAGTACTCCTTCTTTATGCTGGGCAATTGGAATGATTCTTGCTTGTGTAGGTGCAATTCGAGGAGGAAGTACCAATCCTGAATCATCACCGTGAACCATAATAAGAGCCCCAATTATTCTAGTAGACATTCCCCATGATGTTTCATAAGCACTATGTAAATTATTTTCTTGATCAAGATATTTGATATCAAAAGAATCTGGGAACCCATGTCCAAAGAAGTGAGAAGTACCTGATTGTAATGCTTTTCCATCATGCATCATCGCTTCTATTGTATAAGTATCTACAGCACCAGCAAATTTTTCAGATTCAGTTTTCTTTCCACAAACTAGTGGAATAGCAAGGTCTTGTTGAACAAAATCTTGATATACTTGAAACATCATCTTTGTTCTAGCTTCTGCCTCTTCTGCAGTTGCATGTAAAGTATGACCCTCTTGCCACAAAAACTCACGTGATCTAAGAAAAGGTCTAGTAGTCTTTTCCCATCTTAAAACAGAACACCATTGATTCCATACTAATGGTAAATCACGATAAGATTTTACTATTTTTTGCCAGTAATCACAAAATAATGTTTCAGATGTTGGTCTAATACACATTCTTTCTTCTAAATCTTCATTTCCACCTTTTGTTACCCAAGCAACTTCAGGAGCAAATCCCTCAATATGATCTTTTTCTTTTTGAAGCAATGATTCTGGAATTAATACTGGTAGGTATACATTTCTAACATCAACATTTTTAAAACGATTATCTAAATTACGTTGAATATTTTCCCATATTGCATAACCATTCGGCAAATAATTTAAACATCCTTTTACACTGGAATAATCACATAATTTTGCTTGCTTTACAACATCTGTGTACCATTGTGCAAAATCCTCACTTCTTGA
Organism: uncultured Muribaculaceae bacterium; assembly: GCA_964630365.1. Taxonomy (GTDB): domain Bacteria; phylum Bacillota_I; class Bacilli_A; order RF39; family UBA660; genus UBA3789. Next base: position 1,985 of record CAZVUP010000042.1, read on the forward strand.
GGTTATTGATTCTACAAATTTTTTATCATTCGCCATACATATCTCTCCATTTCTTCGATATTTAATTTTACCATAGGAACCTATTGAAATCAATGATATAGTGAGGATTTTTAATATTTTACAATCAATAACATATAATTCATTAGGGTGATTTTATGAAAATAAGAAAATTCATATTTTTTCTTTTCTTTTTTCTTTTTCCATTTTCTGTATCTGCTAAAACAACATCAACTATCATTATGGATAACGATTCAGGAAGAATTCTTTTTCAAGAAAACATCCATGAACAAAAACTAATCGCATCAATTACCAAAGTAATGACTGCGATTATTGTCATAGAAAACTTTGATATAAAAAAAACAATCACAATAGGAGAAGAAGTATTATCTATGTATGGAACCAATATTTATTTAGAAGTAGGGGAAGAAATGTCCATAGAAGATTTATTATATGGTTTACTTCTAAGAAGTGGAAATGATGCAGCAATTGCCCTTGCAGAAAACATAGTTGGAGAAGATGAATTTGTAAAATTAATGAATGATAAAGCTCAATCACTTGGAATGAAAGATACCATATTTGAAAATCCACATGGTCTAGATGATGATACAAAAAATATATCTACAGCCTATGATATGGCACTACTCGCAAGATATGCATACAAAAATCCAGTATATCAAAAAATAATATCTACCAAAAAATATAAAACAAAATCTAATTTAAAATCATATGAATGGTATAACAGAATGTCCTTACTATCAAACTATAAGTTTTGTATAGGAGGAAAAAATGGATATACTCCAAAAGCAGGAAAGACACTAATTTCGTATGCTAAAAAAAATAATCATATTCTGATTATAGTTTCTTTAAATGATTCAAATATATATGAAAATCATAAATACTATTATGAAAAATATTTTTCTATGCTGAAAAAATATACAATTGTTGAAAAAGACACTTTTAACAAAAATCCTTTCTTTAAAAAACACAACTTATATATCAAAAATGATTTTCAATATTTTTTACTAGAAAATGAAATAAATGACATATCTACAATAGTAGAAATAATGCCTCCTAATCCAAAAGATAAAAAGAGGGGAAATATTCGAATTTTATTAAAAAAAGAAGAAATTGGAAATATCAAAATTTTTTCAAAAAGCAAAAAAAAGAAAGATCATAATAATATCTTTCAAAAGATTATTCAGAAGATAATCTAAAAAAATTAATAGATGGTCTGCAAAATAATCGAATAGAAATATTGTTAGTACCAAGTCCACTAGAAACATATAATTTGGTATTATTTATTTGATAGAAATCTTGGTGATATTTTTTAGCACCATTTTTTCGTTCCATTGGAAAATGATAAAAAGGAGTACGAATCGTTCCATTTAAAGAATGGCCTGATAATACTAAATCAGTATTCGGATATAATTCTAAAATATCTGAAACAGAATCTGGTTCATGAACTAATGTAATAGTATAAATATTAGGATTATTTCCTTCTTGTTGGAAATAGCGATAGGCATTATCTATATTTTGATTTCCCTTCAAACTGCTACCTAATCCAATAATAAGGAATGGGTTCATATCATCATAATATACTAAGTCATAATCATTATCTAAAAGATTAAAATCACTTTGATTATAAAGAGTAACTAATTCAGAATCATCCTCATCACCCAAAACAGCATATTTTCCTAGTCGCGCAGTTAATTCACTTAAATGTTTAGCTAGTATTTCTTTCTCTTGGTTTTTAATCTTATAAGTTGGAAGAATCAAATCACCAGTAAACACAATAATATCTGGTTTTCTCTCATTAATAATTCTTTTAATTTGTTTTAAATTGCTTTCATACATTGTGCTTCCGTAATGTAAATCACTAAATTGAACTATTTTTAATCCATTAAATGATGATGGAATTTTTTGATTTGTGATTCTATATTCTCTAACAGATACTAAAACAGAAGAAACATAAGTAGTATAAAGAATAAAGGAAAAAACAATAATAGAAAGAATTAATAATGTTTTGAAGACAAATAATATGATTTTTTTATTTCGAATCCTATTATTCTCTCTGATGATTTCTTTTTGTTTATCTTCATTAATTTCTTCTCTTGTCATATTATCACCACTATTATTTTATCATATCTAATCATATAAATGTTAAAAGTATGAAAAATACTTTTTCCTTTACATTTTTTGTGTTATCATAAAAATGGTGGTTTTATGAAATATGATGTTATTATAGTTGGAGCAGGGCCAGCTGGTTTATTTAGTGCATATGAACTAATAACCAAAAATAGTAAATTAAAAATAGCTGTTATAGACAAAGGCTTTTTTGTTAAAAATAGAGTGTGTCCTATGAATAAAAAAGGAATTGCATGTCAAAATTGTAATCCTTGTGGAATTCTTTCAGGATATGGAGGAGCAGGGACTTTTTCAGATGGAAAATTAAATTTTATTCCAAAACTTGGAAAAAGTGATTTGACAAAATATATGTCTGAAAGTGAAGCATGTCAATTAATTGATGAAACAGAATTAATATTCAATAAATTTAAAATGGATGCTGAAATCTATCCAAGTAATATGGATGAAGCACTTGAAATTAAGAAAAAGGTTGCGATAGCAGGATCTAAATTATTACTTATTAAACAAAAACACTTAGGAAGTGATCATCTTCCAGAGTATATTGAAGGAATTTGCGACTTTCTAGAGAAACATAATGTAACTTTACTAGAAAGAGCAAATGTTATTGATATAGAAACAGAAAAAGAAGATTATCATAGAGTAATTTATGAAAAAGGAACGAAAAAAACAGAATTAACTTGTAAAAGTGTAATTATAGCTCCAGGTAGAACAGGTGCTAAATGGATTCAAGAACTTGCTGATAAATATAAAATATCTTACTTATCTCAGAGTATTGAAATAGGAGTAAGAGTAGAAGTTAGAAAAGAAATTATGGAAGAAATAACTAACATAATATATGATCCAACAATCTTCATTAAAACAGATACTTATGGAGATGAAATAAGAACATTCTGCACTAATCCAGGAGGTTATGTTACAAAAGAAAACTATTATGGTTATATTTGTGTAAATGGACATGCATTAAAAGAAACAAAAAGCAATAATACCAATTTTGCATTTATTTCAAAAGTTAATCTTACGGAACCAGTAACCAATACTCGGCAATATGGAGAAAGTATTGCACAAATTGCCAATGTTTTAGGAGATGGAAAACCAATTATTCAATCTTTAAAAGATTTAAAAAATGGAAGAAGAAGTGAATGGCATAGAATAAAAAAAGGTTTTATTGAACCAACTTTAAAAGATTGTGTAGCAGGAGATTTGGCTTTAGTAATGCCACATCGAATTATTACAAATATCTTAGAGGGATTAGAAAAATTAGATAAAATAATTCCTGGAGTTAATAATGATGATACATTATTATATGGACCAGAAATTAAATTCTTTAGTAATGAAATTGAAACAGATAATAAATTCCGATTAAAAGACGCAAATGTATATTTTATAGGAGATGGATCTGGAAAAGCAGGAAATATCGTAGTTGCAGCAGCAACAGGCTTAGTAGCTGCTAGAGACATATTAGAAAGGATGAAAAAATGAACAAAAAATTATTAATTATTTTAGGAATAGTTGCAGTCGTTGGACTAATAGCATTAGCTTTATTTTTACCAGAAAAAAAAGAGACAATAAAAGGAGTAAATATGTTAGGTATTGATTTTAATGTTGAAGGAAATGAAACTTCTCTAAGTAAATATGAAACAGAAAATCCAGTAGTTGCGATGTACATTGAAAACTATGGGGCTATAGTAATGGAATTATATCCAGATATTGCACCAAATACAGTAAACAACTTTATTTATTTAGTTAAAAATGGATTTTATGATGATAATACATTCCACCGATTAATGAAAGGATTCGTATTACAAGGAGGGGATCCAACAGGAACAGGAACAGGTGGACCTGGATATTATATTAAAGGAGAGTTTACATCTAATGGATTCCAAAATGATTTAAAACATGAAGAAGGAATTCTATCTATGGCAAGAGCAACACCTCCAGATACTGCAGGAAGTCAATTTTTCATTATGCTTGGAACAGCTGAACATCTAGACAATAATTATGCAGCATTTGGTAAAGTAATTGATGGAATGGAAATTGTTAAAAGAATAGAAGAAAAAGAAGAAGTTGCAGACTCTCAATCAGGTAAATTAAAAACGAATTTAGTGTTAAAGAAAGCAATAATTGACTTAAAAGGAAAAGAATATCCAAACGTTGAAATAATTAAAGAATAGGAACTTTTTATAAGTTTCTATTTTTTTGAATTGAATTCCTACTAAAATGGTAGTAAAATGAAAAAGGAGGCAGAATATGAAAATATCTACAAAAGGGCGTTATGCTCTAACAATTATGAGAAATCTCGCAAAAAACTATGATAAAGAGGAATATATATCATTATCAGAAATATCTGAAGAAGAGAATATCTCATTAAAGTATTTAGAAAAGATTATGATTAACCTAAAAAAATCAGATTTTTTTATCATCGCCAAGGGAAAAGAAGGAGGATACAAATTAAAAAGGAATCCAAAAGACTATACCATTGGAGAAATTGTAAGAGCAGCAGATGAAGAATTAAATTTAGTAGATTGCCTAAAACAAAACAATTGTCCTGCCAAGAGTAAATGTAAGACTTATTCTTTGTGGAAAGATTTAAGTGAAGAAATTAATAAATTTCTAGATAGTAAAAAACTAGTGGATTATTTATAGGAGGCATTATGGAAAAGTTATTAGAAATCAAAAATTTAAAAACAATCGCAGAAGATGATCCAAATAAAAATATTTTAAAAGGTTTAGATCTAACAATAAATCAAGGTGAAATCCATGTCATAATGGGACCAAACGGATCAGGAAAAAGTACTTTAGCTAATACTATTTTTTCATCACCAAGATATATTATTACTGATGGAAAGATAATATTTGAAAATGAAGATATTACAGGAAAAGCAACCAATGAAATTGCCAAAAAAGGAATCTTTATGTCATTTCAAACTCCTGAAGAAATACCCGGAATCTCTCTAGCACAATTTTTAAAAACAACTAAGGCAAGCATCAGTGGAGAAAAACCAAATTTATATCAGTTTACCAAAGAAGTAGATAAATACATGAAGGAATTAGATATGAAGTATGAAACTGTAAACAGAGAGTTTAATGTTGGTTTTAGTGGTGGAGAAAAGAAGAAAAATGAAATTCTACAAATGCTTCTTTTAAATCCTAAATTAGCTATTCTTGATGAAACAGATTCTGGACTTGATGTAGATGCGATAAATACTGTATCAAAAGGAATTGATTTGTTTAAAAATGAAAATAATTCGGTACTAATTATTACTCATTCTACAAAAATTTTGAAAAAGCTAAAAGTAGATAAAGTTCATATTTTAGTAGATGGAAAAATCGTTAAAACAGGAGATTATTCTCTTGCGAAAGAAATAGAAGAAAATGGATATCGTGAATACATAAAGTAGGTGATAAGATGGCCAAAACAGATATTAATCAAATAAAAGAGAATTCAATTGAAAACATATATAATATTAAAAGCAAAAACATCTCTCTTCATAAAGAATATGGTTTAACAAAAGAACTTATCACTAGAATATCTAAAGACAAACAAGAACCAGATTGGATTCTTGATATTAGATTAAAAGCATTAAATACTTTTTTTGAATTAGAAAATCCTGATTGGGGACCTGATATTAGTTATTTGGATATTGATAAAATCGCAACTTATGTAAAACCGGTAAAAAATGAAGTAAGAAAATGGGAAGATGTTCCAGAAAACATTAGAGATGTTTTCGATAAATTAGGAATTCCTGAAGCAGAAAAACAAGCTTTATCAGGAAGTGGAGCTCAATTTGATTCAGAAGTTGTTTACCATAATTTAACAGAAGAATTAAAAAAACAAGGAGTTATCTATACCAGTTTTGATGAAGCAGTAAGAAAGTATCCGGATTTACTAAAAAAATATTTTACAAAAGCAGTACCGATTCATGATCATAAGTATATTGCTCTTCACTATGCATTATTTTCAGGAGGAAGTTTTGTTTATATTCCAAAAGATACAAAACTAGATAGACCTCTTCAAAGTTACTTCAGATTGAATGAAAAAGGTGCAGGACAGTTTGAGCATACTTTAATTATTGTAGAAGAGAATTCTTCTCTGCAATTTATTGAAGGTTGTTCCGCCCCAGGATACAATGAATTAAACCTACACGCTGGATGTGTAGAATTATTTGTAGAAAAAAATGCACATTTACGTTTTTCAACAATAGAAAATTGGTCGAAGAATATGTTAAATCTAAACACAAAAAAGTGTTTTGTAAAAGAAAATGGAAAGATAGAATGGATAATGGGTTCTTTTGGTTCAAAAGTATCAATGCTTTATCCATTAAGTGTTTTAAATGGACCTGGAGCTAAATGTGAATTTACCAATATTTCTTTTGCTGGAAAAGGACAAAATTTAGATACAGGATTAAAAATCATTCACAATGCACCAAGAACAAGTTCTATAGTTAATTCAAAGTCCATATCAAAAGATGGAGGAATATGTACATTTAGAAGTTATGTTTCAGTTAGAAAACAAGCAAAAGAATCAAAATTAGCATTATCTTGTGAATCTTTGATGTTAGATAGTATTTCAAGAAGTGATACCATTCCAGTAAACACCTTAGAAACAGATTCTGTAGTCTTCTCTCATGAAGCTAAAATAGGTAAAATTAGTGATAGTATTATCTATTATTTAAAGACAAGAGGATTAACAGAAGAAGAAGCAAAATCTTTAATCGTTAGAGGTTTTGCAGAACCAATTGCCAAAGCATTTCCAGTTGAATATGCAGTAGAAATGAATCGATTAATTGATTTGGAATTAGAAGGAACGATAGGATAGGTGATAATATGAAAGTAGAATTAAACAAATTACCAGTAAAGACAACAAATCATTTTCATATAAATGAATGTATTCTAGATCTAACTGTTCCAGAATATAAAGGCTATCAAGATTTATCAATTCAAGGAGAAGTAGATTCTTTACAGATAGAAGAAGTATTAAAAGAAGAAACAATTACTTCTAAAATAGGATTAAAATTTTCAAAATACAAAGAATTAAAAATTACTATTCCAAAAGGAGTAGAAATACAAAATCCAATTTTACTTGATTATATTTTTCGAGAGGATGATTGTTTCATTGATAAAATTATAATTGAATATGAAGAAGACTCAAAATGTAATTTTATGATTACCTATCTTTCAGCAGATGAAGGAAGTCATTTTCATCATTTAATAGAAGAAGTTACATCAAAGAAAAACTCCAAAGGAAACATTACTTATATTAATATGATGAATCAAAATAGTATGAACTTCATTGCGATGGAAAATAAAAATTATCAAAATTCTGAGATTATTCATAATTATATTGATATTGGTGGAAATATTAGAGTTTATAATATTGATGCTGAACTATTAGAAGAGAACTCATTCAATCATATCAATACAATCTATGTAGGAAATCAAAAGGATCAGATTGATATGAATTACAATATCAAAAATATTGCGAAGAATACAAACAGTCAAATAGTTGTTGAAGGTGCAATTGACGAAGAATGTCAAAAGACATTTCGAGGGACAATTGACTTTATACCAGGTTGCGAAAATTCAATAGGAATTGAAAACGAAAACTGCATTTTATTATCTGATAACTGTGTAAGTAAGTCTCTTCCTCAATTATTATGTGGAGAAGAAAATGTAACTGGTGCTCATGGGGTATCATCTGGAAAAATATCATCTGAAAAACTATTTTACTTAATGAGTAGAGGATATGAAAAAAAAGATGCAGAAAGACTAATTATTATGACAAATTTTCATAAAATCATCAAACAAATTCCAAGTGAATATGTTCAAGAGTTTATTACCAATAATATTGAAAGAATGATATAAAAAAAAGAGATATTAATTGAAGTTGTCAACAAAAAGTAGACACAAAAAGAATATTATTGAAACCCT
>CAZVUP010000043.1:0-9003 GCA_964630365.1 uncultured Muribaculaceae bacterium
AAGTGATATTTATAATGATTTGATGTATTTTGATGATTTGATTAATCAGTCTTATGTAAAGGAGCCTTGGTTGCCTATAGCCCCTGTCATTCCCTTTTGTTTAGGTACTATGTTTCCTTCTTCATCAAACATTAAATCTTTCCTACAACTCATGTTAGCATGATGTATGTTCTCATGACACTCTTTACACACACCAATTAAGTTATCCTCATTAAGTGTTATGTTATCATCTATTATATTGTTATTATCTAATTCTATTTTATGATGTACTATTCCTGTTCTTCTTTTCTCTTTAGGTAAGTAATCACTTAATCCATCTACATATACAGGTTTATTACATATAGCACATAATAAGTTCTGTTTTATCCATACATTCTTTCTTACTTGATTCCATGCTTTAGAATGATAGAAGTCTTTCCTTACTCCATAACTCATTATCTTTTTTCTACTTTACGTTTAGGCTTTACTGCTTTTTGTATTGGTTTTTCTTCCTGTATGTATTCTACCACTTCTACTAAATGATATGGATTTGCAAGTAATACATCTGCTCTAGCTTTATCTACTATCCATTCATCATTTAATGCCATTGTTCTACCTTGTTCTACATCATCATAACTGTAAGTACATTTTACTTTTACCTTCATATCTTCCTCCTTATATGTTGATTCATCTTTCTCTATGTAATCTATCCATCTATCTTCTTTTATATATCCTATATATGTGGGAATATTCAACAATCTTTCCACTTTTGTTTCTTTCATATCAAATGGCATGTAATAACAGTTCTTTCCTTCTTCTAATCCTTGTTCTTTAAAACTAGGTATTGGTGTTACTATTAATGGAACACCTAATGCTTCACATTCTCTAGTAAAATAACAATCACCTTCACAATCACTTAATTGCACTCCATATCCATGTCCTTTAATACTTACTATTATTGGTCTTATATTAAGTCTAGGTTTTATAAATACCATATTAGGATTGTCTATTGCATTATCATCATTTGTAAATACATACCATATATAATCTATTCCTGATTTATCTAAATCTTTAGCAAGTTTTTCCATTCTTGTCTTGCCTTTTTCTGGTGTTAATCTTGTTGCTGATATTAAAAAAAGAACTTGTTTATCTTCATCCATAGTTAATGGATTCCTACATACTTCTGCATGTATTCCTGTTAGTTCTTCCCATTCTTTTGCAGCTGCTTCACTTACTGCTAAATATCTATTTATTTTTTTGTTTATTCTTGGTGTTAATCTATTTGTTTTAAACATTGCATGTATTATTTGTGTATATTCTTTTGTTGCTTCAACATTATCTATTATGTCTGTTTCATAATTAAAAAATGCTTTCTTGCATTTAATTAATCCGCCTTTGTACTTATGTACTTTAACATATTTCATTAATCTTGCTATTTGATTTGAATGTCCTGTTTTATATACAACAGCTATATCATATTTGTGATATTTTTTTGCAATTTCATATTCAAAGGTTTCAACTCCTCCAATGACATTAAGATTAGATATATAATATACATTACTTGCTTCTAGCTCGTATTCGTTCATCTAACACCTCAATTTGCCATGGTGCATCTATATCTATTGTTTCATCATCTATGCTTAAATATGTATCATCATTTATGTATTGTTTGTTAGGATTAAGATTATTTAAAACACGATATAATTCCCAACTTATAGCAAATCCTCTTTCTAACTTGCCTTCATCTTGTAGTTGCTTTGTTTTATTTATTCCATCTCTAAACTCTTTTTGATTTACTACTATCCATCCAAAAGGTTCTCCCCAATTTTTGTGTTCTTTATTTCTTGCAATTTCATTTCCTATAAATGTATTAACCTTTGGATTTAAATTAAGTATTTTCTTTATAGCATTTTCACTATAATAAACATCGCCATGCAAATATATACATGGTTCATCTGTTGGATAATATGCATCTAGCCAATATCCATATATTTTATTATCTATTACTTTATATGTATTTTCATGATGTATTACATTACCATATAATTCAAATACTTCATTATTTGAGCTTATATTTATATCTTCAATTCCATTTTCTTTTAGTAATCTTATTGTTCTTTCAAGTAATGTTTCTCCATTTATTACACTTAATGGTTTTGGCACTTCAAAAAAGTCGTACTCTCCACCACACATAATTATTACTTTTTCCATATCTTGTCAATTATGTGTATAAGCAATAACATAGTACATATTATTAATATGTTAATTGTACTTGTAGCCATAATTCCTCCTATCCAAAATATCTATCTATATCTTCTTGTGTTGCACTTTTCTCATTATCTTCTTCTACACTTGACAACAATATATTTGCTAATGATACAAAACTCATTTCCTTCATGTCATCTAATGTTATATTAAGTCTTTTAGCTAAGGCAACTATTTCATACTCATCAAATTCTTTTTCATCTGTATTATTTGACTTCGTTTTGTAGTTGCCTTGATAAGGGATTTATTGCCAATGTTATTACTTCTTTTATCCAATCATAATTGTCATACATTGAATCTATGCTTTTATAAAATTCTTCTTTTGTTTTTACTTGGTTTTCATTTGCTTCTTGAATCATTACATAACTTATATCTAATAAAGGTTCTGTTATGCTATCAACTATCTCCAAGTTATTCTCTTCAATTTTATCAGCTAAACTTGCTATACTTTGGATATCCTTTAATAATGACCTTCCTGTCATATTCTTATAAGCAAATTGCGTATAAGCTGATGACTTCATTTCAAATTCTTTTCCGTCAATTGTAACTATTTTTTTCATTTTCTTCCTTTCTTACAAAAAAAGAGCATTACTGCTCTCTTGGTTCTGTAGTATTTAATACTACTACACTAAATAATATACGTACAAGGTTATATAGAAAATAAAAAAAATAAATTATTTGGTTAATAGAACTTAATATTTAACTTAAATTTTTTTGTATATTATTTAGTGTACTAGCATTAAGCTAGTACAAGGGGTTGTCATTGTTTGTGAGTTTTAAATCACATTATCATAGTACCATATCTTTTGTGTCATTTTGTGTCATCTTTATTTTTCTTAAATATCTGTACGTTTGTTCCTTACTGTATCCAACCAATACTGATATTTTATATACACCTAATCTTTCTACATAACGTAAATAATATATTTTATCATATACATTCTTGCTTCTTTTTAATTCCTCTCTTTTTCTATTTAAGATTTGATACCTATCATCTAATGATTGATTTAATTGTTTTATTTTTAGATCATAATATTCTTGCTGCATTACAAATTGTTCCATCATGTTACTTGGATTTTTTCCATCTACCATTTCTTTATCAAATTTAGGCGATTTTGGTTGTGTCTTATCAAATAACTCATCCCTTTTATTTATTGATTCAAATAGTTCTTTTTCTAGCTTACGTATTTTACTCCATATTGCTTCGTATTCTTCATATATCATTTAATCTCCTTTATTGATTTCTCATGTAAGAAATAATTATTCCAATTATTATTCCAAAAAACATTCCTATTAAAAACTCTAGCATTATTTATTCTCCAATTCATTTATTTTGTCTATAAGCATATTAATTGTATTTTTCATTACCTTGTTTTTTTCTTTTTGTGTATTTAATGTTTTAAAATCAATTTTTTCTATTTTCTTATCATTTTCAATAAATCCTTTTAATCTAATAACTTCATAATATAAATCTTCTTTATCTCTAAAATCCATACTAATTGCTGGATCACAACTAATTCTATGTGCATAGCTTATACTATCTTTTATTTCTTTTAATCTTTCTTCTGTCATTTCTTCTTAACACCTCTTTTAATTTATCTTCGTCATGTTCAAAATAATATTCATTATCTTTTATTGTTACTACTATTGCGTGTTCCATTCTTCTTGCCATGTCATCGCCTATTTCTATATTATCGGCATTTTCTAATATTTTTATAAAATTTTCTTTTGTATACATTATACCTAATATTCCATAAGGTGAATATGGAAAACAATGTATATTATCGTTATTATCAAATTGTGCTATTTCTATGGCTTGTTCTATATTAATCATTTTCAATTTCCTTTATTTTATCTAACATTCCTTTTAATATATGTCTTAATATTACATTGTCATTATGCTCTTTATCTGTTCCATAATAATCAATTATTTTTTTTAATTCATTAATTATATTATCTTTTCTTTCTAACTCTTTTTGTAATCTTTCTCTTTCTTCATTTACAAAATCTAGTGATTTTCTTAATTCTTCTTTTGTCATTTACTTTCCTCTAATTCTTTTATTTTATCTAAAATATATTCTCTGTAATATTTTGCTCCTAATGTCATAACTGCATTAATGTTTTCATCTGCATAAAATAATTCAAATTTATTATCATCACTTAATTCTTCCTTAATGACATTAATTATATTATCTTTTCTTTGGAGTTCTTGCTCTTTTTCTATCAATTCCTCTACTAAATCTTCTTTATCATAATTATTATATTTTTGCGTTTGCTTAAATCTTCTCAAACATTCTTCTCTCCAGCCATTCATTTCTTTATCACTCTACCTTTTCTACTAAATCATTTATTGTTATTTGCCTATATGGTTTTATTCCTAATACTTCATAACTTTCTTTAAAATATTTACATACAAACTTAAATTGATTTTCATTTAACAAAGCAAGTTCTTTTTCGGTATCATGTTTATAACTACCATACGGGCAACCCATACAACCTGTTCTACATATATGATTATAAACTTCTGGAATTTCAATATTATATTTTTGATAAATTTTGTCTAATAATTCATCAGTTAAATCCCATAATGGAGTAAATTTTTTATCTTTTGTAAAGCAACTTTTGTATTGTGATTTTCTCATAGCACTTTCTTGCCCTCTTACTCCTAATATTGCTTTTAATCCTGTCTTTTTTTCAAATTCTTTCGCTGGTAATTTTTTTAAATATTTACAACAATTTGGACTTATTCTATGAAGTTTACCACTTAATAGCAATTCACTTGCTTTTTTATTTAAACAAAAGCTACTCCAATGTTCTTTTCCATCTTTGCCTATAAAGTTTCTTCTTTCTATTCTTTGCATTATAGATGGGCTTCTACTACCTTTTTGATATTTATCTATGTAATCATCTTGTGTTTTACTAAAACATGGACTACCATATTTTGCTTTTATCTCAAATGGTTTTAGTTTAGGCATCAAAACTATATCACAATTATCTTTGATTCTTTTTAATATTTCATGATGTTCCATATAAGTATTTATGCCAACTATCTTAATATCATCTCTTTTAAGATATTCTTTAATAAACCAATATAAGAAATGACTATCTTTACCACCACTATATGATAAATAATATGTATTAGGCTTTATCTTGTCAAATCTTGATTTTAAATCTACTAAATAAAAATCCACATCATCCATATCTTTATTCATCACTCCTTTATAAAATATTGAGCCAAACTAAGCCTTGCAAACTCGCTCATGTAAAGTAAAGATAGAAGAGTGAATTTTGGTTAGAAAATTCATTAGGCTTTTTAATATATTATTTATTTTTTATTCTTTTTTCTACTGCTTTTCTTTGATATTCGTATGCCTTTATTTCCTCTAATGTTGGTTTCTTACTTTTTCTATAGTATTCTATTGTGTAGTTAGCTTTATCAAGTTCTTTTTGCAGTTGATTTATTTTAGCTTTATATCCACCTAAAGCACTAGCACTTGCTTTTCTTGACTGTTCTTTTTCATTTAATTTCTTTTCTAAATCTTCCCTTATTTTTAAATCATCTTCCATTTTCTCAATAAATTCTTTTTCTCTTATTTTCAATTCCCTTATTTTTTTATTTTGATTTTGTATTCTTTTTTCGTAGCATTTCATTAATTCTGCTCTTTGTTCATTCATAAAATCGCAATTTTTTATTTCTTTTTTCAATGCATCTATTTCTTTGTATTTTTCTCTTAATAAATAATCCCTTGTATTTTCTTCTTCTTCGCTATTTTTATAATTTCTAACATATTTCAACCATTCCCTGAATCTTAAATATAAATTTTTCATTTAAAATTCCTTTCTTAATCACTTAAATTAGCACCATATTCCCTATTAATTTGTCCCTCAATTAGCCTTAATTCCAATTTAATTGAATTAATAGCCTCTTGATTTGCTTGATATGTTGCCTGTGCTACATCTCTTTTAAATCTTGCTTCTGCTACCGACAATATTCCATAACAAGTCTTATCTATCATGCCTATTGCCATTCCTTCATCACGTAATTTAAGGCATTCTTGTCTTAATAATATCTTGTAGTCTTTTTCTGCCTGTGCATAGGCTGTTCCATTTACTCTTAATCTTTTAACGCTATCATCAAGTTGTTGTATTTTAACTTGCAATTCCTCAAATAAATTCATATTACCTCCTAAAATGGAAGTTGATATTGTTCTTCATTTACAACACTAGCAATTATTTCTGCATCTGTTTTGTTTTGTAATTTATCTACAAATTCCACACGTTCCACTACTACATCTGTTGTATATACTTTCTTTCCATCTTTTTCATATGATCCTGTTTGTATGTGCCCTTCTACCAATATGCCATTACCTTTACCAAAATATTTTTTTATCATTTCTGCATTATGTTGATATGCTACACAATTAATGTAATCACTATCATATTTGCCATCTTTATTTGCAGTATTTCTTTTTACTGCTACTGTAAATCTTGCTACTGCTACCTCATTTTTTGTATATCTTAAATCTATCTCTTTTGTTATAATTCCTTTTAATATTACACGATTGATAAGTCATCACCTCTTTTTTTATGTCTTTCTGTCATGTGTAATCTTGCATGTTCACTTCTTGTCATTAATTCTAAATTTTCAATTCTATTATCATTTTTTATTCTATTCTTATGATGTACAACTTCATCATCTTTTAGCCATCTTCCGATATTACATTCCATAATTAAATCATGTTCTAATATAAAACCATCTTTTGTACTTTTTGGATGTGAAGGAAAAAATATTTTTATATAGCCGTTTTTTGTTTTCTTTTTATGCCCTATTCCTTTTATCTTATTTGCTAAGGATATTTTTTCTATATGTTCTTTAGTTCTTTTGCATCCCAACGCATATTTATTACCTTTTTGAGCTTTCGATATTTTTTCTTTTGTTATTTCATTAATACGTTCCCTAGGAATTATGTTGTAAACATGAATATATTTATGAATCTTTCCTGTTGCCATATTTAATTTTTCCCCTATTTCCCTCATTGAATATCCACTGTAATATAAGTTTTCTAACTCTTCTTTACTAGGTATTTTGTTCATTTTTCCTCATTTCTTTCTTTATTTTTTCTCTAAATTCATCAATTTTGTTTGGATATACTAACCTTCCACAATTTGTACATGTTCTTGGATACCTTGATAAAAATGTTATTACATGACCACATTCACATGTTCTTTTTACAAATTCAACATTATCAGCTATGTAAGGATCACAAATTGTTCCATATTTACCTAGTTTCATATTCCTAACACTTCTTTTTCCCTATCTCTTTCTTCTTCAGGATAATCATTTTCATTTTGTTCTTTTAACTTTTCTCTTAATATTTCAATTTCATCGCATAAATCTTCAATTATAGTTAATACAACTTCATCATCTATATAACCTTGAAAAGTATCATCATTTATGTTACATGGATATACTTGTTTTAATACTGTGTCTACTCTGCTAAACACCATAAAATTATCTTCATTTATTCTCATAATCTTTTCTCCAATGTACTTATTGCATCATCTAATTGTTCTTTTGTCATATCCATATCACTTTCTACACCATAATGTTTTTTCAATGATTCATAATCTGTATTAGTTGCATTTACTAATTCTTGTAATTTTACTATAAGCATCATTTCTTCTTGTGGTCTTTCTACTGTTGGTTTTAAATCTGTTACTAGCATAATCATTTGTTTTATTCTTTCACTTTGACCATTATCTAACCACCATTGTAAATATTGTTTATTTGTTTCGTATAGTTCTTGAATTGTCTTACCTTTATGTTTTCCTGATTCAAAGATAAATGCCTTTGCTTCTTCTTCTGTTGGTTCTTCGCCTTTATTTGTTGAATCACTATCTTTCGTATCATCAATTAAGAATAATCCATTTAAGGCATACTTTCTTGCATAGCTACTACTTGCACCTGTTATTTGACTTCCATCCATTCCTTTTTTTGTTTCTTCTTCTCTTGCATAAGCAATATTATGAATACAATTCATTATTGCATGACTATCATCACTTACATATGGCTTTTCTATATCAATTAATTTTACTGTTGCTTTTACATAATATCTTTCACCAATATAAACTAATTCATCAGTTGTTTGTAATACTAAATTGTATTTATCTAGTAAAGGTTTTACTGCTTCAAATATATCCTCACAACTACGATATTTATATTTACCATAATCGTTATATTGTCCTTTAGGTGCTTTTAATTCAGTTTGTATTTTTAATAATTTTTCATATATTGTCATTAATCAATCACCTCTTCTATTTGATAAATCCCTTTTTCAGTAAGTAAATTTTTCTTTCCAGTTATTTCAATTTCTTTATAATTTTCTTTTATTGTTTCTATTTGTTTTAAAAATTGACCTTTTACTACTGAATGAATTACATCGCTATTCATTATTGCAAATTCTTGTAATTGTCTTGGATTTCTTACGTATATTTTTAGCAATGGAGGTAACTTTTCAAATTCATCCTCTGCATGATAATTTCCATTTCTAATAGCAGTTAACAATTTCTCCCATAATTCGCTGTTGTCAAGTTCGTTTGGATGATTATTTTCATATATTTTATTTTTTATAGCTGCAATAGTTGGCATGTATTCACTAGTGTTTATAATATCCTTAACTGCTTGTAATACTTCCTTATATTCACAATTTTTAAACATTTCTCTATAAAGTCCAACCATACTTTCTACTTCTTGTTCTC
>CAZVUP010000044.1:0-8749 GCA_964630365.1 uncultured Muribaculaceae bacterium
TTAATGGCTTATCATAATCACTAAATTTATCCATATAGAAATTATCATAATCCTCATCACTAACTTCGCTCTTACTTTTTTTCCAAATAGGAACCATACTATTTAATGTTTCGATTTCCTTATGATCTTCATACTCTTTTTTTTCTTCATCAACTAGATGATGATGTGTACACTCCATTTTTATTGGAAAGCTAATATAATCAGAATATTTCTTAACTAATTGTTTTAACTCATACTCATCTAAATATTTTGAATAGTTAAACTCTTCATCATCTTCTCTAATATTTAAAACAATTTCTGTACCAATACTTTCTTTTTCAGCTTTCTTTATAGTATAACCATCTACCCCTTCACTTTCCCAAAGATAAGCTTCATCAGAATCAACACTACGAGATAAAACACTAATTTTATCACTAACCATAAATGAAGAATAGAATCCAACACCAAACTGACCAATAATTGATGCTTTTTCTTCCTTAGACATACTTTCTTTAAAAGCTAAAGAACCACTTTTCGCAATAGTACCTAAATTAGTTTCTAATTCTTCCTTAGTCATACCACAACCATTATCACTAATAGTCAAAGTACGCTTATCTTTATCAAAACTAATATTGATCTCTAATTTATCTTTTTTTACCTTAAGCTTCTTATCAGTAAGACTACGATAATAAAGTTTATCTAATGCATCACTTGCATTACTAATTAACTCCCTTAAAAAAATATCTTTATTTGTATAAATTGAATTAATCATTAAATCAAGTAATCTTTTTGATTCTGATTTAAATTCTTTCTTTGCCATAATTTCATCTCCTAACAATTAACTTATAGCACCTTTTTTAGCAGTTGTCAATATAGAGTGCCAAAAAAAGAATTACTCTTTTTTTAAAAATTCAAGTAATTCTTTGGTCTCTTCTTTAGTACATCTTTTTTCCAAATATTTTTTTATTTTAATTTTTAGTTTACTATCATAATTAATCTTAATAGCTCTATCAATAATCAAATTAAAATCAATTTTATTATAGTTACTACCAACAATTTTAAAACTATCTTTATCAGTACCATAACACAAATATGTTCCTATAGTAAAATTATCTGTATCACTTATTATATTTAAATGATAAAACTCTTTCCACTTCATATTCTTTATTGCCATTAAAATAATATATACTTCATCACTATAAACATCTAAATCATCACAACTTATATTAAGAATACTTCTACCCCTAATATATTCAACAATAATAATCTTTTCATTTATAAATCCATAATACTTATTATTAAATTCTTCTAAAAAAACTATATCATCATAATCATACTTATAGCTAATATTATTAAATATCGCTTCCAAATTAGAATCATATAAATTTATTTTTAAAGAATCAGTATATTTAAACACACTACTATTATCATTAAAGTCTACTAGTAGTTTTCTACATAATTCACTAACTATGTTTGGTAAATACCCAAATAAAATAGATATAACATCGAATAAAAATAAATATTCCCTATCAATATATTGACTAAACATATATTTATGTTTTTCTTCTGAAACATAAGTATTTATTTCTATATAATAACTATGCATTGTTGAACTTTTATTATCAACAATAACGCTAAGATCTTTTTCATTTTTAAGAATCTTATTTATCAGATAATTAACCTCATCAATAAAAACAAACTGATAGCAGAAATAGTCTGATACATTTTCCCTATTCAAAATAGCATCAATAGGTACATATAATGCTTTAAATTTATTTATTTTTTTATTAAAAACCAACGCAAAGTAAAAATTACCACCATCATAATCTTTTAAATATAAATCAAACAAAACATTTTCTCTTTTTGCTTTTACAGCAATTTTAATTTTAGAAACTATATCCATGACTACCTTCCTTATAATTTAATTTTAACAATAAAACAAAATAAATACTAGTATTATTTATTTTTTGTTTTTTCAACATTAACAATTGGACTCATTTCAATATATTCAATATCCTTTATTCCAGAAATAATTCCAAAAGAATATCTTTCAATTGGATAATAATTAGGATGGACAATTTTTAGTTCATATAAAGATTCAACTGGCTTATTACTATCATCTCCTTTGGAAACAGGCAAAACTATATTTTCAATTATTCCGCTATTATCAGTTCTTCCTTCAAAAAAAACTATATTTTCTTCACCAATATCTTTATAAATCGTAACTAAAGCATCACTAACAGGAACAGCACCATTTGCCCCTACAGTCTGAATCTTTAAATATCCTAAATCTGGATTACTTTTCATAAAATCTCCATAAATATCACTATTCTTAAAATCTTCAAAACTTGTATATTCCATATTTTCTCCTTTACTATAATTAATATATGCAAAAATTAAAATTATTATCCTATGTCAAATTAACTTTTACTTATTATAATTATAATTACAATATGTTATTATAATATTGGTGATATTATGGAAAAATATAAACCTTATAATCAAAAATTAATTGATTATTATCAGAAAATAATTACCAATAGATACTATGGAAAATTAGCTATTGCTTGGCCAGGAAAAATTACAGATGATTTATCAAGAGACTTAATTAATCGTTTTAACAATGAAGAAGAAAATAATATTAGTGAAATTTCTTCAAATAAATTATTTATTGAAAGTGCAATTTTTTGGGATAATTATATATGCAAAGCAATACTAGAAAATGAAACGTTAGATAAAGGTAATCCTCTAAATAAAGACATAGATAAATTGATTGCTACCTATTTTCAAACAATTTCAGAACATTTAGAAAAACAACCACTACTATTTTTTAAATTACCAATTTCAAAACTACCAATTGAATTAATAAAAAAATATCTTCCAAATATAGAAGAATTAAAAATAAGATACAATCAAGAAATTGAAAAAGCACATAAAATAGTATGCGAGATAGTAAATGCTAATAGTTTAGAATCTATCTCTGAAGAAAGAGTATGTGAATTAATAAAAACACTCTATTACTTATCAGAATATGATTTACCAAATGATATTTCTAAAAAAGATCATATCTATGATATGAAAGAAATAACTACCTATTTTTTATTAAGATCACCTAAACATTATGGTATATTTGAAAACAA
Organism: uncultured Muribaculaceae bacterium; assembly: GCA_964630365.1. Taxonomy (GTDB): domain Bacteria; phylum Bacillota_I; class Bacilli_A; order RF39; family UBA660; genus UBA3789. The sequence continues at coordinate 3,120 of CAZVUP010000044.1, forward strand.
ATTTATTGCTAAATTTTTAGCTATTAAATATTGTAAAAAAAATAATATAGATGATATAAATATAAATTTTGTAAAATTTCAAAGTACTGGATATGATAAAGATAATAAAATTCAAATAACAGAAGATCATAATACTATTGGCCAAAACCATGGCGAAAATAGAATAGTTAATATAAATAAATATCTCTTAGAAAAATGTCATAATACAAAACAATTACTACTTTTATTATGTTGCACAATATTTCATGAATTGAGACATCAACGCCAAGCACTTGAGGCAATTGAAAAACAAGAAACAGATATTTCCTATATGTATGCTGCTAAAAAAATACTAGATGAACTAGATAGTACAGATTATAAAAGAAATTATTATCACAACGAAATGGAAGCAGATGCAGATTTAAATGCCATATTAGAAATTCATGAAACTCTAAACCATTTTGGATTAGTAAAAGATATAAACGGTCTATATACTCAAGAATATTCAATAGCACTTGATATGCTAATTAAAGCTTATTTATATACAGCAGCTAATTGGAAAAAAGATTCCCAAGGAAAGAAATATTTATCAAGTTCCTATATAAATGAAAGATTAGATTTGTTTTTTGCAAAAAATCCCGAAACATTGAATGATAAATATTCCCAATTTCAAAAATTTTATAATAAAGATGGTTCCCCAAAAGATCTAACCACTCTTTTATTACAAGAATATGATAGATGTGATGAATTTTTACTTGGACAATTTATTAGTAGAGCTAAAAACAAACAAACTATTGACAACCAAGTAATAAAAGAAAGTTCACCAGAAGAAAAATTACTTATTTTAAGTAACTATAGTAGAATAATAAAGGCTTGCTGTGAAAAAATAAAAAGACTTTCAAAAATAGCTATTATTAGTAAAGATCAAAAAACTCCAATAGACAAAAAAGATATTGATAACTATTTAGATTTAATTATTCCATTAAGTATTAGAATGTATTTTCAAACAGCAGAAGCTGTAGTTAATGCCATGCAAAAGCATTTAAATAGATATCCTGAATTAAATGACTATGGTATAGAAAACTACATAGATGAAACTAATGATGCCCTTTCAATTTTATTTACTACAAATATTATAAATTCCTATGGTATAATTCCAAATATAAAAAAGCCTGTTAAAGGAGATGTTAAAAATGAAAAATGATACTAACTTTATAGAAGAAGTAAAGGATTTAATATTAAAAAAATTAATAGAAGAAGAAATATTTCCAACAGTAGATTTTGATGTAGATGAAAATGTTGAAATTGACATAGATCCAGACTAAAAGAAGGTATATAAATGAATTTTGATTTTAATAGTATTAAATTTGATTACAATTCCATAGTAATTATAAGTTATTTACTCATTTCCTTAGGAGCTTGGCTTCTAAATATTATAACAAGAGGACTATCAAATAAACTTCTTTTTACAAGTTATCGTTCTTCACCACTAAATCCATTAACTTACTTAAGAATGTTTACACATAGTATTGGTCATAAAGATTTAGATCATTTAATAAGCAATTTTCTCTATATATTATTAGTTGGACCAATGATAGAAGAAAAATATGGTAGTATTAACTTACTAGTCATGTTATTAATTACATCTCTAGTTATTGCCCTATTTAATATCATTTTCAATGATTATATAATAACTGGAGCAAGTGGTAATGTTTATATGTTAATCGTACTAAGTTCATTTTCAAATATAAGTGAAGGAAAAATACCAATAACCGTAATTCTAATTTGCATCTTTTATGTAATTAGTGAAATTAAAAAAAGTCTTTTAGAAGGTAATAAAAAAATATATCATGATGGCCATCTAATTGGTGCCATATGTGGATTATTATTCGGATTTTTATTTCTTAAATATCCTGATGGAATAACAACAATCGTTAGAAGTTTCTTAAAACTATAACGATTTTTCTTTACATATTTCAAAAAAATGGTATAATATAGCCTAAATCAAGGGGTGATTATATGAAAAGAATTTTAAAATTTATCTTAATAACAATAATAGTATTATTATGTATTATTGGACTTGTAAAACTTTTTGGAAAAGGAAATAAAAAGACAACTACATTAGGAAAAAACCAAGTAGTAAATGTTCGCTCAAAAGAAAAAATAAAATTATCAGAAGAAACAAAAAAGAAAACACCTACTACTGAAGAAAAAGAAGAAGAAAAACAAGAAGAAGTTAATGAAGAACCAATTAATGAAGAAGTAGTTGAACAACCAGAACCTGAACCAGTAAAAAAACCACTAGTAGAAAATAACGTTGTTTCACTTCCTAACTATGAAGAAGTACCAGTAAAAGGAAGTGACGAAGTAGCAACTAATCAATCAATAATTGAATCTGAAGAACCTTATTCACCTAATGGAAATAGTAACTATAACTACAAAGAAGAAAACGATTACTCATATTCAGATAATATATATGGTGATAGATGTTATAACAATAGTTTATATTACATAACAGTTTGTCAAACTAGAGAAACACCTAATGCTCAATGTAAATATACAAAAATTAATGGTATTAATAATTCAGGAACTATAACTAGAAGCCAAATAAAAATGGCTGTATCATGTCAAAAAAAAAACTAATAATAAAGTAATGAGTTCAACTATACAAAGTACTTCAGAAAAAAAAACAGCTAGTATAGAAATAGAAGATGGAAATGTTGTTGGTTCAACTGCATATTCTGCCTTAAACAATCAATTATATCTAAAAGAAAAACCCGATGCTAATTCTAAATCAATTATTTTAATAGAAACATCAGAACCATTTAAGATATTAGAAGAGGCTAATAATTGGTGGAAAATAGAATATAAAAATAATGTTGGTTATGTTGATAATACTTATTGCATGATTAACTTACCAGATTACATTCCAAGTATTGAATATAATATCATGGATGCTAAAGAAAACATTTATACTGCATCTGGTGTAAAGCTTTCTATTTATGGTAAACAATTATATAAAAGTGGTAAAGTTTATAATCAAAGATTAGAAAAAGAAGAATATATTGTTCCAATTACTTATTCTTTTGCTAAAAAAATATTAGAAGCTCAAAAAATAGCAAATCAAGAAGGGTATAATCTAAAAATATATGATGGTTATCGTCCTAAAGAAGTTGCTGATGAAATAAGAGATTCACTTGCAGAATTATATAAAAACAATTCAAATGTAAAAAAAGGTTTAGACTATAGTTATGAAGCTAATGGAAAAGTAACTACTTGGGGTCCAGGATGGTTTATAGCCCAAAACCTATCTGCTCATAGCGTTGGTGCAGCAATTGATGTTGTTCTAACAGATAAAGAAACAGGAAAAGAATTACCTGCTCAATCATCAATTCATGATTTATCAACAGCTTCAGTAAAATATTCATCAGCAATAAAAGGTCAAACAACAGTAAGAGAAGAATTATATTCAAGTAAAGCGAATAAGCATACAAAGGAATTAGATCGTATAATGCTTAAAGCTGGTATGACTAACCTAGCTTCTGAATGGTGGCATTTTCAAGATAATGAAACATATAAAACAATCAAGACTTTAGAACCAAATGGTCTAAATTTTCAACCAACAGAAATTGTTAGTACAAAATAGGAAACAATCGTTTCCTTTTTATTTTAGATTATGATAAAATAAATAAAAAAGGAGTGATTATTTATGAAAAAAACTATTCTCACTGGTCTTAGACCAACAGGAAACCTACATTTAGGACATTATTTTGGAGCTGGTAAGACATGGTGTAATATTCAAGATGATTACGACTTTTATCTAGAAATAGCAGATGTCCAAGCCTTAACAGATAATTTTAATAACCCTGAAAAAGTAAGAACAAATGTCTATGAAATTACTAAAGACTTAATCGCAATAGGTCTTGATCCAAATAAAGTTCACTTTTTCATTCAATCAAAAATACCTGAAATAGCTGAATTAACAGTATTTTATTCAAACTTAGTAACTGTTTCAAGACTACAAAGGAATCCAACTGTTAAAACTGAAATTAGCCAAAAAAAAGAATTATTTGGTAATAGTGGTGAATCAATTACTTATGGGTTTTTAGGATATCCAGTATCCCAAGCTGCAGATATAACTTGTTTTAACGGTGAAGTTGTCCCAGTTGGTGATGACCAACTTCCACTACTTGAACAATGCCGTGAAATAGTTAGAAAATTCAATAGTATTTATGGAGAAACATTAAAAGAACCAGAGCAACTATTAAGTACTACTCCTCGTGTTAAAGGATTAGATGGAAATGAAAAAATGGGAAAAAGCCTAGGTAACGCCATTTATCTAGTCGATGATGAAGAAACTATAAAACAAAAAATAATGGGTGCTTTAACAGATACAAAAAAAATAAAAAAAGATGATCCAGCTAATCCTGAAGTATGTATGGTTTATTACTATCATAAATTAGTTAATAATGAAGATAATGTTAAAACAATCTGTAGTGAATGCAAAAAAGGAGAACGTGGATGTGTTCAATGCAAAAAAGAATTAATTGAAGCCATGAATAATTTCTTAAAACCAATTCAAGAAAAAAGAAAAATTTATGAAGATAATCCAGAACTAGTCGAAAAAATATTAACTGAAGGTACTAAAAAAGCTAAAGAAAAAGCAGAAGAAACAATAAAAAGAGTTAAAAAATCTATGAAAATAGATTACTAACTCTTTTTTTATACCATCTTAACTATTTCATACAATTTAAGAAAATCATCATTAAAATTATTAGTAATATCACTAATTAATTTTTTATACATATAATTTATACTAGCCTTTGTATTAAACATTTCAAAATATAAATAACCAATTAAATCATAATAATAATTCTTATATAAATAATTAATTTCATCAACTAAATACATGCGAATTTTTTTATCATTACGTGTCAAAAAAGGAAAGATATCTCTCTTCGTTATTAAAGAGTAATTAATAGAATAACTATCTAAATCAGACATTTCCTCTATAATAATATCTTCTTCATCCAGTAAAAGACTACTTGTTTTAATAATATTTCCCGAAGAAGCAAACTCTAATGCCACTACCCTATTACCATCTCCAACTAAGCAAGCATATTTAATTATCCCCCTATCAGTAATAGTTTCATTTTTAATTATTTTCAAAAAATCTCTATCAACTTTAATATAATAGTTATTAAAATCATCAAAAAACTTACTATCTATTTTAAATGCAAGAATCTTATCAATATAAAATAAACAATCATCCCTTTCCCATTCAAAAAATTCAAAACTATTATTTAAATCCGAAAAATTAAGAACAATATCAGAAACATCCATTTATTTATCTCCTTTCGCTAACACAACAAATAGAAATATACCTAAAAAAAACAATAAAGATTCATAATGAGTAAAAATAAACTTTAAATATTCAAAAATATTATATCCAAAAGAGAACAAATTTATGTAAAGAATAATAAATACTAAACCAATAACAGTAATTAGATAACTAATAAAATATAAAACTATTTTTTTTAACATATTAATTAATACTAAATAATTATAAAAAAAAGAACTTAACTTAATTAAGTTCTTCAGACTGTTGACAAAAGAAATTTTGTTAATAGTCTTTTTATTTTTTGAAATAT
>CAZVUP010000045.1:0-8390 GCA_964630365.1 uncultured Muribaculaceae bacterium
ACCTCCTCTCTATGTTGGATTGGAGGTAGACACTCAACAACTAAATGTTCCTAAAATCAATGTAGCATATAAATATACATGTGTCAATTGAACAAACAGTAATAGACATGGAGATAGAAAAAAGTGTCGTGAAAATTTAAAAAAAGATATAAATTATTTTAAAAATTAATAATTATTTTAAAAATACACTTTAAAAAATGTTCATATAAGGTGTCATTTTTTAATTCCGTAACTGAAAGCAGTAGATTAATGATAAATTACTATTTTCCATTAAATGATAATACAAAAAAAATATTTATTAAAATTTAGAACTGATTTTGATTTACAAGAATTGCAAGATTTAACACTCTATAAAAATAACGAAGTACAATTTTATTCTTGTACACACGAAAAATTAAATTTATTAGAGAAAAATTAATTCTTATATGAAATAATTAATCAATTATTATTTGTTGGCCAAGTTAATAATTTATAAAAATAGTTTTAAACTATTTTTTTGTTGTAAATAAAAAGCATAAATGGGTTGAAAAGAAATTTTAAAATGATATAATAATGTTAAGATAGTGAAACTATTGATAAGAATAATGAGGTGAAAAAGTGAAAGAAATTAAAGTAACAAGTGAAATTGGAAAATTAAAGAAAGTTTTGCTTCATAGACCTGGAAATGAATTATTAAATTTGACACCAGATAGTTTAGGAGAACTCTTATTTGATGATATTCCATTTTTACCTGATGCCCAAAAAGAACATGATGCATTTGCACAAGCCCTAAGAGATAACGGAGTAGAAGTTGTCTACTTAGAAGACTTAATGGCAGAAACAATTTCTACCAGCAATGCAGTACGTTCAAAATTCATAAAGCAATTTATGAAAGAAGCAGGAATAAATACTATTAAATACAAAAGATTAGTAGGAAATTACTTAAATAGTATTGAAGACCCAAAAGAACTAGTATTAAAAACTATGTCTGGAATACAAGTAAGTGAAATTTATGATGAAAAAAAGGATATAGAGAAAACATTAGTCGACCTAATACAATCTCCAGATAAGTTTATCGCAAAACCAATGCCAAACTTATATTTTACAAGAGATAATTTTGCTAGTGTTGGTAGAGGAATTGATCTTCATCATATGTATTCTGAAACAAGAAATAGGGAATGTATTTATGCAGAATATATTTTCAATTATCATCCAGATTATCAAAATGTAAAAAAATACTATAATCGTAGTTATGATTGGCATACTGAAGGTGGAGATTTATTAAATATCAATGAACATGTAGTAGCAGTTGGTATTTCACAAAGAACACAAGCAGAAGCTATTGATCAATTAGCGAAGAACTATTTTAGTGATCCAACTTGCAAAATTGATACAATATTAGCATTTAATATTCCAGACTCAAGAGCATTTATGCACTTGGATACAGTATTTACACAAATTGATAAGTATACATTTACATATCATCCAGGAATAATGGGAACATTACAAGTATTTGAAATAACAGAGGGATATGATCCAAATACTTTTGAAGATTTAATTGTTCAAGAGATTAATGCACCACTTGACCAAATATTACAAGAATATCTTCACCATCCAGTAAAACTTATCCCTTGCGCTGGAGGAGATAAAGTAGGTGCTGAAAGAGAACAATGGAATGATGGTTCTAATACATTGTGTATTGAACCAGGAGTAGTAGTTGTTTATGATAGAAATAATGTAACTAATGATGTTCTTCGTAGAGAAGGAATTAAAGTCATTGAAATTCATGGTGCTGAATTATCTCGTGGCCGTGGTGGTCCAAGATGTATGAGTATGCCATTAGTTCGGGAGGATGTCGAATGGGAAGCTTAAAAGGAAGAGACTTTTTAAAGTTATTAGATTATACTCCTGAAGAAATAGAGCAACTACTTAGTGTAGCAGTCGGACTAAAAAAGAAAAAACACAACGGGGAAACACATCGGTATTTAGAAGGAAAACAGATTGCTATTATTTTTGAGAAAGATTCAACAAGAACAAGATGTTCTTTCGAAGTAGCAGCAAAAGATTTAGGAATGAGTGTTACTTATCTGGGACCAACAGGATCTCAAATGGGTAAAAAAGAATCAATTGCTGATACAGCTAGAGTGTTATCAGGTATTTATGATGGAATAGAGTATCGTGGCTGGGGGCAAGAAGTTGTTGAAGAGCTTGCTAGATATTCTAAAGTTCCAGTATGGAATGGTTTAACAAATGAATTTCATCCAACACAAATGCTAGCTGATGTAATGACAATTCGTGAGGAATTTGGAACAACAAAAGGTAAAAAATTAGTGTTCTGTGGTGATGCTAGAAATAATGTTGGTAATTCGTTAATGGTTGTTTCCGCAAAACTAGGAATGCATTTTGCTTGTTGTGCCCCAAAAGAATTATTCCCAGAAGAAAAGCTAGTTGAAGAATGCCGACGTATTTGTGAGGAAACTGGAGGATCAATAACTCTAACAGAAGATATTATGGAAGGCACAAAAGATGCTGATGCTATTTATACAGATGTTTGGGTTTCAATGGGTGAACCAGTAGAGTTATGGGAAAAAAGAATAAATTTATTAAAACCATATCAAGTTAATATGAAAGTTATGAATAATGCTAAACCTAATGCAATATTCTTACATTGCTTGCCATCGTTCCATAATACTAAAACAACGATTGGTCAAGAAATATATGAAAAGTATGGATTAACAGAAATGGAAGTAACAGACGAAGTTTTTGAGTCAAGTCATTCCAGAGTTTTTGAAGAAGCAGAAAATAGAATGCATACAATTAAAGCTGTAATCCTAGAGACTTTAAGATGAGTAGAATCGTTGTTGCACTAGGAGGGAACGCATTAGGTAATAGTCCTCAAGAACAATTAGAAATTGTTAAAACAACTGCTAAAAATTTAGTTGATCTAGTAGCTGCAGGACATGAAATAATTATTACTCATGGAAATGGTCCCCAAGTTGGAATGATTTTCAAGGCTATGGCTGCAGTTGATCCAACAACGACCGAAGATGATATGCCTTTTCCAGAGTGTGGAGCTATGTCCCAAGGCTATATTGGCTATCATTTACAACAGGCCATAGAAGCTGAATTGTCAGGGCGTAACATGCGTAGAAGAGTAGCAACTGTTGTTTCGCAGGTTGAAGTTGATGCTAACGATCAAGCCTTTGACGACCCAACAAAACCAATTGGCTCATTTTATTCAGAAGAAGAAGCCAAAAAACTAATGTCTGAAAGTAATGATATTTACAAAGAGGATGCTGGACGCGGTTGGCGAAAAGTTGTAGCATCACCAAAACCTAAAAAAATATGTGAACTAGCAACTATTAAAAAATTAGTTGAAGAACATAATATTGTAATAACTTGTGGTGGTGGTGGAATTCCTGTAATTGCAACTGAAAGTGGTTATAAAGGCGTAGATGCTGTCATTGATAAAGATAGAACTAGTGCTCTATTAGCTAGTAATCTCGGTGCTGATATATTACTAATATTAACTGCAGTTGATCAAGTTAAAATCCATTTTAACAAAGAAAATGAAGAAAATCTTTCTAAAATAACAACAGATGAAGCAAAAAAATATACTGAGGATGGTGAATTTGCTAAAGGATCAATGCTTCCTAAAGTTGAAGCATGTCTTGATTATCTAAACCATACTCATAACAAAAAGGCTATTATTACATCTTTAGAAAATGCTAAAGATGCAATTAATGGAAAAATAGGTACAACCATTATTAAAAAGGAGGAAAAAAAGGTGGAACGTACAGAAAAAGAAGCTCGAAGAAAAGCTTCAGCAAAGAAGAACAAAAAAAGATCATTTACACTCTCTGCATTTACAATTATTTTGATTCTTATCTTTGTATTAGCTATCGTAACTCATTTATTACCAGCAGCTCAATTTACTGGTGACGAATTAGTTAATGGTAGTGGAGTTCAGGGAGCAACTCTAGCCCAAACATTATTAGCTCCAATTCTAGGATTTGCCGATGCTATTGATATCTGCTTATTTGTCCTTATCCTAGGAGCATTCCTAAAAGTAGTTACCAAAACAGGTGCACTTGAAACGGGAATTGAAGTATTAATTAAGAAGTTAAAAGGAAAAGAACTTCTATTAATACCTATCTTGATGTTTATTTTCTCAATAGGTGGAACAACTTATGGAATGCTTGAAGAAACCGTAGGTTTTTATGCTATTCTAAGTGTTGCAATGGTAGCAGCAGGCATGGATACACTTGTTGCCAGTGCTGTAGTACTATTAGGAGCAGGAAGTGGAGTTTTAGGTTCAACTATTAACCCATTTGCTGTAGGTGCTGCAATTGACTCACTACCAGCAGGAATAGAAGTAAATCAGGGAATTATTATTGGTTTGGGTGTAATTTTATGGCTAACAACATATATAATTTCAACTTTATTTGTTATGGCCTATGCTAAAAAAGTAATGAAAGATAAAGGTTCAACATTCCTATCTCTACAAGAAAGAAAAAATATGGAAGAAACTTACGCTCCTAAAGAAGAAACAGAAAAGAAAAAAGTAACTTTATCAAGAAGCCAAAAAGTAACACTATGGTTATTCTTATTAACATTTGTCATCATGATTGTTGGCTTTATTCCTTGGGGAAGCTTTGGAATAACACTATTTGAAAAAGGAAAATTCTTTGCAGCAATCACTGGCTTACCATTAGGAGAATGGTACTTCCAAGAATCAACATTATGGTTCTTAATAATGACAATTGTAATTGGTGTTGTTAATAAAATGAGTGAACATGAACTTGTTGATACATTTATAGATGGTGCTGATGATATGGTTGGAGTCATTCTAGTTATAGCAATTGCTAGAGGTGCTTCTGTACTTATGTCACAAACATATTTAGATAACTATATTATTTATAATGCTTCAGCAGCATTAAGTGATGTTGCAAAAGGTGTATTTGCTCCATTAAACTATTTCTTACATGTTGGACTATCAGTATTGGTTCCATCATCAAGTGGACTTGCATCATTATCAACTCCAATTATGGGGCCACTTGCTTATCAATTAGGCTTATCTGTTGAAGTAACAATTATGGAAATGGTAGCAGCTAATGGTTTAGTAAACTTATTTACTCCTACATGCGGAGCTATTATGGGTGGACTAGAATTAGCTAAAGTTGAATATACCACTTGGTTAAAATGGGTTGGAAAAGTTATATTAGCAATTGCCTTTGTTAACATCTTAATTTTAACTATCGCTATGATTGTTTTATAAAGATATTTGTAAAAGGAAATACAATGTATTTCCTTTTTTCTTTTCAATTAATAAAAAATGCGATAGAATAAAGATGTAGTAAGGTAGTGATAAAATGAAAAATAAAATAATTATACTTTTAATAATAAGTTTATTATTTCTAACAGGTTTTTCCAAAACACAAGAAGAACTAGTTTTAGCAACCGAAGCCGGATTTGCTCCATATGAATATTATCAAGATGGAAATATAGTAGGAGCAGATATTGATATTGCCAAAGAGATTGCTAAAGAATTAAATATGAAATTAGTTATCAAGGATGTTGCCTTTGATTCAATAATCAACGAAGTAAAAACTGGTAAAAGTGACTTAGGAATAGCTGGTATTAGTTATACCCCTGAAAGAGCAAAAGAAGTTGACTTTAGTATCGATTATATGGAATCACGTCAAGTATTAATAGTAAAAAATAATAGTCAAATTAAAAGCCCTCAAGAAATAACTAACGAAAGTATTGCAGTTCAATTAGGAAGTGTTGCTGATTCTTACCTAACTGAAGAATATAGTAACATAAATATTATTCGTGAAAAAAAGTTTTTAGCAGCAATTCAAGACTTAAAAGATGGTAAAGTAGATGGAGTTGTAATGGATGAAGTTCCAGCTAAAGAATTGATAACAGCTGATTTAAAAATTCTAGAGGAACCACTAGTAACAGATCACTATGGAATAATTGTCAGCAAAGGTAATAAAGAGCTACTAGCAGAAATTAATAAAGTTGTTACAAAACTAAAAGAAACAGGTAAAATTGATGAGTTACTATTAAATCACCTAGGTATAAAAGAAGAAAAGAGTACCAACAAAGAAAAGCTAAATATAATAGATAAATTTTATTATAGTGTTAAATATGATGGACGTTACAAATATATCTTAGAAGGTCTAAAAAACACATTATTGATTGCTTTAGGAGCAGTACTATTAGGAGTACTTTTAGGTGGCTTATCTGCAATTATTCAAAATATTCATGACAATACTGGAAAACTATTACTATTAGATAAATTAGCTAAGTTATATGTAACAATAATAAGAGGAACACCATCGACACTACAATTGATGATTATTTACTATATAATTTTTAAATCTTTATCGGTAAATATCGTTTTGGTTGGAATTATGGCCTTTGGTATCAATAGTGGAGCCTATGTTGCTGAAATAATCAGAGCCGGAATTGGCTCAGTCGATAAAGGACAAATAGAAGCCGGATATGCATTAGGACTCCATTATTCGCAAGTAATGAAACACATAATACTACCAGTGGCTATAAAAAACATTTTGCCAGCTCTTGGAAACGAATTTATAACATTAGTTAAAGAAACATCAATAGGAGCATACATAGGTATTATAGAATTAACAAAAGCAAGTGATATAATTGCTTCACGGACTTATGATTACTTTTTCCCATTAATGTTAATTGCTCTTATTTATTTAGCAATAACACTTTGCTTAACAAGAATAATTCACATCATGGAGGTGAAATTGAATCATGCTAGAAGTTAAAGATTTGAAAAAGAATTTTGGTGAAAAGAAAGTCCTAAAAGGAATAAATATCAATATTAATAAAGGAGATATTATAGGAATAATAGGTCCTAGTGGCTGTGGTAAATCTACATTTTTAAGATGCTTGAATTTACTTGAAAAACCAACATCAGGAAAAATAATATTAGATGATGATGATATTGTTGATAATAATAATTTAGAGAAAATTCGTAGGCGTGTAGGAATGGTATTTCAACAATTTAATTTATTTGAGAATATGACAGTTTTAGAAAATATAATTCTTGCTCCAACTTTATTGAAAATGCTGAATAAAGAAGAGGCAACTAAAGAAGCATTGAAACTTCTCGATAAAATCAATTTAAAAGATAAAGCCAATAACTATCCTCATGAATTATCTGGTGGTCAAAAACAAAGAGTAGCAATAATCAGAACATTAATAATGAAATGTGATATTATTCTTTTTGATGAACCAACATCAGCACTAGACCCAGAAATGATAGGTGAAGTAACTGAGTTAATGCGTCAGATTGCCGAAGAAGGAATGACAATGATAATAGTATCTCACGAAATAAATTTCATAAAGAATTTTTGCAATAGAGTAGTCTTCATGAGTGAAGGAAAAATAATTGAAGAAGGTACTAGTAAAGAAATATTTGAAACACCTAAAGATCAAAAACTAATAAACTTTTTATCAAAAATTAAAAGCATCTAAAAAGACATTTATATGTCTTTTTATTTTAATTGCTATAAAAAATATTCGTATTACTATATAAATATAGTAGGTGATAATAGTGAAAATGATAATACTATTTTTAATTACATTCTTTTTAGTTATAAATGTTAATGCATTAGATGTTAGTATTGATTCCATAAGTATAAAAGATAAAAGTGATAAAACCTTAGTGGGCAATATAGATATGAATAATCTAACTATAACCCCTAATATTGAATTTAGTGAAGTAGGAGAATCTGTAACTTATGAAATAAAACTAAAAAACAATTCAAAAAATAAATATTGAATTAAAGAAATAAAAGATAATAATACAAGTGGATTTGTAAAAACATCTTATAAAACAGGAAATAGTATTAATGATCCAATATATGTAACATTCAGATATGATAAAAAAACTAATAATTTAGCTGTAAGTGATATTAATATTATGATTGAAACAGCAAAAATAACAAGTCTTGCTACTCTTACAAATCCAAAAACAGGTCAAATCATATCAATTATATTTTTAGTTATAGCGCTTCTATTATTAGGACTATATACAATTATTGGAATGAAAAAGAAACAAAAAAGTATCTTAGTATTGATTGTTGCTCTAGTACTAACAGCATTCATTAGTACCAAAGCAAAAGATGGTGTTACTATTACTATTAAAGGTAATAATATAAGCATAAAAAAATTAGAATTTGTTGCAGTAAACAAAATAGATGAAAATAATATCTCTATAGGCGATGAGTACTGTTTTGGAGAAGAATGCTTTTATGTAGCAATAGATGATCCTGAATATATAACATTATTAACTAAAAACATTTTATATGCCGGAGCACTTCTTTTTGATGATGGATTTACACAAGAAATAAAACCATCAGACTCAC
>CAZVUP010000046.1:0-8257 GCA_964630365.1 uncultured Muribaculaceae bacterium
TCAATTTCTTAACTAATTTTTTATGTATTGGTCTAATAAAATCACACATTGTTTCATTATAAGATTCCTCCAAAGTAATCCATTTAACTCCTTTGGATTCATCTTCCCTATATACTAATGGAATAGTATCATCGGCTTCCATAATATATAAAACATCTAAGTGCAAATGAGCTGATACATACTTACCACGTTTAATATGGCCTTTTACAGGAGCTGATTGAATAGAATAAATATTATTATCTACTACTTTTGCTTTTAATCCAGTTTCTTCTTCTACTTCACGAATAGCAACTGATAATAAATCTTCTTCACCATCAGCATGTCCTCCAGGATACATCCACCCATCATTTATAATATGATAAACAACAACCATTTTTGTTCTTTCCTCATTAATAACAAAAGCTGATGCCGAAAAATGACCTAATGTATTATCTCTTGTTAAAACATCATCATAATCATTTATAAACTTTAGCATTTGTTCTTTATCTCTTTCTTCTTGTTCATCATAAGGAATATATTTTTCAATTTGTTCTTTTTATTACATATATTCACCTTCTTAATCTATTCAGTTATCTTTCTTTAATACTATTAAGTATAAAATTAATATCTTCTATCGATTTTCCTATATTAAATCTTCCGTTTCCCACGGGATAAAATACACAATAGCAGTCATAAGTTTTATTATTTATCTCTTTAATAAATTTTTGCCTTCTGCATCCAGAAACAGAAATTTTTTCATTTAGTACTATTGAAGAGACTTGATTGCCAAATAAAACCACTACTTTTGGATTAATAATTTCAATCTCTTTTTCTAATAAATGCAAATATTCTTTATATACACTATCTGGTAATGGCCTTGCATCAATTTGTGTACATTTTCCTAAATTAGTTATAAAATATTTGTGTTTTGCTACGTTATCATAAACTTCACTTGCAAACTCTTCAGTCCATTCACTACCTTTAATAGCTTTTATTTTATCATATATATCCTTATCCAATAACTTTAATTCATAAAATAAACACCAAATATTTTTAGTACCAATCCATGGTGATTTTAAACCTCTCCAAGATTTATTTGATGCAATATTTCTTCCTGTTGGATTCATAAAAACAAAGCAAATATCTGGATTGTTTACACATCCACCATTATAAATAGAATCCAATTCTTTCGCTCCATATTTTAATTGTAACTTATCATATTCTATTTTCAAATCATCTAAACTCATAAAACAATTCACTTCCTAAAATGCTAAACCTAAATTACATACAATTAATTAATATCTGTCTTTACTAATTGTTTATTTTTGCCAAATAATTCTTTTTCCAAATCACTCATATTTTCTGGAAAACCTTGCATATATAAAAAATAATTAGCATCTATATCAAATACAAAATCATCTTCAGATCTATGTTCAACATCTTCCTTGACATATATCATAAATTGATTTCCAAATACTCTTTCAAGTATATATTTGCTTATAATACGCCCCTTAATATCTGTAAATGAAATATCAGCAAAACCACCACCACAAATATTTAGAGAAATATATGATGTAGTGTCCATATCTAAATCAAATTTACAATAGCCAAATTTGATAGTATCCGAAGCAAAAATATCTTTGATGAAATCATAAGTATCAGAGATAATTTTTACTAATAACTCATCCTTATATTTTCTTGAAATCTCTTTTCTTCTTCTATCTCTTCCTGACTCATTATTATCAATTTCATACCTATAATAATTAATTAAATACTCTTTATATTCTTCTAAAGAAATCATAATATCCCCCTTTAAATAATCACTATTATCATCTTCTCTAGCAACTACATATTAAGCTAAAACAAAAGCAAAACTACAATCATTTAAAAGAATGCCGTATTAGTATAAACTATCAAACTATTTCACTTTAATTTACAATTAGTTCTAAAAAAACCATATACATCACTTGAAAAGGTTTCTCTAAATATCTCTTCAAAATTATCTTCATGTTCTTCTAATGCCCTACTTTTAATATATTCATAATAATGCTGTGGTGAATATTCAGCCACTCTAAAATAGTCACTATTTTTATATACAGAAAAAAACAAATCTGTTAAATCTAAATCAATTAAAGTATCAATACCTATAGCATAACTAGCTTCTGCCATTCTCTTAACACAATCATTAGCATGATACCCTCCAACTACTAATTTATCAATATTTCCTAATTGCTTCAAAATATACATTTCATCAGGATACTTAGGAGTAAATTTTTCTTTTACATTGCCATTAATATCTATCGCACTAGCTTCATCAAAACTAATATCTGCAAATATTATTCTATCTTGCTTCTTTTTAGTAAGACCAAACAATTCCCTATCAGGATATAATACAAAAACAACTTCATACTCTTGATTTCGATATCTTTCTTGTATACATTTATCAATAACAGGTAATGGTCTTTGAATATTCAATTTATCATACGTAAAATCATCATGAAATAAAAACATTTTTGTATATTCCTCAATAGGATATAAATATAAAAAAACTTTTTTCATATAACAAACACATCCAATTACTTATTATTTGCCTTTTTTTCTAATAACCATAATATTGTCCCAGCTATTACTGCAGAAATAACAGGTTGAATTACATGACTCTTAACAGAATAAATAAATTTTGAATGTGTTAATAATTTACAAATTATTAAATCAAATAATGGATATATAATAATACCACAAATTGCTATCATAATAATTAATATAACTAAATGCTTAATTGAACCTCTTTGAATATTTTTCACTACTATCACTCCTTCACACTTGATATTATAACATAATAAACAAACATTAATACCTTTCATTTTTTTATAATTATATTATAATAAATATAGTGAGGTAATTATGAAAAAAGCATTTTTATTATTATTTATTATATTATTAACCTGTGGCTGTCAAAAAGAGCAAGCTAATTTAAAAATTAAAACTATCCCACCAGATGAAAAAAAAGAGGAAAGTCTTCCTCTATATCAAGATTCTAATACAACACCTATTGGAATTTATGAATTAAATGGAAACTCTTTGACTAAACTCACCACAATTACAAAAAAACCAATTGTCGAAGAAGATTTAGGACTATTCCAAGTTTATCCAGCTAATGAGGATACTATCACTCTTAGCAATTCTTTTGCCGACAGCTATTATAATAAATGGATAGAATATAAACAAGATAACAATTTAAAACTAGGATTTAATATTAAATTTCATTTAGTTTCTGGAGAAGATGTTTCATATAATATCTTGTCACCAGATGATTGTATGACGCGATGGGAACATTTAATGACTTATTTATATGATGATTATTCCAACAAAGGAAAAAGTTTTTACTCCCATATTGAAAACAATGAATATAATGAAAATACTCTTTTTACAGCAATAAAAATACAAAGTAGTTATCAAATAGATGAAATAGATTCTAAAATACAATTAACTGTATTTACATATGATACAGATGATGATTTCGATGAAAACAAAGAATATCGAGGCAATAGTTTTTACACATTTAATATATGCTTAGAAGGAAGACCATGCTAAAAGATGCCAAAAGGCATCTTTTTATATATACTTATCTTAATCTTAATTATTTATGTACTTAAGATAATTTAAAAAAATTTTAGTTATCAGCTTTCATATACTTTTTACTAATATCATTATAAACTTTCTGTAAATACTTTGAATTTAATGAATTATCTATTCCATCCTTTGCTATATTATTTAGAACTACTTCAATAAACTCATATATCCCAGGGTGAATTTTTATTGGACTTTTCTTATCAACTTTATCCCAATATTCATATGGTTGTTTATAATTAAAATTTTTTCCATTATACACTCTACCTGCAGCTAATCTATCACATATACATTCAACCGCATATTTATATGGCATAAATGCCCCAAATCTGCCATCTTTATTTATATCCTCCCAATATTCATAATGGTGTTTATTTCTACCTTTGTGATGTAACCAAGCAGCAGAATAACCTTTCTCTAATTTAGCAAAATAAATAGGACTTCTACCTCCATCAAAATATTTTGCACTTTCAAAAAATTCTGTTGGAGAATACTTAGACAGGTCATGAACTAAACCTCTAAACGGAATACCAGCCTTAATTGAATATAGAAACACATACCATCTATGCTTATTAACAGTATGAAAATGTTTTATTGCCTTAATTAATAAATTCATACTACACCTCATTTAAATAAATATTAATAAAAATCCATTCAAATTATTCTATCTAATTATATCATACAAAAACACTATTTATTTACATATGATAATAAAAAATCAAAGAAGTAAGAAAAACACACTAAAAGATGCCAAAAGGCATCTTTTGTATGCTATTTATCCATAACTTCTCTAAGCCTATTTTTATATCTTATAGGCTCTATTTTTTTAACAAATCCTGCTTCATCAACACTAACTTCTGGAATGTAGATACCTGTTTCAAGTTCTATATAATCCGCTATTAATCTCCTATGACAAAATTCATCTACTCCTTCATGACATAAAAGGATTATATCATTTCCAAACCTTTCATTCAGTTTAGCTAACAATTCCCAAACATCTAAATCCTTTAACCTAATATCATAATAACTTCTTATATATTCATCTTCTATTTGCTTTCTAAAATCTAAATACTCTTTAACTTTTGCTACATCAGCCCTAAGTTTATACAATTCTTCTAACTTTTCAGCATATGGTAAATATGTAACAAGTTTAGGTGCTAATTTTTTATATGCTGGTCCAAAATATCCCCAAGCATTTCCACCATCACCAGTAACAGAAACTGTATTACCAGTCTTAACTGTTGCATAACTACCAGTACCCATAATTATTTTTTCAACCATAAATCCTCCAATTATTAATCACTAACATCAATGTCTAACGTTATATCTATTTTATAACCATTATAATTATTCTTTACTTCATCGTATATTTCTTTATATACTTCTTCTCTATTTTTAATTTTAAAATCTATTATAATATCAAAACTAATACTTTTCTCTTCATCATCGAAATAAAAACCATGCATTTGTAATATACCTTCATGTGAAAATACAATTTTAGTTATTTCTTTCTTAGCGTTAATAACATTCTTATCTTTTGTATTAATTGAATATACTCCTATAGTATGTAACATAACACCATATTTTTCTGAAATCATCCTAGTTATTCTTCTAGATATTTTATCAATATCAGAAACAGTCAAAGTATCAGCTACTTCAATATGTATTGAACCAATATATTTATCTGGACCATAATCATTTAAAACTAAATCATATGCTCCTTGAATATCTTTCTCTTTGACAATATCTTTTTTAATAGACTTAGCTAAAGAACTTTCAACCCTGACACCTAACATATTATCAACAGATTCTCTTATCAATTCTAATCCAGACTTGATAATAAATAATGATAACAATACACCAACATAAGCCTCTAAGCTTATCTTAAACACCATATATATAATAGCAGATGCTAAAACTGAAATTGAAAGAATTGCATCATTAAACGCATCAGATCCACTAGCAACTAATGAATCAGAATTAACTTCTTTTCCTTTATTCTTAACATATATTCCTAAAATAAATTTTATAATAATACCAGCAATCAAAATAACTAATGTTATTGTTGAATAATCAGCATCTTCTGGATGAATAATTTTCTTTACTGATTCAACAAACGCTGTAATACCAGCATATAAAACTATTCCAGATACTATAAGTGACGTCATATATTCAACTCTACCATACCCATATGGATGTTTTTTATCTGGTTCCTTCCCAGCTAATTTTGTACCAACAATTGTTATAATACTAGATAGTGCATCACTCAAATTATTAACAGCATCAGATATAATTGCAATTGAATTTGCAAGTAATCCAACAAATGCTTTAAATCCCGCTAAAACAATATTTGCTAATATACTTATTATACTAGTCTTTATAACAACTTTTTCCCTACTTTTTTTCATAATCCACCTCAATAACTATCTATGAGCCAAAAAACCATTATAAAATTCTGATCTTTTATTTAATTCGCCTCTTACATATTTATAACCATATTTTTCAACAAGCGTTTTCTTACCTGAAAACAAATTAGTACCTAAAGCCAACCTATCTCCTTCTATTTTACCTCCAATAGCATGTATTGTTGTTGGAAACATATCAAGTTGAGTAAATTGTCTATTCTTAGTATTTCCAGAATCTTCTACATTTAAGAATACATTATATGTAGTTCTAATATAATCTTTATCTATTTTTTTAGAAAACTTTTGATCCATAGTAATATGATCCCCTACCAAAATTACAACTGTATTATCATAAAAATCCTGTTCTGCTAACCAATCTAAAAATTCTTTAATCATAGCATCATTACAATAAATAACACTAGAATATTGATCATCAAATTTTGGTTTACAATCGTCATCTAAATAACCATCTTGAAAATGTGTATCAACTGTTAACATTGTATAATTAAATGGTTTATTATTTTTAGAAATTTTACTTAAATCTTCTTTAGCATATTTAAATAAATCTTTATCACTATATCCCCACCAAACTATATCATCACGACTCATCTTTCCTTCTTTAATAGCACTCTCAACATCTGAAACATTATAATGATGTTTTTCAAACAAAGCCTTTCGTTGGCCATATAAAGAATTAGATCCCATAATTATATAATTATTATAACCGTTATCATATAAAATATCACCTAAAGCAGTTCCTAAATAAAATTTATTTAAATTCAATAATCCTTTTTTACTATAATTAATTTTTAATGGTAACCCAGTTGTCTGAGACATCATGGAAGCAACGGTAAAATTATAAGCTTCCATATATAACGCACCACCTAGCTTATCAGTATTAGAAAAAGATGTATTTTCTTCAGCAAGTTTAGTTAAGTTAGGAATTAAATTATCTTTCTGACTACCACCATGTTCACGAGAAGAATATGTATTCTCCATTGATTCTAAATATATATAAATTAAATTCTTTTTCTCATTAAAAGTAATCTTATCTTCATCGATTGCAACATAATTATTCTCTATAAATTTAGAAGAATTAATATTATTTTTTATATATGGAAATAAATCTAAATCATATAAAGCAAATATTATACTAATAGGAACTAAAACAAAATATATCTTTTTACTAAGCTTTTTTCTTCTAATGAGAAATAATAACCCTCCAAGTATTAATGCAGGTAAAACTGCATACAAAAAACAGCCATAATAATTTTCTGAACTTATTCCATTTAAAGGAACAAATAAGTGAAAAAACTTCTCATCACCAGTAGTATGACCATAATAACTATTTGACCATATAACTGCAGTAAAAGAAAAAACAAGTAAAAAGCAAAGTATATATTCCAAAACTTTTTTATAATACTTCATATAGACACCTCATAACATATAATATAATTATATTACAAATACAATTCTAATTATAACATATAGTTTAATAATTTATTATTATATTGACAAAAAAAAGTGGTAATTTATATTACCACTTTTCTCTATTCTATTACCAATCAGATCCCCAATCTGTACTACCACTATCCCAAGAATCACTACTATCCCACGATGAACCACTATCCCATGATGAATCGTTACTACTACTAGACCATGAAGAATCATTATCACTACTATAACTACTAGAATAGTCATGATAAAAATCAGAATCTTTAAATGAATAAATATCACTATCTGATGCCGAAGAATCATAGTATGATCCAGGATCCATTTTTACATCATGCGATGGTACTGTTGAAGAACGCCATTCATTATTACTATATTCATACCAATTATAATAATAGTAGTATGTATTACCATTATAAGAATAATAACCTTGACTTGGTATTGGTGGATGTAATTCCTTATACCACTCTTCATCTTCTATCAGTTTTTTTACTTCAACACCATATGTAGAATCATAAGACTCATACCAAGTAAATCCAACACGTTTCATTTCTTTTTTATTTAAACTATCAGTAGTTTCAGCCCATGAAGGATTATTTTGATCATATTTATACCATTTACAATTGTTTATCGTTTTCTCTGTACAATAATGATCATCTAAATAATAAACTTGCTTATTAACTTTATTATAATAATAACCATCAGATAAACTTGGATCAGCAAAAATAAGATATGTAATTGACATAAAAAGGAAAATAAATAACTCTAATGCTGCTAATTTCACAATTCCA
>CAZVUP010000047.1:0-8166 GCA_964630365.1 uncultured Muribaculaceae bacterium
CACTGCCCTTTCACGGCAGCATTCACGGATTCGAATTCCGTACTCGTCACCAATTTTATTAGATACACCCGTAGGTGTTTTTTTATTGCTAAGAAGAATTTTGTTGACAAAAAAAGGGCATTATGTAATAATGTATATGCGGACGCACAAGAGGAATGGAGTAGTACTCAAGAGGCTGAAGAGGCGCCCCTGCTAAGGGTGTAGGTCGGGCAACTGGCGCGAGAGTTCAAATCTCTCCTACTCCGCCATTATAAAAATTAACTCATGTAAATGAGTTTTTTTTGTTAATACTTGCATTTTTTTAAATAGTATGGTATAATATGCAACAGTTAGGGGGAAATAGGGATGAAAAAATATTTCAAAAAGATTACAGCAATTGTAATTATAGCTCTTATCGCATTAACAGGAATAGCAGTTAGTGCAAAAACAGCAATGACTATTGACAAGAAGACCTATATTTATACAGGTTCAAGAAAAGAAGCAAAGTTTTATACCAATAAAGGATTTGCTTATTGTATTACTCCAAAGAAGACAGGGGCGCCACAAGGACATACATTAACATTTCAAAAGAAAGAAACTGATGGTGGTATCCTATACTTATTAGATAATGCTGGAACAAGTGATTCAGAATATCTAACAACTCAATTAGCTTTATGGTATTATACAGATAATTATATGCCAGCTGCATATAAAAACTATGATGTTAGTACTAAAGCTAAAAACTTAGCTGCAACTGCATCTAAGAACAAGAATTATACTGGTAAACAACCTAGTGTAAAACTTAATGCAAGTAGCACAAAACTATCTGAAACTAGTGATGGTAATTACTATAAATCAGGTGTAATTACAGTTAGTGTTTCAAATGCTGGTAATGCAACAATTGGACTAGATGATGCTCCAAGTGGAGCAAAAATAGTTGATGCAAATAATAATGCACAAACAACTTTTGCAAATGGTGCTAAATTCTATGTAATTGTTCCAGCATCAAATGTAACTTCAAGTAAAACATTTAAAGTTACAGCAAAAGCAACAGGTAAAGTATCTGTAGTAGAAAGATATGTAGCATCAGAAAGTAAATGGCAAGATTTAGTAGTTGTAGCAAAAGAAGAAAAAACAGTAAGTACTAATACACAATTATCTGTAACTCCAGTTAAGAGAAGTTGTGAAATTGCCAATAATAAATACTATGACAAAAATGGTAAAGTTGTAGATAAAGCAGAATATGAACGTCAATGTGTTCATAAATGTGAATACTACAATAATAATTACTATGATAGAGATGGAAAAATTACTGATAAAAATACATATTCAATTCAATGTGAAAAACATTCTTGTGAAGTAGTTGGTAATACATACTTTGGAAAAGATGGAAGAATTCTTAATTCTAAAGAAGAATATTCAATAGAGTGTGAAAAACATAGTTGTGAAAAAGTAGGAGACACATATTTTGGTAAAAATGGAAATGTTGTTAAAGCTGATCAATTTGATATAGAATGTAACAAACATGTCTGTGAAAAAATAGGTGATAAGTACTTTGGAAAAGAAGGTTTTGAAGTTGAAAAACCAGTTTATGAAAAAGAATGTTTCAAACACACTTGTGAAAAAGTAGGAGATAGTTATTTCGGAAAAGATGGTAAAGAAGTAACCTATGATGAATATACAGTACAATGTGAAAAACATGTCTGTGAATTTGTTAATAATAAATACTTTGGAACAAACGGAACAGAAGTTTCAGAAGATGAGTATTTAAATGAATGTGTTCATGTTTGTGAAATAGTAGATGGAAAATACTACGGACAAGATGGTAAAGAAGTAACAGAAGTTGCTTATAAAGATCAATGTGAAGCACAAATAGTTCCAGTTCCAGATACTGGATCAGACTCAACTAATTTAGTATTAATCGTTTTAGGTTCAATGCTATTAGGAACAGTTGCAGGAATGTTTGCTCACTATAATAAAGTAAATGCTTAATAAAAAGAGTGAAATGATTCACTCTTTTTTTTGCGATAAATATACTATATAAATAGAGTTTTGGTAGTTATTAAAAATAAATTATGATATAATTCAAATAAGGAGTGTATATTTATGGCAAACATGATAAAAAAATTTTTTAAAGATTTTGAAGACATAACAAAATATTATAATTTTTTAGTTAATAAAACTAAAAATCATGAGTATGTGGAAATAACAAATGAATGGTTAATAGATAATTATTATCTAGTTGTTGAACATAAAAATAATATTTTGAATATCAAAAAAAGCATTTCAAAATATCAAAAAATTATGAATGACAATTATTATTTTTTAAAAAATATAGTTAATAAAAAGAATTATAATATTAATTTTAAGTATCTAGTTGAAGAGTTAAAAAACTATCAAAAAGAAAACAATAAAGTTTTTACCTATAAAGAATTGTCATGTGTTTTTCCTACACTAGTATTTATCTATGTTGAGCGATTAAATATACTATGTCGTGAAGAATATAATAAATTACTTAATAAAGAAATGATTTCTACAATAATAAAAAATAATGATGATTTAACCTTAGAAACTTTAATACCAAATAATTTTAATGTTGCAGAAAATAAACACTACATATTTGCCATAAATAACGAATTACATAATATCTCTAATTCAAATGAAATATTCAAAAATTTAAATGAATATTTAAAAGAACAAGATATTATTCTTAAAGAATTGATAAATGAAGAATATCAGAATAAATTAGAAAATAACATTTTAGTTTCTAATCTTTTTAATGATTTGAAAGAATTTTTTGATTATTCTCTTGAAGAACTATATGAAAAAGTATCAAAAACTGAAAAATTATTATTAACAGATCCTATTTACAAAAAGATGACTATTGAATCTAAATTATTATATAGAAAAAAATTAATAGAACTATCAAAAAAAGATCATACAGATGAATATAGTTATCTAAAAAAATATTTCAATCTAAAAGAACATATTGGATTTAGACTTTTAAAGAAAAAAAATCCAGTATATAAAGTAATTACTTATATAGCAATTCTTTTATTATTGACAATGACTGTTTCTTATCTTTTATCAAAATATTTTATAAAATATCGACTATTAGGATTTTTAGTTTTAATAATTCCTGTTAGCCAATTAGTAAGCCAAATTATAACTGAAATTTCTACTAACTTCACCAAAACTGAACCATTACCAAAACTTGACTATTCTAAAGGAATTCCTGCTGAGTCAAGAACAATGGTAGTAATACCAACTATAGTTTCAAATAAAGAAAAGATTAAAGAAATGTTTGATACTCTAGAATCATTCTATATAGTTAATAGATCTGAAAATCTTTATTTCTCACTACTAGGAGATGTTAAAGCAAGTGATACGCAAGTTACAGATTATGATGCAGAAATAGCAACATACGGTGAAGAATATGCTAAAAAACTAAATGAAAAGTATAAAAAAGATTTATTCTATTTTGTATATAGAAAAAGGATTTGGAATCCAAAAGAAAATAGTTATTTAGGATATGAGAGAAAAAGAGGAGCATTAATTCAATTTAATAAAGTTCTCTTAGGTGAATATGTTGATAATGAAAAATACTATAATGTTAATATGCTTCAAGGAAATAACCTAAATATTAAATATGTAATAACACTTGATGCCGATACAAAATTAGTGTTAAACTCCGCCTTAAATTTAGTTGGAGCTATGGCTCATCCAATCAACACACCAGTTTTAAATAAAGCTAAAACTAAGGTCGTTAGTGGTTATGGATTAATGCAACCACGAGTTAATGTTGATATTGAGGCCACTAATAGAAGTTTATATAGTCAAATATTTGCTGGAATAGGTGGATTTGATACGTATTCAGCAATAATTCCAAATTTTTATCAGGACTCATTTAGTGAAGGAAGTTTTATTGGTAAAGGTATTTATGACCTTAAAATATTTAATACAATACTTGCCGATGCTTTTCCAGATAATTTAATTTTATCTCATGATTTAATAGAAGGAAATTATATTAGATGTGGATTTGTTTCAGATATTGAATTAATAGATGATTTCCCATCAAAGTTTTTAGTTGATGTAACTCGTCAACATAGATGGGCTCGAGGAGATACCCAAATTATTGGTTGGCTATTTAATAAAGTACCAAGTAAGAATCGAAATAGAGTTAAAAATCCAATTAATCTCCTTGGAAAATTTAAAATCTTTGACAATATCGTTAGAATGTTTTTAAATCCAATGTTATTATTAATTTTATTGTTAGGATTTACAGCTGATGTAAGTACATCAATAATTTGTTTTTTATTCGTCGTTTTAGAAATTGCTATTTCTATACTATTCTTCTTAAGAAGAAATATGTCTAGAAAAAATAAAGAACATAAAAATATTTATTATAAAAATCTTTATTATGGCGGTAGAAGTCTTTTATTGAGAGCATATATTGTTTTTGCAACCATTCCATATTATACAAGGCTTTATATGGATGCCTTTTTCAGAACAATATATAGATTATTATTTAGCCATAAAAATCTTCTTAATTGGATAACTGCTGAAGAAGTCGCTAAAACAGTTAATGGCAATTTAAAAAATTATATTAAAAATTTTACGTTCAACATCTTTACAGCGATAGTATTTATTATAATAGCATTCATTACAAACAATTATCTAGCTCTTTTAATAGCCGGTATATTTTTAAGTGCACCATTTGTTTTGTACCTAGTTAGTAAAGATATTGATCATCACCAAATAGAATTAAAAGAGAAAAAAGTAGAAGAATTAAAAGAATTGGCCGAAAGAACATGGTCTTATTTTGAAGAAAATCTTAAAGAAGAATATAACTATCTTATTCCTGATAATTATCAAGAAAATAGAGAAGAAAAATTAGATTATAGAACATCGCCAACGGCTATAGGATTTTCACTAACAAGTACTATAAGTGCCTATGAATTAGGCTTTATTGAATTAGAAGAGGCAACTAATCTTTTAACTAATATCCTTGAAAGCATTGATTCACTAGAAAAATGGCATGGTCATTTATACAATTGGTATGATATCAGAAGTAAAAAAGTATTATATCCAAATTTCGTTTCAACTGTTGATTCTGGTAATTTAATAGCTAGTATTATTGTTGCAAGAGAGTTTTTAAATGAACACGAAATAAATGACATGGTAAAACTATGCGATAAATTGATTAAAAATGCTAACTTCAAAAAACTATATACTAAAAAGAATGTCTTTAGTATTGGCTATGACGAAAATGAAGGAAAGCTATCAATTTATAATTATAATAAATTTGCAAGTGAATCACGACTAACTAGTTATTTAGCAATTTGCCTAGGTGATGTTCCTAACAAACACTGGTTTAGTCTAGACAAATCCTTAACAACTTACAAAGGAAGAAAAGGACTTATTTCATGGAGTGGAACCTCTTTTGAATACTACATGCCATTATTATTTATGAAAAATTATCCTAATACATTGCTAGATGAATCATACAATTTTGCCTATCTATGTCAAAAGGATTATATTAATAAAATATCTCATAAACTACCATGGGGAATTTCAGAATCCGCTTATGGCGAATTAGATAATTCACTAAACTATAAGTATAAAGCTTTTGCAACCCCTTATTTAAAAGCCAAAGAAGATAAGGAAAATAGAATAGTTTTATCTCCATATTCTTCACTTATGGCTCTAGAATTATTTCCAGAAGATGTTTCAGAAAATATTAAAAAATATAAAGAATTAGATATGTACTCAACATACGGTCTTTATGAAGCTTATGACTATGATAGTAAAGAAGTAGTACGTTCTTACTTTGCCCATCACCAAGGAATGAGTTTAGCAGGTATTGCTAACTATTTAAAGTCAGGAGTAATAAAAAGATTATTTCACGAAAATGTTAATGTTCGTACTTTTGAAATACTATTAAAAGAAAAAGTTCAAGTGAAAACAAGTATTGACATGAAGATGGCAAAATATAAAAAGTATGATTATAAAAAAGAAGTAATTGAAAATGATATTAGGGCTTTTGACCATATTTCCTATATGCCAGAAATGTCTGTATTATCTAATAAAAAGTATTCTTTATTTATGAATGATCGTGGTAATAGTTTTTCAAGATATAGAACATTACAATTAAATAGATATCGTAAAGTAACTGAAATTGACTATGGAGTATTCTTATTTATAAAGAATTTATCAAATAATAAAGTATGGAGTAATACATATGCTCCCATCAATCAAAAACCAGATAAATATGAAGTGGTATTTGCTTCAGATAAAATAAAATTTTTACGAAGAGATGAATCACTTTCAACCAAAACAGAAATAGTAGTATGTAAAAATCATCATGCTGAGATACGTAAAATAAGTTTTAAAAATGAAGATGATTTTGATAAAGAACTTGAATTAACTAGTTATACAGAACCAATTCTTTCTGATAATATGGATGATATAAGCCATAAGGTATTTAATAGTATGTTTATATCAACAGAGTATGATGAATCAACTAATAGTTTAATTGCTAAAAGAAAGGGTCGTGGAGAATCAGCTGTAAATAACTACATGGTTACTAGAATGATAATTCCTAATCCGACAGGAGAATATAGCTATGAAACAGAAAGATCTAATTTCATAGGAAGAAATAAAAATATCTCTACTGCTAATGCATTAAATGAGAGTTTAACTAATTATTCAGGAGATAATATTGATCCTGTTTTAGCACTACGTAATAGAATTATTGTACCAGCAAACGGATCAGTAAGTATCTATTTACTTGTTGGCTTTGGACGTAGTCAAGAACAAATAGCAGATATATTAAAGAATTATGATGATAAGTATTCATTAGAAAAAGCTTTTGAAATATCTACTCTAATGAATATAATTAATACTAAAAATCTTAATTTAACTGGCGAAAACATGAGAACTTATAACATCATGTTAAACTATCTATATCAGACAACCAGAATATCCGTTAATGAAGAAAGAATGGATTATTTAAGAAAAAATGCTTTAGCTCAACCAGGATTATGGAAATTTGGTGTTAGTGGTGATCGTCCAATAATAACTGTTGAAATAAGCGATATAAGTGATATGAGTTTCATTTATGAAATTTTAAAAGCCTTTGAATATTATAAAAATAAGTCAATATTTGTAGATATAATTATAATTAATAGTGAAAGTAGTGAATATTCATCTGCTATTAAAAAAGCAATAGATGATGAAATGTATCGCATGTACACTTTAAATAGCTTTTACCATACACCAGGAAGTATTACAGTAATTAATAATGGCGATATAACTAGAGAGGACCGCAGTCTTCTTAATATGGTTCCACGCTTACGCTTCGTAATTGAAAATCATATTAGTTTAAAAGAAGCTGTGGAAAACTTAGAAAAGAAAAATATGATTAGCGATTATCAAACAACTGAAGTAGAAGATAATATTAGAGTAGAATCGAAAGAAAAATTAATGTTCGATAATGGATTTGGTGGCTTTAAAAATAGTGGACGGGAATATGTTATTTACAACAAAGATACACCAATGCCATGGAGTAATGTTATTGCTAATAAAACATTTGGAACAATTGTTACAAACAATGGTTGTGGATATACATACGCTTATAACTCTGGAGAATTTAAACTAACTTCTTGGAGTAATGAAACAATTTTAAATGATAAGAGTGAAGGATTTAAATTTAACAATAAGCAATTTGATCCTGAAAAATGTACTCATGGATTTGGTTACAGTATCTTAGAAAGTGAAACAGATGAATTAAAACATGAAGTGACGGAATTTGTAGCTTGCAATGATAATGTTAAGATTTATTTGTTGAAATTAACCAATAAAAAGAAAATAAAAAATCATGTTAATATCAAATTCTGGATTAATCCAACCTTTGGTAATTTTGAAGAAAAGACAGCTCGACATATTTTAACTGAATTTATGGGTGATGATAATTATTTAAAAATGCGTAATGTTTATAGCATCAATTATAGTGATGTAAATGTCTTTATGACTTCTTCAGAAAAAATTAATAGTGCCGAGTGTAATAGAATGCTTTATAAAGATATTTCATTTAATATTGACTTGGCAAAAGAAGAAGAAAAAACAATTGCATTTTGTCTTGGCTGTAGTCAAAGTGATAAGGAAAACTTAGAGTTAATAAATAGA
>CAZVUP010000048.1:0-7583 GCA_964630365.1 uncultured Muribaculaceae bacterium
AATTGCAGTATAGATAATTAATAATATTTATGATAATATTTATATGTAAAAGATTTTAGTAATGAATATTTAATAATAGTAATAGATATGATATTATCTTACGCCAAGAACCAGTATAGTTCTAGAAGTTTAAATATATGTTCTGTATACCTTACAGGCTTAGACAATATGTTCTTCGCACAGGACAGGGCATTGCGAAAGTGTTACGGTACTTGAGAGGAGATAAAATATGAAAGATATTAATCCAAAATTAAAGAAATATATAGAGGAAAACATATTTCCAAAATATCAATATAATGATAAAGGTCATAACTTAGAACATATTCAATATGTAATTAATAGAAGTTTATTTTTTGCAAATAATCTTGATAATATCAATTATGATATGGTCTATACAATAGCAGCTTATCACGATATTGGCCATTATATTGATGCAAAGAATCACGAAAAAATATCAGCAGAAATATTAAAAACTGATAGTAATTTGAAAGATTTTTTTACAGAAGAAGAAATAAAGACAATGTCAGAAGCTGTATATGATCATAGAGCAAGTATAAAAGGAAGACCCAGAAGTATTTATGGAGAAATAGTTTCTTCTGCCGATAGGGAAACACGAGTTGATATTCAACTTCAAAGAATGTATGAATATAGACTAACTCACTATCCTGATAAATCATTAGAGTGGATGATTGAAGATACAAGATTATATATTATAAATAAATTTGGTAAAAAAGGATATGCTACAGATAAAATTTATTTTGAAGATTCAGATTATAAAAAATTTATAGAAGAAATATCTACAATATCAACAAAAGAAGAAACGTTTAAAAAGAGATTTATTAAAGCAAATAATATAAAATTATAATTAATATGTGATAAGATGGTTAAGATTAATAAATACACACTAGCAATTGTGAAAGAATAGTATTAAAAAATAAAGGAGATTTTATGAAAAAAGAAAAAAATAATGAAAAAATATCAAAGAAAGAAGAAAAAGAAAGCAACAATTGGTTACCAATTGGAATGTGTTTGGGAATAAGCGTAGGAACAGCAATTGGGGCAGCCACAAATAATATGAGTTTGTGGCTACCTATAGGACTTAGTATAGGACTCTGTTTAGGAGTGGTTTTTTCAAACAGTAAAGAAAATAATGGTAAAAAATAAAAGCTGGGAAATACACCTTATTGGCACACGTAGCATTAAAATAAGTATTTTAAAATATTGTTATGCAGATCTTGCAGTATCTATATTTTTCTTTTTTACAGGATTATTTTATTACGAA
Organism: uncultured Muribaculaceae bacterium; assembly: GCA_964630365.1. GTDB lineage: Bacteria > Bacillota_I > Bacilli_A > RF39 > UBA660 > UBA3789. The sequence goes on from CAZVUP010000048.1 coordinate 1,283, forward strand.
TAAATATCTAAGTAATAAGGCCTATTTTGATAAGAGTTATTTAATAAAAAAATTTATAATATATACCATTTGTTATATCAAATCTAATATATATACTTAATTACATTATTATTTATAACAAAAGTAATTTTAAAAATCTTTTAGATCTTTGTTTAAAAATATTTTGTATTATACCTGCTAATGGTTATTTATGGTTTGTTCCTCATGTTTTATTGTATTATACAATTTGCTATATTTTTTTATCATCTGAACCATATAAATTAAAGGAAGTGTTAGTATAAAATTTTATTTTGCTGGAGCAATAAGAGGCGGAAGAGAAAGATTAGATATCTATATAAAAATAAATGAACTATTGGAAAAATATGGAAAAGTTCTTGATAAACATGTAGCAAGTCCAAAAGTTGATGAATTAGAAATGGATAGTACATTAGAAGAAATCTATCTTAGAGACATTAATTGGATAAAAAAATGTGATATTCTAGTTGCTGAAGTCTCAACTCCGTCATTAGGTGTTGGCTATGAATTAGCATATGCTGAAAGTTTAGGAAAAAGAATTATTTGTGTTTATGCTACTAATATAAATATAAGCGCCATGATAGGTGGAAATAAAAAGTTTGAATTAATAGAGTATAATAGCATTGATGAATTAATGTTAAAACTTGATAAGATTTTAATTAATATAAATAAAAATTAGGAGATAATTATGGAATTAGAAGATTTGTATGACAAAGATTTTAAGAAAACAGGTAAAACTATTAGAAGAAGAATAGATAACATACCTGAAGGTTATTATGTTATGATGTCATACGCATTAATAAAGAATAATGATAAATATCTTTTAGAACAAGCAATGGCTAGAAGCAATAACACCATAGCTATACCAGGAGGACATTTACTAGCTGGTGAAGATGCTCTTACTGGTTTAAAAAGAGAATTGAAAGAAGAATTAAATTTAGAAGCTGAAAATATTAAGCATCTTGAAACGATAATATATCCATATAATAGCTACATATTTAACGTATATTTGATAGAAGATATAATAGATATAAGCAGCTTAATATATAGTAAGGATGAAGTAGTAAATATTAAATGGTATACCAAAAATGAAATATTGGAATTGCTTCGAAATAATAAAATAAATAGAGGTTATGCATACATATTAGAAAATTATATATAGGTTTAAAGCCCTAATTTGTTAAAATTTAAATATATGATATACTATAAAAGGTGATATAATGAAAAAATTAAAAATTGGAATGTTCATGGATTCATGGTATCCAGATATTAATGGAGTAATTTTAGTAATGGAAAATCTTCTTAAAAACATGAATAAGTATGCTGAAGTAACACTAGTAGTGCCTAAAATGGAATCAAATTATGATGATAGCATTTATTCCTATAAAATTATACGCGTCAATAGCATTCCACTACCAATTAGTGATTATAAATTGGGATTAGTAGATTTAGAATATATTAAATTAAAAAGAATCTTTAAAGATATAGATTTTGATATTATTCATATTCATTCTCCATTTGCTTTAGGTAGATTAGGAATTAGAATAGCTCGTGAAAAAAACATCCCTGTTATTGCTACTATGCACACAAGATGGGAATTTGAATTTGAAAAATATTTAAAATCAAAAACAGCAGCCAATCTATGTGTTAAACACTTAATAAAGTCCTACAACAAATGTGATAGTTGTATTGCCCTAAATAAATCATTAATTAAAGTCTATCGTGATTATGGCTATAAAGGAAAATATACAATTATCAATAATGGCACGGATTTAGAGATAGTTAAAAATAAAAAAGAAGCTCTTAGTAAAGTTAATAATTTATTCAAATTAAAAGAAGATGATATAGTATTCTTATTTGTAGGAAGAATTATTAGCATTAAGAATATTTATTTTATTCTAGATACATTAAAAGAACTTAAAGAAAGAAACTTTAAATTTAAAATGATTTATGTTGGTGATGGCCCAGACTATGATGAACTTAGTGAAAAAGTTAAACAGTACAAATTAGATAATGATATAACTTTAACTGGGCGTATTTTAGATCGTGAACTTTTAAAATCAATTTATTATCGAGCAAACTTGTTCCTATTCCCATCATTATTTGACGCATCATCCCTTGTTCAAATAGAAGCCGCATCTCAAGAAACACCTACAATATTTATTGATGGATCTGTTACATCTGATACAGTTGAAAACAACATTAATGGTTTTACAGCAAAAGAAGATGTAATAGATTTTGCTGATAGAATTGAAGAAATAATAAGTAATAAAAGATTATATACAAAAGTTCAAAAAAATGCCAAACATGATTTAGCAAAACCATGGAAAGATATTGCTGAAGAAACATATAATTATTATTTAAAAGTAATAGATGAATATAAAATGGGAGAATCAGCTAATGAAAAATTATAAATTAGATGAAGATGAAGTGTTTTTACACAAATATCCAATAAAGTACAAAAATAAAAATAATTCTAACTTAATTATAACTAATAAAAATATTTTAATTACAGCTGAAACTGGTTTATTAAAGAAAGCAGAAAAAGTAATTGATAAAATAGCAATTAATAGTATCAAAATATATAAAGAAAAAATTCAGTTAAAAATAGAAAAAAATACTATAAAACTACAAACTATTGAAAAAGACATAGATTTCATTTGTAAAAATATTATTGATGCTAAAAAAATAGAAAAAGAACTTATTGATATAAAGACAAATACAAACATATTAGATAGAACAACAAATAGAGTAGATAATATAATAAAAATAGCTCGAAATATTACAGAACTAATAGTTATAGTAAAAGCCTTTCCACCTGCTGCAAAAAGATTAAAAAAATTTAAAAAACAAATATTAAAGTTTGTAAATATTCTATTAAAAAAATAAATTAAAAAGCACTTGATTCAGAAGTGCTTTTTTACATATTTTACTAACATTTTGTACACAAAACTATTTTATGCTTTTATTTTTATTATTAATGTGATATGCTTTATATAAGATAGGAAAGGAGAAGGAAAATGAAGAAAAAGTTTTGGGTTGCTGTCTTTGCATTAGTATTTGCATCTTTTCTTAATGTAAATGCAGCAGAATGCACAGAAAACTGTGTAGCAAAAATTGGTGATACTGAATATGCAACAATTATGGATGCCATCAATGCTGTACCAGGTGATGGTAAAGAAGTTGTAATTGAAGTATTAAAAGATTCACAAACAGAAGCAGGAATCAAAGTAACAAATGATTTAAACAAGAATTTTGTTGTTGACTTAAAAAATCACACTGTTCAATTCTCAAAACCTCTTGTAGGAAGTACTGGAACAGAAAGTCAAAACATTCACATCGAAAAAGGAAATAAAGCAACTTTTAAAAATGGAACAATGAAAACTGATCCATCTGCAAAAATGTTTATTCAAAATTATTGTGATTTAACACTTGAAAATGTAACAATTGATACAACAAATGCTTCATATAGTGGATTATATGCAGTGTCAAATAACAATGGTGTAGTAAAAATAATAGGAAATACAAATATCTATAGTAATGCATATGCATTTGATATGTGTTGGGCGCCAAACAAGGGATATCCAAATGGAACACAAATTACTGTAGATACTACTGGTACAATTAAAGGAGTTATCCAACTTGATGTTTGGGGAAAATTTGCTGATCCAGTCAAATCAACATTAACAATAAAAAATATGAATCATGAAGGTTCATTTGATGTTGATGAAAGATTAGCAGGAAACCTAACTATTGAAGGTGGTACATATTCAGAAAAAGTAGATAACTCTTTATTAAACGATACAGATGTTGCTGTAAAAGACGGAGAAAAATATATTATTCAACCAAATACAACATATGTAGAAGAAGAAATGGGTGTATACTTTGAAAGTGAAGAACCACTACTAAATGAATATGAATTAGAAATAATTGAAGCTGATAAAAATGACCTTCCAAAAGCAGCTGAACTTATTAAATTAGAAGAAAAATTTAAAAAAGAAAAAGATGCAACTCTACTAAGCCTATATGATCTTACAATGTATGATTCAGCACATGAAGTAGTAAGCTTAACAGGTAAATTTACAATTACACTACCATTTGATAAGACTCAAAAATTTGATACATATAAAGTTATTTATGTAGATGATGATGGTAATATAGTAGAAGAAATTGATCCAACTATTGATGATGATATGATTACATTTGAAACAACTCATTTAAGTACTTATGGTGTAGTTGGATATAATAATGCTCCTAGTCATAGAGAAGCAGAAAATAATAATAACCCAAAAACAGCTGATGGTATTGCATTATATATTGTTCTAGCATTATTAAGTGCATCAGCAGGATATGTTGTAATTAAAAAAACTAAAAGACGTGTATAAGTAAAGAGAGATTAATCTCTCTTTTTAATTGAAAAAAAGTAATTAGTGCGCTATATTATTAATATAGTATATTAAAAATTGGAGCATAAATATGAAGAAAAGAAAGAAAGTAGTCCGGCTAAAAAGACAAGCTGCAATTCCATTATTAATGCTATGCCTAGCTTTATTTATTTATAGTGGAGTAAAGGTAATTAAATGGCACTTAGATAATAAAAAAAATACCCACATTAATAATGAGATAAAAGATAAAATAATTACAATAAAAGATGATGAAATAAAAGTAGACGAAGAAAAGTTAAAAGAAATAAGTGAAAATGCTTTTGGATACATAATAATTAATAATACAAATATTGATTACCCTGTAGTTCAATACGATGATAATGAATATTATTTAAATCATAATATTTATGATGAATATTCAAAAGCTGGTTGGGTTTTTGCAGATTATAGAAATAAATTAGATGGAACAGATAAAAATATAATATTATATGCTCATAATAGATTAAATGGATCAATGTTTGGATCATTAAAAAAAGTAAAAGAAAAAAATTGGTATAAGAATAAAGATAATTTAAATATTAGATTTTTTATTGGAAAAAAAGAGTATAATTATCAAATATTTTCCGTCTACGAAACAGAACCAGAAGGATTTTATATTAATACTGAATTTTTAGAAGATGATTATTTAGAGTTTTTAAAAATAATAAAACAGCGAAGTATAGTAGAATTTCCTAGCCGATTAAATGAAAAAAGTCAGATATTAACATTATCAACTTGTACCGCTGGTGATGATAAAAGATTAGTAGTTCATGCCTATCTAAAGAATTAATTAAAAAAGAAGTAATTTATAATCTACTTCTTCTTTTTTAAATGTTCAACTGTAATAATAATTAGATATATTAAATTAAATATGAAAAATGCAAAAATATACATTCCAAGTGCATAACCAAATTCACCAAATTTAGGTACTACTGCATTCCAAAATATTTGAGCGGCTGGAAAGTCACTAGCATCTGATATAATAAAGTAATTAGTACCAAATAAACCATTCAAAAAATAAACTGGAATACCTATAATTAAGACAACTAAACTGGATTTTAATAAACCAGAATATGATGCTTGAACTTTATCAGAACATATCTTTATCATGGAAAACAATAATAATATTCCGTGATATAAATATGTATGAAAAGTAAAGAAATTTAAAAATGGAACAGATACACTTGGTGATAAAATACCTAATAAACTAGCAGGTAAAAAGACGTATAGCCACATCTGATCTATAATTTTACGACTCCCAAAACAAGCCTCAAATATAATACACATTCCAGCAAAACTACACAAATGTAATGGCAAATACATATTAATATATTCGGGATAAATAAAACCAACAATAATAGTTTTAACATATTCTAAAATAAAAATTGCTAGAGCTAAAAAGCGTTTACATTCTTGTTTTTCTTTATTATTGACTGAATTATAAAACTTAATAAAAAATACTATTCCAACAACAATAAAAAATAACCATAAAAAATGTCCTATTGAAAAAAGAGAATGTCCAACATTATAACCCTTAGCTTCAATATACTGTTTTAACCACCAAAATTTTGAAATATTATCTACTTTGCCCATACTATATCAACCCCTAGATAAATATTTATATTTTTTATACCCTTAATACAAATATAAAATATAAATATAACTTTGTAAACAAATTAATTATAAAAAAAATAAGGTTTACGTTTTTGGCGTTAAAATGTATAATCTTTTTAGGAGGTATTAATAAAATGAATAAATTAGAATTAATTAATAAGAGTATAGGAGCAGCTATACTAATATCTTTAGGAAATTATGCACTATTAAAATTAGGAAATCCCATCGGCCCAGTAATATTTGCTTTA
>CAZVUP010000049.1:0-7127 GCA_964630365.1 uncultured Muribaculaceae bacterium
TCAACTAGGTTTTCAATAATACTTTTTTAGTGTCTACTTTTTGTTGACAACTTCAGCAAAAGCATTGTTTTTTTTATTAAAAAAGTTCTCAATCGGGAACTTATTAATATTTATATAATTAAAATCCAAAAAATTGAAATGATTCAATAATTTTTGATAAAACTCTAACTCCGTCTTGACCTCCTGCTAATTTGCAGATATCACTTACAAAACTTAAAATGCTAGAAAACATCTAACCACTCCTTTCATTATTAGTATTATAACATGATGTAACTATTATAAATTGTTTTAAATTGATAAAAATATCTTATTTACATATATTTCACATTATATTTGATAATAATAAAAATTAAAGAATTAGCAGAATGCTTTTTTTTAAAAAGAAAAGGTGATATACTTTTTATAGATAGGAGAATTAGCTATGAAAACTATAAAGGATATAAATATTGAAAATAAAAAAGTAATAATACGTTGTGATTTTAACGTTCCCTTAAAAGATGGAAAAATAATAGATGATACAAGAATTAAAGCAGCTCTTGAAACAATTAATTATTGCTTAGATAATAATTGTAAAATAATTCTATTATCACATTTAGGAAGAGTAAAAGAAGAAAGCGATTTAGCAAAAAATGATTTAAAACCAGTCGCAAAAAGATTGTCTGAATTACTTGGTAAAGAAGTTTTGTTTTGCAATAAAACACGTGGTAAAGAATTAGAAGAATTAACAAATAATTTAAAATCAGGAGAATTATTATTAGTTCAAAATACAAGATATGAAGATTTAGATGGTAAAAAAGAGAGTTCTAATGATCCAGAACTTGGTGCATACTGGGCATCACTTGGCGAAGTGTTTATAAATGATGCATTTGGTACTGCTCATAGAGCTCATGCATCTAATGTTGGTATAGCAAGTCATTTACCATCAGCAATAGGTTTCTTAATTGAAAAAGAGATAAATGCTTTACACGCTCTAGATAACCCAGAACGTCCATTTGTTGTAATACTAGGTGGTGCAAAAGTAGCAGACAAAATAGGTGTAATAGAAAATCTTGTTGTAAAAGCTGATAAAATATTAATTGGTGGCGGAATGGCCTTTACATTCTTAAAAGCCAAAGGCTATGAAATAGGAAAATCACTACTAGATGAAGATAATATTGACTTCTGTAAAAAAATCTTAAAAGATTATGCAGATAAGATAGTTCTACCTGTTGACTTTGCTGTCACAAATGAATATACCAATGATGAAGAATATCGTCTAAAAGATATAGAAAACTTTGCAGCAAATGAAATGGGCTTAGATTTAGGACCAAAAACAATTAAATTGTTTGGTGAGGAATTAAGAAAAGCAAAACTAGTTATTTGGAATGGACCTTTAGGTGTTTACGAATTTGAAAAATATAAATATGCAACAGATAAAATTCTAAAATATCTAGTTGATAATAATATCAAAACAATTTTAGGTGGCGGTGATAGTGTTGCTGCAGCTGAAAAAGCTGGAGTTAAAGATAAAGTCTATCATGCATCAACTGGTGGAGGAGCAACACTTGAATATTTAGAAGGTAAGAAATTACCAGGTATAGAAGCAATTAAATAGAAGGTGAAAGAATGGCCCAAAAAGAAAAAGTTATAGAAATAAATCCATTTGATAATGAACATCTAGAAAGAATAGCTAAATTAGATTCTATAATATCAACTGATTTATTAACTAAATTAGCTGGAATAACTACAATAGGTGAAGTTAAGTATAAAAATAATAAACGGAAAAGCAATAAAATAGAAGAGTTATTTATTCTGGATGAAAATGGCGAAACAAAGGGCCTATTTGCTATTAATGGTGAAAAAGATATTAGGAGTTGTTTAATAACTATTTACTATACTAATCATTGTCAACCTAAAAAAATAATTTCCATTGGAACTGAATATGCCTTAAGAAGAATGAATATGCAAGAAGTTTTTGTCAAGGTTTTAAATACAGACAGTTCTACCAGAAAATATTTAGAAGATATAGGCTATGAATATTTAGGAGAAGAAGATGGAGAAATAACATATTTAAAAGATCAAATTTCTGTAGAAATAAATCAGAGTAATAGAATTTTTGGCTGATTTGATAAAGGAGAATAAATAATGATAATAGTCTTAAATAATAAAAGTAATTTATTAAAAGAGGAATTTATTGAATACTATAAAAAATTAGTAAGTTTGGAAACATTTAATGAAACAGTAGTTTTGTGCCCTTCCTTTCCTCACCTGGCTTTGGTAACTCCGTCAAATATTAAATTAGGAGCTCAAAACGTCAGTAGTACAGATACTGGTGCCTATACCGGTGAGGTGAACGCAAATCAGTTAAAATCTTATAATGTTCAGTATACAATAGTTGGTCATAGTGAACGAAGAATAAATCAACATGAAAGAGCTGCGGAAATAAGCCGGAAAGTAAAAAAACTCCTTTCTCAAAACATAACACCAATATTATGCATTGGTGAAAGTCTAGAAGAAAAAAACAATCCACATGTAGCTGAACTACTACTTAAAGAACTATCTGAATCAATTATGGATATACCAGAACCTGATTATGAAAGAATAATTATAGCCTATGAACCAATTTGGTCAATAGGAACAGGTCTAATTCCTACCAACCAGGAAATAGAATTAAGACTAGATTATATAAAAAAACATTTTCCAAATAGTAAAGTACTTTATGGTGGAAGCGTAGGTACTAATAATATTGAAGAACTAGTAAAAATTAGAGATTTGGACGGTTTTTTAATAGGTGGAATAAGCTTAGAACCAGATAAACTAAAAACAATTTTAAATCAAATACAAAAGAGTAGTTGACACATTCGACAAAACTAGCTCTTTTTTTCTCTTTAATTTTAAATATATATATTATATAATTAGAATGCGTGGTATGAGAGGAGAAAGAATGGAAAAAACAAGACTGTTAATCATTGATGACAATGAAAGCTTAGTCGAAGTGATTAAAGAATATTTTAGTGAAGTACCTAATATTGAAGTATCATTTACTGCTAAAGACGGTAGTGAGGGAATCAATTTAATTGATACCAACAAAAATAACTTTGATCTAATACTGTTAGATCTCATAATGCCAAAAAAAGATGGAATAGCAGTGCTTGAACATCTTAAAAAAACTAAAATTAATAAAAAGGTAATTGTTTTAACATCATATAATACTCAAGATATAATTAGAAGAGTATCCGAATTAGGAGCAACATATTTGATGTTAAAACCATTTGAATTATCTGATTTAGAAGAAAAAATAAAGGAAATAGCAAAAACAACTCTTAAAGGAGAGACTCTAGATCTATTTAATAATAATTTACAGATATCAATTACTAAAACCTTACATGAGTTAGGAGTCCCTTCTCATATAAAGGGTTATCAATACATAAGAGAAGGAATAACTATAGTTTATAAAAAACCAGAAATGGTAGGCGGAATAACAAAAGAATTATATCCGGAAATAGCCAAGAGATATTCTTCGACAGGTTCCCGAGTAGAAAGAGCAATTAGACATGCAATAGAAGTAAGCTGGAATCGAGGTAACTGGGACTTAATGGAAGAAATATTTGGTCATAGTGTTGATATTGATAAAGCAAAGCCAACAAACTCAGAGTTTATTGTAACTATTGCTGATAAACTTCGTTTAGAATTTAATAAACCACTAGCAACGAATTAATACTAGTGGCTTTTTATTGACAAAACACTAAAAAATAATTATACTTAATTTATAAAATATGTTAGGAGGGTACAGTAAATGGAACGAAAAATAGAAGAATTTTACTTAAAATGGAAAAATGATGTTATAAGAAAACCATTAATGCTTTATGGCGGAAAGCAAATTGGCAAAACATTCTCTGTACTTCAGTTTGGAAAAAAGGAATATAAAAATTTAGTATATTTTAATACCGAAAATAATAAAGTACTTTTAGAATTGTTTCAAAAAGAAAGATCAACTGAAAAATTAATTCTTAATCTATCTTTAGTCTCTGGAGAGACAATTTTAAAAGAAGATACTTTAATTATATTTGATAATGTATCGGATATTAATATAGTAAAAGGTCTAAAGCTATTTGGTAGTGAACATAGTAAATATCATATAATAGCAATTATTTCAAGCAAAGATAAATTATCCGAATTTAAAGGCGAAGAATTACAGTTTAAAGCTATGAATGAGATGGATTTTGAAGAATATCTTTGGGCGAGAGATCAAAGAAGTTTATCGGAACTTATTAAAGAATCCTTTGCAAAGAAAAAAACTTGTCCATTTCATAAAGTCGCCCTAGACTTCTTCTATGAGTACCTAGAAACAGGAGGTCTACCAGAAGTAGTAGTCGCTCAAATAGCCGGTAAAACAAGTCAGGAACTTGACGCTATAAAACAAAAAATAATATCTGTATATAAGAAAGAAATTGCTCTAAATTCCAATTTAATTGATATACCAAGGGGTATAGAAGTAATTGACTCTATTCCAGAACAGTTAAAAAAAGAAAATAAAAAATTTCAATATGGACTAATCGGAGTAGGAAGAAGAGCAAAAGAATATGAAAGTACAATAAATTACATAGTAAATAATCAACTAGCATATAGAAGTTACAAAATTAAAACAATAAAATCACCATTAAGCAGTTGCAAAGAAAAAGATAGCTTTAAATTATATTTGCCAGATGATGGACTACTATATTCAATGCTACATTTAAATAACAAGCTATTTTTAACCAATGAAAATATTAAAGAAACAATTTATGAAAACCATATAGCAAAAACTTTAGTTGAAAGTGGTTATTCATTATATTATTATCAGTCAGAGGGAAAGGCTGAGGTTAATTTTGTAATTCAAAATAGAATGGGGCAAATAATACCAATAGAACTAACAACTAAGACTAATTCCAAAGCAAAATCTTTATCTGTATTAATGAAAAAGTTTACAGTAACTCAAGCCTATCGAGTTACGGAAAATAATTTTTCTACAAAAAAAGATATTCGTTACATACCTATTTATGCTATTTTTTGCTTAAATACAACAAAAATATAAAAACAGATGATTTTTCACCTGTTTTTATTTTGAGAATTCATCAATATCAATATCGAATAAATTTCCTGGTGGTATATCTAATGCTATAGATATTTTCCATAGTGTATCAACTGAAAAAGATTTTCTACCTTTTTTTGATTCATTGCGCCTTATAAATTCATGAGAAACCCCAACTCTTTCAGCAAGTTCTGCTTGAGATATACCGGCCATAGTTCTGTACTTTTTAATATTTTTAGCGATTTGCTCATAAATATTAATTTCATACTTATTCATATATAACCTCCCAAATGCAATCCTCAATATAATTATGACTTAAAAAAGATAAAATATATGTAAACCGACAATTTACATAAAATGCATTTGCAAAACTCGAAAAAATGTTCTATAATCAAATAGAGGTGGTAGTGTGGCCGAAAGAATTATTTTTCATATCGATGTTAACAATGCCTTTCTATCGTGGTCAGCTGTATTATTGTTAAAAAATGGTTATAAAGAAGATATACGAAAAATACCCTCAATAATTGGAGGAGATGAAAAAACAAGACGCGGTATTGTTTTAGCAAAGTCACCAGTAGCAAAAAAAATGGGAGTAAAAACAGCAGAAACATTATATACTGCTAGAAAAAAATGCCCTGGATTAAAAGTTTTTCCACCAGATTATAAATGGTATTATGAGAAATCAAAGGAACTGATGGAGTATCTAAATAATTATTCTCCCTCACTTGAACAATACTCAATCGATGAATGCTTTCTTGATATGTCAGGAATGAAATATCTTTATGATTCCCCAATAGAATTAGCCTATAAAATAAAAAATGAAATAAAAAACAGGTATGGTTACACTGTTAATATTGGTATTGGAAATAATAAATTATGCGCTAAAATGGCATCAGACTTTGAAAAACCGGATAAAGTACACACCCTTTTTAATACTGAGATAAAAGAAAAATTGTGGCCATTGCCAGTAAATGATTTATTTATGTGTGGTAAAAAAACATCTGAAGAACTAAATAAATTGCATATTTATACCATAAAAGATTTAGCTAATGCGGATTTGAAAATATTAGAAAGAACCTTTAAATCGCAAGGGAGATATTTAAAAGAAGCTGCATTAGGTATAGACAACAGTAAAGTAGAAGAGCACAAAAGTAAGAATCAAAGTATCAGCATCAGCGAAACATTACCTCACAATTATAAAGATCAAGATAAACTAAAAGAGATAATTTTTCGGCAAACAGAAGAATTATGTCGTGAACTTCGGAGAAAAGGATTATATACTAAAACAGTGGGAATAACATTTAAAAATAGTTTTTTCACAACATATTCAGCCCAAACTACTACGGATAATCCTACTAATAATACAAAAGAAATACTAGAAATGGCCTATAAGGCGTTTGATGAAGGATATAGAGATGATGATATAAGATTAATAGGAGTAAGACTAACATCATTAACGAATAATAGCAGTAAACAACTATCATTATTTGAAGAAACCCAAGAAAGCGCTAAACAAGATGATAAAGTACAAACAACCATTGATGAAATAAACAATAAATTTGGAAAATCACTAGTTAAACCTGCTTCACTTAAATTAGTTGGAGAAGGACATTCTAAAAAAAAATACAATCAATAAAAACCATATTTATCAACAAAAATTAAAAAAAACACCTATAGCTGTTGACTAACAGCTATTTTTTATTAAAAAAACTTAAAAAAAGTCTTGCTAAACAAGAAAACTATTGTTATAATTATAAACGTGTGACTGCTTAGATGTGCGAGGTTGTCGATACGCCAGGAAGAGTTGCTAATTGGCTATCGGGTTATTCGTTCGGAGCAAGTCTATACTAGATATAGGCGAAGGGAGGATTTTAAATGTCAACTGAAAAAATTCGTATCAGAATCAAAGCTTATGATCACAGAATTTTAGATAACGCTGCAAAGAAGATTGTTGAAACAGCTAAAAGATCTGGTGGAGTAATATCTGGTCCAGTACCACTTCCAACAGAGATTGAAAAATTCACAATTCTTAGAGCTGTTCACAAATACAAAGATTCACGTGAACAATTTGAGATGC
>CAZVUP010000050.1:0-7003 GCA_964630365.1 uncultured Muribaculaceae bacterium
GAGGGTTAACGATTATATTGATTTAACAAGAATTAACATGCAAAAGGTCTATTAAATCGCGACCCACCTGAGAGAGACAGTGTCACTTTGTTTTTTTATGGTTTTAGAAGTTTATGACTATTTTTTAGATAATATATTTAGTTATTAATTGTAGAAAAATATGTTTTTTAATGTAAGATTATAAAAAATGTAGCGACACAGTTACTAATTATGGTATACTTGTATTAAGTAATTTATTTTTTTTAGAGGAGAATGGTATGAAAGACGAATTGTTTGAAGAAGATTTGGAAAATGTTGTTGGAGGAATACCACAAGAGGTTGGAGAAGAAATGGCTAAAAATATTACATATGCAGATGGTGAAAAGTCAGCGCTTGATGAATTATTTGAAACTGAATTAGAAAAAGTTAGAGCTGGAGTTCCTCTTGATGACCAAAACCATTATATTTCAAGGTGAAAAGAAACTTTATAGTTTCTTTTTTTTGTTATAATTTGATAAATTTGCTATAGATAATTTTTATATACAAATTAAATGTTAATCGAAAATTTGATGAATTTTTTTTAATTTGTTGTTATTCATAGGTGCGATGTTTTTTTTTATCATTTTTTTAAAAAATAATTTACATAAAAAATAAAAAAATAAAAAAATACCCTCAAAAAATATTGCTTAATTTTTCTACATATAGTAAGATTGATTTGGTAATAAAAAGCATAATAGCAGGGAGGAAATATTATGGAGAAAGAATTGATGAATGATCTTGTTGTGGTAAAAAGAAGTGGTCAAAGAGTTGCTTTTAATGAGACTAAAGTTGCTCTTGCTATAAAAAAAGGGTTTGATAGTGTATATGAAGATTATGATGAAAAAAATGTTAATAAAGTTAAAGAAAAAGTAATAGATTATATTGCTAAGAACTATCAAGATCGTAAGACTATTGGGGTTGAAGACATTCAAGATATTATTGAAAATATCTTAAAGAAGCAAAAATATGAAGAAGTTTACGAATCTTATAAGGGATATCGTGAAAGAAGAGCTGCTTCTCGTGAAGCATTTGTTGTTAAGCAACAACATAAATTTGTTAAGGCTATTGAATCATTAGGATTGAAAAGTGCTTCAGAGGAAAATGCTAAAAGAGAAAATGCTAATGTTGATGGGGATGGACCAATGGGTACAATGTTACATTTTGGTTCTACAGTATCAAAAGAATTTTCTAAGGCATATTTAATGGATAATAAATATGCTAGAGCTCATGATGAAGGATTAATACATATCCATGATTTGGATTTCTGGGCAATGGGTACAACAACATGTACACAGATAGATCTAAATAAGTTATTTAAGAATGGATTTTCAACAGGACATGGTTTTTTAAGAACACCTAATAGTATTTCTTCTTATACTGCGCTTGCTGCTATAGCAATTCAAGCAAATCAGAATGAACAACATGGTGGTCAAAGTATTCCAGCATTTGATTATTATATGGCTCCTGGGGTTTTAAAGACATTTAAAAAAGAGTTTAAACAAGAGCTATCTAATTTGCTTAAATTTGAAGGCTTTGATGAATATATTAATTTTGATAATATTGTAGAAATAATTGATAAATTAGAGACAATTGAATTTAGTTTAGATATTTTTGCAGATTTTATGAAATCTGAGAAAGTAAAAGATATATTTGATGTAGCATATAATACAGCTATTAATAAGACTGATAGACAGACATTCCAAGCAATGGAAGCATTTATTCATAATTTGAATACTATGCATTCTAGAGCTGGGGCTCAAGTGCCATTTTCATCAGTTAACTTTGGAACAGATACTTCACCTGAAGGAAGAATGGTTATTAAAAATTTCTTACTTGCAACTGATAGTGGGTTAGGTCATGGAGAAACTCCAATTTTCCCTATCTCAATATTCAAGGTAAAAGAGGGTGTTAATTATAATCCTGGAGACCCAAGTTATGATTTGTTTAGACTTGCTTGTAGAGTTTCTGCAAAAAGATTGTTCCCTAACTTTTCATTCTTGGATTCAAGCTTTAATAAACAATTCTTAGTAGAAGGTGATTATACTACTGAAGTTGGTTATATGGGATGTCGTACTAGAGTACTTGCAAATGTTTGTGGTCCATCAGTTACTCCAGGAAGAGGAAATTTAAGTTTTACTTCAATCAATCTTCCAAGACTTGGAATTAAACATGGTATTTCACTTGGTGAAAGAAAGAAAGCTGATATGAAAGCATTCTATGAAGATTTAGATGCAACTATGGATTTAGTTAAAAATCAGTTATTACAAAGATTTGAATGTCAATGTTCTAAAACACGTGCTAATTTTAAATTCTTAATTGGATCTCATGTTTGGCTTAATAGTGAGAAACTTGGACCTACAAGTAAACTTAGAACTGTTTTAAAACATGGAACATTGTCAATTGGTTTTATAGGGTTAGCTGAGACACTTAAAGCACTTATTGGTGAACATCATGGTGAAAGTGAAAAAGCTCAAAAACTTGGAATTGAGATAATTAAACATATGCGTGAAAGATGTGATATGTATACACAAGAATATAATTTAAATTTCACTTGTTTAGCAACACCAGCAGAAGGATTATCTGGAAGATTTGTTGGTATTGATAGATCAATTTATGGAAAATTAAAAGGAATAACAGATCGTGATTATTATACTAATTCATTCCATGTACCTGTTTATTATAAAACAAGTGTAAAACATAAAATGGAGATTGAAGGAGTATATCATAAATTTACTAATGCAGGACATATTTCTTATGTTGAACTAGATGGAGATACAGTTAATAATGTTGATGCATTTGAAAAAGTAGTTAGAATAATGCACGATAGTGATATTGGTTATGGGGCAATTAACCATCCTGTTGATAGAGATCCTGTTTGTGGATATGTGGGAGTTATAAAAGATGTTTGCCCAAGGTGTGGTCGCCACGAAAATGAAGGCGTAGCAATGGAAAAAATTAATTCATACGACTCTTGTAGTTGTTTATGATAAATAAGGGAGGAAAAGAAAATGGATAATAATGCAAAAAAAAGTAAAGTTGTTGGAGAAGGAGTAAAGTTCGAAAGAATCAGAAGAATTACTGGATATTTAGTTGGTACTTTAGATCGCTTTAACAACGCTAAAAAAGAAGAAGTATCTGATAGAGTAACACATGGAACAAATTAATGATTGCATAAGGTTAGCAGCTGATTTGCAGAGTGATAGTATTGTTGATGGTCCTGGTTTGAGAGCAGTTTTGTGGACACAAGGTTGCTCCCATCATTGTAGGGGTTGTCAAAATCCGCAAACTTGGGATTTAGATGGTGGTGGTTTAATTCCTTTATCTGCTGTTTATGAGGCAATAGATGAATTGGAAGGACAGAATGGCTTAACCTTTAGTGGAGGAGATCCAATGCTTCAGCCGGAAGCCTGCAATAAGGTTGCTGAGTATGCTATTAAAAAAGGTTTAAATATTTGGTGCTATACAGGATTTACTTTTGAAGAATTAATGGAAATGGCTAAAAGTAAACCAATATACAGAGAGTTTTTAGAAAAAATTGATATTCTAGTTGATGGTAGATTTATTTTAAAAGAAAGAGATTTAAATCTGTTGTTTAGAGGTTCAAGAAATCAAAGACTTATAGATGTTAAAAAAACTTTGAAAACTGGTAGTATAGTATTATTAGATGAAAATAAATATAATGAAGTTGATAAGTTTAAAAAAGTACCAATGTATGTATAAAAAAAGAAGGAATATTCCTTCTTTTTTAATTTGAAGATTCTTGTGTATATAAGCTTCTATATACTTTACATGATTTTAATAATTCTTCGTGTGTTCCAGAAGCTGCTAGTGAACCTTTATCAACAACGTTTATAACATCAGCATCAATTATTGTTGATAATCTATGAGCAACTATAATTATAGTATGAGTTGTTACTAAATCATCAATTGTTTTTTTGATGTATTCTTGGGACTCATTATCTAGGGCTGATGTTGCTTCATCGAATAAAATGATTTTAGTATCTCTTAAGAGAGTTCTAGCTATTGCGATACGTTGTTTTTGTCCACCAGATAAGTTTATTCCACCTTCACCAATAATTGTGTCATATTGATTAGGCAAACTCATAATATAGTCATCAATATAAGCTCTTTTACATACTTCTCGAACTTCATCTAAAGTAACATCTTCTTTTACATATTTAAAATTATCTAGTATAGATAGATTAAATAAGAATGGTGCTTGTCTGATAATAGAAATAGTATTTCTTAAAGATTCTTCTGTTAAATCTTTGATATCTTTTCCATCAATTAATATTTTACCTTTACTTGTATCGAAGTAACGAAGCAAAAGATTGAATAGAGTGGATTTACCATTACCAGAACGACCAACTACTGCGACTTTTTGATGTGGTTTAATACTTAAATTAAAATTATTTAAAGTGTTTTCTTCATCCTCTCGATATTTGAATGTAACATTTTTAAATTCAATGTTTCCTTTAACATCTTTTAAGACTATTTCTCCATATTTTTCATCATCATATAGTTTATTGTGAATAATTTCATCAATTCTTTTTAGAGAGACTGTTACTTTATTATAACTTACTCCAAAATCAGAAATGCTTTCAACAACTTCATCTATTCTCCAAATATATGATTCTAACATGATAAATAGACCATAAACTATTTTTCCTTGAATAAAGAAATATCCAGCAGAGAATAGAATAATAAATTGTAAAATAAAATAAACGAAATTATTTAAGGAATAATACCATACTTGATAATTACGGATTTCTTTTTCATGAAGAAATAATCTATCAAGATTTTCAAAAATACTTTTTTCAATATTATTCTTTATACCTAAAGCTTTAATTTCTCTAATTCCAGTTATATTTTCAGTAGCAACTTTTACATAGTTGTCTGATTCTTTTTTTATACTTTCTTGAGTTTTCTTAATTTTAGGAAAGAATTTATATGATATAAATCCCATAATAGTTGAGAAAATTAATACTTCTATTCCTATAATCCAAGATATGTAGAATGTTAAACCTACAACAACAATTACGACGAAAGATTTACATATTAATCTAATTAATTTATTTAATAATTCCATGACACGATCGGTGTCATTATAAAGTCTATTTATAAACTCTCCAACCCCTATATCTTCGAAAGCTATTGCTGGTAAGTTATCTATTTTTTGATACATATCACGGGATACTTGATTCATAAATTTGATTTCAAAATAGTTATATAATTTATCTCTAGGTATTTGTAAAATGGAATAACAAATAATATAAATGACTTCCCATAAAATTAAATATATAATAAATTTAGATAAATTTTTAATAATTAAAAATTCTAGAGCTTTTCCCCAAAAGAAAGCTGCTAATAAAGCTGGAAAATAAGAAATTAGAACTAATATGATATAGAGAAATACTTTTAGTTTGTCATCTTTTAAATATTTCCAAATAATTTTGAAATATTTGTTTTTCTCTTTCATAAATTCACCTCTTTTTTCCAAAAGAAAAAACTACTTATAGTAGTTTCTAATCGTTTTGGAGTGAGATTTGATGATCACTCCATGTTCTACTATAAAGTTTCCTTTTTAAATAAATTGTTAATACTGTTAATAAAATCATGTTCTCACTCCTTTCTTCAAATCAATTAAGACTATAACACGATAAATAAAATATGTCAACCTTTTTTTGTTGACATGTTATTTTTGTGTATATTTTGTTATTTATATGTTATAATAAATTTACATCTTATAAAGAGTGATGGAGGGACTAGCCCTAGGAAGTCACACCAACCTATTAAGTTAGGTGGTAATGCTAGATCTATAAGATAACTTTTTAAGACTCAAGTTATCTTGAGTCTTTTTTGTATCTAGCAGGATGTAGAAAGGAGAATATATGGATGGTGATGTTAAAAATATGCTTCATAATTTGCATGAAGCAGTTAAAACACCAGATGATGAAGTGATGGTTTTACCATTTGGTAATAGTAGTCCAGAAGAAATTATTAGTTGGATAGATAGTTTGAGTGATGATGAATTTTCTTTGCTTATGAAAACACCTATTATTATTCAAGCTAAACACTTTTATACAGAACTTAGAAAAAAATTGAAAGGAGAATAGAAATGATTGAAAAAGTAAATCCAGCACATCCTGATAAATTAGCTGATAGAATAGCTGGGGCATTAGTTGATTTAGCATATGAAAAGAATAATAATCCAAAAATAGCAGTAGAAGTTTTATTAGGACATGGATTATGTCATATTATTATTGAGAGTAGTGAAAGTTTTACACATAAAGATGTGGAAAAAATAGTTTTTAGAATAGTTGGAAATATTAAAATTGATTTATTAGTAGTTAAGCAAGATGAATTTTTAGCAAATAATCAAAAAGATAAGATTAGGTGTGGAGATAATGGTATTTTTAAAGGTGTGCCATTAAGAGACGTTGACAAGAAATTAAGTAAGATTGCTAGAGATATTTATGAAAAATATCCTACTGATGGTAAATATATTTTAGATAATGACAAATTGATTATCTGTCAGAGTAATGTTGATAGTAATGAATTAAGAAAAAAGTATCCAAAAGCTATTATTAATCCATTAGGAGATTGGATTGGTGGTATTAATACTGATTGTGGTGCGGTTAATAGAAAACTAGGATCTGATATGGCAGAGTCGGTTACTGGTGGTGGAATTCACGGAAAAGATTTATCTAAAGCAGATGTTTCAATTAACATTTATGCCTTTTTAAAAGCACAAGAAAGTGGTAAAGTAGTTGAAATTAGTTGCGCAATTGGCGATGAATATGTTGATGGTAAACGTTATGAGGAAATAGTTAATATTGCTAGAGAGTATATTGATAGTTTAGGAGGGTTTGAAAAATTAGCTGAGTGGGGATTATATTGAAATGATTATGTGATATAATATAATAAAATTAATTAGTGGAGTTTATATGTTTAGTAAATATTTTAATAATGGTGTTTTGTTAAG
>CAZVUP010000051.1:0-6916 GCA_964630365.1 uncultured Muribaculaceae bacterium
AACATAATTGATTTTATTCAAGATTATTACAAAAAAAATAATCTTGGGGGAGTAGTCATAGGTATAAGTGGTGGGAAGGATTCGGCTGTTGTAGCTGGATTATTTTCCAAAGCAATAGGTGGAGAAAATATAATAGGAGTAACTATGCCATGTCACTCTAATAGTGAAGATCGAGAAGATGCCAAGCTAGTAGCAGAACATTTTAATTTCAAATTAATAAATTTAGACTTAACAAATGTCTTTGATACGTTTACCAAAGAAGCGGAAAAGCTAGATGATTTTATTATCAGTGAAGATGCCAATATAAACATTAAACCACGCCTTAGAATGACAACATTATATTATATTGCTCAAATGTATTCGAAATTAACAGGTAAAGTTTATATAGTTGCAGGTACTGGAAATAAAAGTGAAGAGTATGTTGGCTATTTTACTAAAGGAGGAGACTCAGTTAGTGATATTAAAGTCATTAGTGACTTATGCGTTTATGAAGTAATAAAAGTTGGAGAAGTAGTCGGAGTCCCAGAAAAAGTTTTATATAAACCACCTAGTGATGGCTTAAGTGGTAAAACAGATGAGGATAAATTAGGTTTTACTTATGATGATGTAAAAAAAGTAATCAATAAAGAACCACTACCTACAGACATAAAAGAAAAAATAATCAAGAAACATAATGCTAATAAACATAAGTTCTCTATTCCTACATATAAAAGAAAAGAAAAAATAGGAGTTTATGTCGGAAGTTTCAATCCAGTTCATAATGGCCATATCCACGTAGCGAAATATGTCTTAAATGAAGGCTTAGTTGATAAAGTACTACTATTACCAACCCCTAATTATTGGGATAAAAATGATTTAGCACCAGTAGAAGATAGAATTAATATGTTAAACTTTTATACTGAAAAAAATATAGTAGTTGATACTATTCATAATAATCATGAATTCACATATCAAGTATTAAATGCTTTACAAGAAGATTATCCGAATGCCGAGTTATATCTAATTATTGGCAGTGATAATGTTGAAAAATTCCATTTATGGAAAAATATCGAGCAAATATTAAAACATAAAATTATTGTCTTAAATAGAGGAGATAAAGATATTGAAAAGACTTTATCGAAATTTAATAGTAATAACTTTATTGTTTTTAATAATTTTAAATTTATAGATGTTTCATCAACAGAAATTAGACAAGGTAAAACTACATCAATAAAAAAAGAAGTCCTAGATTATATAAAGGAACATCATTTATATTAAAAGAAGCGGTTTAAAACCGCTTTTCATATTGTTTAAAATCAGAAGAAGAAGGAGTAACAATTTTATCCCGTCTCATATCAACAAGAAATATTGGCCTAGTCTTTGTTTCTAATTTAGTTACAGTGATATTTTGACCTGCTAAATATTTAATCATTAAATCTAAATTATGATTTAAATAATTAACTAATTTTATAGTTTCTTTAGTAGGATTAAAACCTAACATTACACCAACTTTAATAGAATCAGCTTTACTATCAATAATACTTTTATACAAGTCATATAGTCTCTTACAATATATTTTATTATCCTTAATTTCAATTTCATCATTTCTAATGACTACGGGATTTATATGTGCAGCAAAAGCAAAAGTAGGACTATAGGCATATAGACTAACACAACATTGTAACCCCTCAACAAATAGAATCGGTTGTTCTGAAGTAGCTAACTTAAAAGAATGCATTGGTACATGTTGTATTTCATCAAAGTTAAAATTATCAGTACTGAATCCATTTATAAGCATAATTCTTTCAATCAGATCTTTACTAAACTCATGCATATAATCAAATCCTATATCTTTTATTGTAAATCATTGCATCCTGTGGAAAATCTTTACTACAATCTAATAATGTCTTTTTTATTTTTTGCGAATAAAGTTCCTCCGCCCAGCCTTTAATAACAGCTACAATATTATCAGCTTCTTCTCTAGAAATATTAAATTTTACAAGTTCTTCATCACTAATATTAACAGATATTATATGAAATTGATAAAATATATCAGCTAAATCTAGACCAGATTTAATTCTGTCATCAACAAAAGGTAGGTAACGAAGGCAAGGTATAATTCCAGGATCATTCATATCAATATCTTCCTCACTTTGATATTTAATAAAAGCAAAGGCAGAATGAATCTTATCTACCATATTAACTATTTTAGATTCAATATCAATCCTATTTTCATAATTATTTAAAATAGTACCAATGTCAATAATATCACCAAACTTTTCAGCAAGATATTTAGTTGCTATTTGTGTTACACGACTTCTTTCTTCTTCAGATATGCCCTCGAATTTTGTAATATCTCCTGTAATTGCTTCTGGTAAATCATGACATATTATATAATCAACTATTTTATCATAATCAAGATTATTAGGTAATCGTCTTTTTAAGATTCTAATAATTAGTAATAAATCTAAAATATGATTTTTTACATCTTCTAATCTTTTTCTTTTTATTTTCCATAATTGTGGACCAGTTCTTACAGTATCACCTAAAATATCAAAAATCATAAATAATTGTACATCTCTAGTATAATTTTCCATAAAATCACCCATCCAATTAAGTTATTATAAACAAAAATTAATTAAAAAACAACAAAGACATCTATTATAAAATAATAATAATTATTGCCATATATTATATTGAGGTGATAATAATGTATAAAGGTCAAAAAAGTATTAGAGGAAATATTGAAGATTTTTTATGTCCATTCACTGATATGTATATTACTCAAGGTAGTTTAGGATCATATTCTCATCGTGGAATATATGCTAATGATGTTAGAGGAAAAGTTGCCGGAATAAGGTATCCTTATTATGCACCATGTAAATCAAAATGTGTAAAGACTTATCCAGAATCTGGTCAAGTGATGTGGCAATCTGTAAATAAAGTTCGTTTTGCCAATGGTAGAATTGATTATGCTACTTATATGACTGCCCATGATGATACGATGGATGCAAAACCTGGTCAAATTGTCAATCAAGGCGATCAATTAGGTAATATGGGAACAAAAGGAAATACAACAGGCGTACACTGTCACATAGAAATATCCCAAAGCAAAGATACATCCTGGACTAAAAATGAATATGGAATTTATCATTTTAACAATGAATATGATCTAGACGACTGCTATTTTACAGACTACACCAATATATTATATGGAATGGGTGGAAGTTGGAAAACAACCGGTCAAGTGCCAGTAATTGAGATGAATGGTTCTGAAGCCCTAGACCAAATACTTCATCCTGGAAGTAGAGTAATGTTTGATGGAATATTCCAAGTAGACATCATAAAAAGAGGAACAAATTTATTTGGTAATACAAAGCTAACTGGAGTTTCATTTAACACATATTATAATGAAAAAGCTGCATCATATCATTGGATACCATTAGATGATTTTACAGAAGTAGATAAATATGGAACCGAAATTGGCCAAGATGATGTAGTATATGGTGGAGAAAGTTATGTTATAAACAAGAATACTTATAGGGTAGCCGAAATAGATATAAAAAGTAATTCCGCCAAACTAATTATGAATAATCGACCAGTATGGATATTTAGTGCCTTTTTAAAAGAAGTTTAATTAATATTATAAAAAAGATAAATATTTTAAGTAAATATTGTATAATATATTTGAGGTTGATAAATATGTATATAAATAATGCATTAAGAGACCAAGTATATAAAAATAATTTATTACACGGATTTTGGGACAATAACAGAACGTATAAACAATTTGTTGATAATTTATTTGGAGAATTTGAAGAAGTAACAGAAGAGTTATGGCATCATTCACCCACCGAAGTATATACAAAAGATGGAGTAAAACCTGAAGGAGTTCCAACAGAACTTGCGGATATTATTATTTTTATTCTCGATTATTTTGGTGGTAGTAATCCAAAAATTGATATAGATGAAGAATTTTTATTAGAACCAGATAAATACTATAAAAATGAAGAATGGTATGCCCTAAAAAGACAAAAAGAAGCAAGGGAATATTTTATAGAAATAGCTGATACTGCAAGAAACTATATTTCATTATCATTTTATGATAATTTTATGCATGGCAATGAAGAATTTATTGGTGATGATGGAGAAACTCATAGTACCCCAAAAGAACTACATAAAGTTATCAAATTAATTTTGGAATTTTGTGATATATATAGAATAGATATGGAAAAAGAATTAATTGCCAAAATAAACTATAATAATTTACGCCCTAGAAATTATCGCAAAATTGGCTCACCAGAACTAGAAGAAACAGCTGAGGACAAAGTATATGACATGGCTGTTGCTGCTGGATATGGTTTATACAAGGAGGTTGATAAAATAATTTCCGAAAGAGAAAAAATTAATGCTGAAATACTTAGAAGAAGAGCCCAAAAAAGAGAATTAGAAGCTCAAGAACAAGAACAAAAAGCAACAAAGAAAAAATAAATATTAAATTAATAAAGGAGTTGTTATGAATAGTAAAGAATACTTAAACAAAATAGTAAATATAAAAATAGATCGTAAGTTTGGTAGTAAACATCCTAAACATGGTTTTATTTATCCGGTTAATTATGGTTATGTACCAGATACAATTAGTGGTGATGGTGAAGAATTGGATGCCTATTTACTTGGTGTTTTTGAACCAATTGAAGAATATACTGGTAAATGTATAGCAATAATTCACAGGACTAATGACAATGATGATAAACTAATTGTTGTTCCAGAAGATAAGAATTATTCAGATGCTGCGATTGAAGCACTAGTAGAATTTCAAGAACAATTCTTTGAACACGTATTAATAAGAGAGTAGTAAGGAGTAAAGCAGTATGAGTAGTAGTAAAGAAAAAAATAAAAGTTTATTAGCAAAAATTAGTATGTTACCAAAAGTAATTAGAACAGTAATATTGGTAGTAGCGCTAGTAGCCATATTTAGCCTAGGAGCATTTAGCAAAGAAATATTATCAATAACAACAAAATCAACTAAATTTGGTCTAGAAGATGTTGGAGAATTAGTAACCCAAACAGCTTATTTAACAGTAGTTGATGAAATTTCAAAATATTCTCAAGTATTTAATAAAAAGATTCCACTTACTCAAAGTAGACAAATATTTAGTTATGATGTAGAGGTAGATGCATCTGTTGATTTTTCAAAAATAACCCTAGATGAAGGAATTGATAAAATAACAGTAAAATTACCACATGCTAAAGTATATAAAGCAACACTAGATGAAGAATCATTACATGTATTTCTAGATTCAGGTAGCCTATTTACCAGAATAAAACTAGAAGATCAAGGAGATGCTCGTAAAAAAATGCAAGAAACTGCTATAAAAGATGCCAAAGAAAATGGTTTATTAGAAGCTGCTGATAAAAATGCCAAAAGATTAATAAATAGTATGATAAAAAGTAATAATAAGTATAAAGATTATGAAATAAATTATGAGTACATTGACTAAAAAAGAGATTATTTAATCTCTTTTATTTTGGATATAATTATCTAATTCTTTTTTCCAATCAGTGGGATTGGTAGC
The DNA here is from genome assembly GCA_964630365.1 of uncultured Muribaculaceae bacterium. Lineage (GTDB taxonomy): Bacteria > Bacillota_I > Bacilli_A > RF39 > UBA660 > UBA3789. Next base: position 5,556 of record CAZVUP010000051.1, read on the forward strand.
TTCTTCCATCATTGCACATTCAAAATTATTAACAGCTCTAAATAGTGTTTTAGAACCAGTCTTATCTTTAACATAGTTGGCAATATTCTCACGTCTTATTCCGATACTGCTACCAGCAGCATAAGAATCTATATCTGCTCCAATATATATAAATTGCCAATCTTTATGCTTTTTAATAAGTTTCTTAATATTTTCATTTGAATACTCCTTGGAAGCATTCTCATAGCCATCAGTAATAATAATAAATAATACTTTATCAGTCTCTCTTTTTCCAACATCAGAAATAACATTACCTAAAGTATCATATAAAGCAGTACATCCCCCAACATAATAATCATGAGATGTAATAGGCTTAACATCTTTAATACTAACATTATTATGTAAATAATGATAACTATCACTAAACAATACAGTAGTAATTGTTGTACTAAACTTATTTTTCTTTTCCTTTTCTAAGTACTCATTAAAACTACTAATAGTATTTTCTTCACTTCCACTCATTGATCCACTTTTATCTAAGATAAATATAACATCCAATTTCTTTTTCATAATATCTCTCCTTTCATGCTATAATATTATTACAAAAAGAAAACAAAAAGGTCGCCAGAAAGGAGACATTTATGAATATAAAAGATAAATTAAAAAAGTATTTAGATGAATATTTAAATCCAAGAGAAAGTAGTTTAAAAAGAAGTTTTAAATCAAATATTATTGGATCATCTTATGAAGCTGCTTTCCAAGAAGAATGCTCCACTAGTATTAATCAATATATTGATGATAATAAAGAAGATGAAACATTTCAAACTAAACTATTTGAATATATTGATAAGAAAGGATTAAAAGACTCAGAAGTTTATAATAAAGTATATCTAGATAGAAGACTATTTAGTAAAATAAGAAGTAATAAAGATTATCATCCTAGTAAAGAAACAGTAATCCTTTTAGGAATAGCTTTAGAACTAACAGAAACTGAAATTGAAGATCTCTTAAAAAGTGCTTCTTACTCACTACCTATGAATACAACATTTGATTTAATCATTAGATTTTGTTTTAAAGAAAAGATATATAATCTAGATCAAATAAATGAATTCCTATATGATTATAATTGTAAATTATTAAATAATTAGTAGAAAATATGAATACTTAATTAGAAAACGTACCCGATAATAAAGAAAATTACTCCTAAGAGTAATTTTCAGACTGTTGACAAAAGAAATTTTGTTAATAGTCTTTTTATTTTTTGAAATATAGTTTATAATTATCTTGTAAGGTTGCTTATTGTTTTACCGAATTTTAAGCTTACTAACTGAAGTTGTCAACAAAAAGTAGACACTAAAAAAGTATTATTGAAAACCTAGTTG
>CAZVUP010000052.1:0-6546 GCA_964630365.1 uncultured Muribaculaceae bacterium
AATTGACATAAAAAGGAAAATAAATAACTCTAATGCTGCTAATTTCACAATTCCAACTACAATATTATAAGCAAAACCACGACCAACAGAGATAGAACTATTTCTTCTTCCTATATTATTAGCTTTTTGATGAAGTATTTCTTCTTTTAACTTCATATATAGTTCGTTTACCGCATAACTTTCATCCTTACCTTCATAACGAACTGCTCTTTCTCCAGTATCTTTATTCTTATAAACAACGAAATTACCACTACTATCATCTTTATAAATACCAAAAGCACGAGCTTCTTTAATATCTTTACCAATAAAAAATCTTGTAACATTTTCATCTGGCAAATTATGTGCAATATACCAATCTTTTAACTCATCAATTGTTTGCGGAACTTCATTAGCATTTCTTTTTAAATTAGCATTAGGTGCCTGACAATTAGGACATCTCTCATCTGTATCAGATAAATAATTACCACAATAACTACATTTTATTTTCATTAAACCACCTATTTATTCAATATAATACTATTCCATTTCTACTTTTGTAGAAGCAGCATCCTCTAAAAGTTCAGGATTATCTATAATATGCTGTAACATCTTACAAGATTTAATTAAATAAAAACCATCAGCAATTCTCTCATCAAAATTAATTCCAAAGTCACATATCTTACGTACTTCTTTTTTACCATTTTCCAAAATTATCTCTTTATCTTTAATAACACCAATAGTAATTATCGAAGAAGCTGTACCTAGATTAGTATTATTGTGATAAATTGCCTCACTACCAAGAGATCCAATATTTGATAAAATAGTACTACTATAATATAAATTATCTTCTTTAAGCGATGCTGGAAGCATATCCCTTTGATCCAACCATTTAAAAGCCCCAATTAAAGGTACACGAATAATATTAGGTAACTTACCTAAAGTATCAATTGCATCATTTGCACCTTTTTTATCAACATGTTTTTCTCTAACCGCTGAAACTTTATCTCTGATTTTTTTACTCACAGTATCAAGATTATCCTTCTCATCTACTGGTATAAGTAACATTACCTCTTCACTTTTATCATCAAAAGAAACTTTAGCAACAAAAGAAAGTACTACATCATTATGTTCATACATATGTCTATTCGCAACAAACCTATTTAATTTTTTCCGATTATAAAGAACTTTTGCCATAGCAAGCAAAACAGCATGAAAAAAAGTATAATCTTTTCCTTCTTCCTTCTTTTTATCTAAATACTTCTTCAAATTAGTAACATCTATATCCTTATCAATAAAAACATCCGCCTCATTACGATGTGGTTTTAAATCAATACAAATTTGTTCCATTCCATTTAATTTTACTCTTTTTCCATCTTTTCTATCTCTCATAATCTCTCCTACTTTAATATATTCTAATAAAATAATATCATAAAATAAAAATTATTTCTTTAAAGAAAATAAACTTTACATAAAAAAGTATTAACTTTACTATTGTTAATACTTTAAATTTCAAATCATCCATTATTCTAACATATTGTATTACAATTATATCTTATAATAACTTACAATTATCATCTATTTCTTTTCCAAATTTTTCTTCAAGATAAAAATCTATTTCTCTACAGCTAAAAATAAACATTTCCTTATTTTGATATAATACAAAATCATCTATATCAAAAAAATATAAACCATGAGCAATAAAGTTTCTTAATTTATATAATTCTGTAACAGATAATCTATCTTGTCCTTTAAAACTACCATTTTTGTATTTATCTCTTGTTCTAAATAAATTAACTACTTCTTCAGCATAATCGTAATTATTATGAAAATCATCTTCATTCATAGGTAACATATTAAAAAGAATTATTGGATAACGAAGATTTCTAAACTCTGTTTTTTCTAATTGCGACCTTACATTTTCTTCATCATAAGAAGAAATATTCTCAATAAAAGTCTTAAAATCAAATAATTCTTTTGCTACTTCACTACCACTATATAAAGACTCAAATATTAAGTTACATATATCAACAATACAGGCAAATTCAAAAATCATTTCAAAGCCATCTCTATCATCATAAATAGAAATTGTATTATTACTACTATCAATCTTAAAACTACCATGAACAATACTATTTCGAATTTTATTTAAAATAAATTCAGTCTTTCCTACGTTGTCCATATCAACAAATTCACTTTTAGAAACTTCATCATTGAAATATGGCACCCCTAAAAAGGAATTAGCAATTTGCTTTGGCTGTTCTTTTATCCATACAATTTCCATTATTTTATCAATATCATTATATTTAACATCATTAGAAGTATGATTATCATAATGATATGAAAATATTTGCATGAAAAGTGCCATAATTAGTTCATTAAAACCACTATCAAGTTTTATATTATATAAACTATTTAATTCATTTAAAACCAATCCAGTAAAATCTTTCATAAAATTCCTCCAAGAGTAAAAATAAGACTATTCAACTTAATTTTATATTATTCAATAAACAATTACAATTAATACTATAAATTACCATTATATTTATACAACTTTTTTACAATAGGATTATAATCTACACCTGATAAATCTTTACTTTTCTTTTCTGCCAAATATTTAGTTAAATACATACATTTTATTAATAGTTCATAATCACCAATTATTCCTTTTTTCACATCAATAATCACTACATCTTTATAATATTTATTAAGTTCTTCTAGTATTAGTTTATCAAAATCTGTATCACCATTAAAATATATTGCTACACTATTAAATACTGTAGATGAAGTACTTCGCCCATGGCAATAAGAATATTTATCATGAACAATTGGTATGCCAATACCAGATTCTATCATAGTTGATTCTAAATACTTAGAAGCAGTAGCTGTATCATATCCAGAAAATATTTCATAAACATCACAATCTGTATCAAAGTTAAAACTATAACTATTAAAAAAAGCCATAATCATATCAGTAGCATTATCTAAATAATAATTAAGTAAAATACTACATGGTATTAAAGTAGCTCCTAAAGAGACAAAACTTTTTTCACTGTCTAAGCAATTATAAACTAAACTTGTAACATTATTATTGTTACTTTCTCTACTAGCTAATAAATAATGTTTCAAATCATTAAGAAAAGCTAATTCTACACCATAGTTATTTCCTGAATAACTACAAGCAACTACATTTCTATATGGACTAGTATCCATATAGCTAAAATCTCTAGGTTCAGTATTTCTAGTAATAATATGATTTTTAGAAGCAAGTATTTTACTAGCAAACTCTGATACTACACTAGAACCACCTACACCAGATACTAAAGTAGCTCCATCAATAGAAGATAAATTATAATTAATTCTTTCTAAATCACTATTATTTAGGCTATCCCTAACCCTCCTTTCTAATTTTTCAAAATTTTCTTTCATGTTCTTTTCCATAAAAAATCCTCCTCAAGTAATAAATATCACTTAAAGAGGAAATATTTCGTCTACTTAAAATTTTTCATCTAATAATTCAATTTTGTTTATTCTTTTTAATTCAAAATGTCTTAAATCTTTTTTCTTCTCACAAAAAGCCGCACATCCCCAACCACTATTATATAAAAACATATCCAAAGGATGTATCACTCTATCTTCATTACCATGAACAAAAGAATAATAGTTTATTAATACTTTTCTTCTCTCTTTTATTGCTCTAGTTAAAATATTATAATAACTTCTAGTCTCATTACTTAGTTCAACATTTTCATTTTTTGAATCAAAATAAACCCCTCGAACTTTATCTGCTATTACTATAAGTTTTTCCTTCTCTTCTTCTGAAACATTTAAATTTTTTAAAAACTTATAATCATCATGAGAAAACTTTCGTGTAGGTATTCTAATGCTTTGATTTAATACATATCCCCCATATGGTCCCATTATTGTATCAATATATATCCCTGCTTTTTCTAGTTCTTCCTTATAAACTCTAATCATTCTTTCGGATACTTCTAATCTTTCTGCCAATTCCTTAATTGTATATTTACGACCATTTTCTAAATACTGTAGCATTAAAATAACATTAGATATCTTAGACATAAACTCACCTACTAATAATTATCATTTTTTAATGACCTACAAAACGATTAATAGCTTTAAATTTTGACCAAACTACCTCTTCCATTACTTTATCCTGAAAACTGGTTCTTTCCCAAGCAAAAATTTCAAATAAAGTATCAAAATAATTATCTAATAATCCTAATTTTTCTAATCCTAAATAAAATTCTCTTACAACCTTAAAATCAACAGTTTCAGATGGAAATTCAAAAGCCATAGAACCACAAATATCATTTGATACAGTTTTACCAGAAATAGTATATCCATTGCTTGTTTTTTCTAATTTAACATTAAATGGTATATGTGTCACAAATTCATAAGTTTTTTTAGAGTTACCACCTAATTTTAAATTATTTGGTACTACTAAAACAATTTTCCTATATTCTTTAGGAATATTATGTTCCGCAAAAAATCTATTAGTATTCTCAACGCCATCAACAACTGGTACATTTTCAAAATCATTAAAGGCAAACTCTCTACTCCATTTATATTTAGATTTAGAAGTAGCATCTGCATCAACCATTAAATATCTTTTATTACTTTTCATAAACATCACCAGTTAGTTATTATAAACTAAAAACAATCAAAAGAAAAGAGAATTTATTAATTCTCTATCATTTCTAAATTACTTAGAATTTTTTTCATAGCTAAAGCAACTTTTTTTGAACTACTATCTAAAAATTCTTCATATGTAATAACATTATCATTATCTGGAACATCAGAAATACTTCTAATAATTAAAAATGGTATATGACTCAAGAAACATACTTGAGCAACACTTGCTCCTTCCATCTCGACACATAAAGCTCCAAATTTCTTGTTAATTTTTTGTCCCATCATAAACTCAGTACAAAAAATATCCCCTGACGCTATAACACCAACTTTAGCATTACCAATGTTTTCTTGAGCAATTTTTACTAAATAAGGATCAGCTTCAATATAAGTACCAACATTAGGAATATAACCCTTTTCATGATCAAAAGCAGTTATATCAAAATCATGTTGGACCAATCTCTCACCAATAACAATATCTCCAACAACTAAAGACTGATCTACTCCACCAGCAACACCAATATTAAAAATATATTCTACTTTCATATTATCAATTAATATTTGTGTTGTTCTAGCAGCATTAACTTTGCCAACTCCAGACTCTACTAAAACACAATCAACATTATCTATTTTACCTTCATAAAACTTTAAATCAAAAATATTATATTCATTTTCTAAAACCAAACACTCTTTTAAAGCATTAAGTTCTTCTTCCATTGCAAAAATAATTCCAACTCTCATAATACACCTCAATGTAAATATTATACTACTTTCTAGCAATTATTCCATAGTATCTTCTTAATAACAATATTCCTTTGTCTGTAGTATTCTTAGAAACATAATCTTTAAGTTTATCAGTTTCAAGTTTTTTCTTATAAAAGTTTTTCACATCAAAATCTTCTTCTGAAAAATCATCTATTATTGGAACCTTTAATAAAAATTTATAAAGAGTTTCCCAATCTTTAAAATATTCTCGTACATGAAGTGGTACAAGTTCTACATCCTTAAAACCAGCACTTAGTATTGCTTCATAATCAATTATACTTATTGGTATCTTATCCATACTAGCTTGTCCTTTACCAAAGATCATTTTTAATTGATGACAATCATACTTGTCAACACCTCTAACAATTAAATAGCCCCCTGGTTTTAATACTTCATAAATTTGTTTAGCATCAATTACAGTGTTTCTTGCCACTACTACATCAAAGTATTCCTTTGGAAATTTTAAATCTAAGTTGTTCATAACTTTAAAAGTAACATTACATCTATCACTTAAAGCTAAATTCTTTTTAGCAGTCTCGATCATAGCTTCTGAAAAATCTATTCCAACTATTTCTAAAACATCTTTTGGAAATCTTTTTAGTAGCTTTTCTCCACCGCCAGTTCCTAAATCTAATATTCTTGAATTTTTGTCAGTAACAGACTCTAATATTTCATACATATCCCAATCTGTTAAAGATTCTGATTTAATCTGAAATTCCTCAAAATTCCAATCTTTTATTTGTTCATAAAATTCATACTCTTGTTTTTCCTTCATAATTATTCCTCCTAAAATTTATTGTGGTATTAAAAAAAGAACCTCCTTTCATGAATAGCAAATACTACCACAGATATTTACTGTAGTTATATTTTGTCATTCATGAGGAGATTCTTAGGTTCTCTTCATTATTAACCTGTACAAAGTACTCATGGTAATTAAACGCGAATAACTAATTGATTAATTACGAGCTTATTATATCATCAAATTAAAATTTTGTCAAAATTAGGCATACCCAGTAGCTAATTTAGTCCTTTTCTTCTTACTTGGTGAACCAATTGATAAAACATAAGTCTTTGAACCAACAACATGTTCCTGTTCAATAGATGTCTCTTGTATCTCACCTCTATAATCATAAGTTGGTACTAAAATATACTTCT
>CAZVUP010000053.1:0-6282 GCA_964630365.1 uncultured Muribaculaceae bacterium
CAAAATGCGGTTATATCAGCTGCTAGGAAAGATATGTTAGGAGCAACACTTTATATGGTAGGAAAAGATGCCAAAACAGGAGCATATGTTGAAAAAGCCAATAGTTGTGCAATGTGTAAACGTGTACTAATTAATGCTGGAATAAAAGATATTTATGCCAGAGATAATAAAGATGAATATCATCATATTGATATTCAAAAAGAGTTTATTGACCATGATGATTCCCTAGATGGTGAAAGAGGATACTAATTAACATGATAAATAAAAACTTATAATTTCTTATAAGTTTTTTCTTTTTCATAAGTCAATGGTTTAAGCTCTTCTAAATCTTGCAACATATCATTACTATTCAATTGCCAAAAATTTATTATAATGACTTTAACAATAAAATTTCTATAAAAATCATAGAAACTGATAAGATTCTTCTTATCTTTTTTCATTTTATTATATTCATCTAATAATCGTATTTCAAAATCATCTAAAGGAAAATGAACTTTTTTCTTTTGAATCAATGTCATAATAGCTAATTCAACAGTCAATATCTTATCTAAATCATCACCTTGTTCTATTATTCTTTTATCAAATGCTTTTATGATATTCATATGAACATTAGTCTTTTTTTTATCATGGCCACTATATTTTTTTAAAGTATTAGCTAATTCTTGTAAATAACCTCTACTAAATTTAGGATATTTTCCTTCTGAAAATAATACTCTTTCTGATTCATTAACTATAATTTCATATAAGTCATATAATAAAATTTCCTTTTTACTAAGAGGCATGGAATGTTCATCATCCAATGTTAATAAATGTTCATTAAGTGCTAATGGATATAATTTGTATATATTATGAACAAATGGTTCATTAACTAGATTTTTAACAACTTTATAGGAATAAGTAGGGCAAATATGAGCAAAGTACAAAAGAACATCATTTAAAATAAAAATGCCATCATTACCAGAATAACTACTAAGAATACTATTAGCATCCCGTGCTTCAATCTTCCCAGTTTTTATCATTTCAACTAAGTGATCTCTTTTAGTATCAAGCCACATATAATTCTTATACCGATAATAATTAATTTCAAAAAAATTAGATAAAATCATTTGACACAAATAATTTTTACTAACAGAATATTCTTTTAAAAGATTATCAAACTGCGTATTTTCTCCTTTTAAATATTTTAAAACACAAGCTAGAGCCTTATCAATATCTGGCTCATTCTTTATAGCTTGATCAACAATTTTTACAAAACAATTCTGAATTTTATCAGAAAGAATAGTAGCATTATCAAGTCCCATCTAATCACCTCATTAGCAGTTATTGTAACAAAACAACTATTTAAAATCAATAAATTATATATAATGTACTTGAATAATTATAAAGTATTTCTTATAATTAATATAGAATAGGAGATAGTAATATGGAAAACAAAAAGGGTTATATAATTACAATTATTGTAATGTTTTTAATAATTGTTGGGCTAGGAGGATTCATAGCACTTGAAAGATCAGTTTTAAAGAAAAATGAAAGTTCAACTATTACTACGATAGGTGAAAATGAAATTAATCTAAATTCATTCTATCAAGTTGCAGATATCATGAATAAATTTGATAATGCCTTTAATGATAATAATTCAAAGTATGTTGGGTACCCATATTCAGAAAAGAAAATTACAGCAGAAAAATTTGATTTTGATGCAGCATTATTTCTTTCAACATATAGCGAATTATTTGCAACTAACACTGAGCAAACTATACCAGAAGGAAAAATAAAAAGTAATTTTGAAACTATTTTTGGAAACAACTTAAAATATGAATCTAAAAGTATTAATGCAGGAGATACTTACAAAATTACATATTCTAAAGATAATGCTAATTATACATACACTTTAGCACCAACTAAAGCACCATATACTTCTGGATATGTTGCTAAAAACATCAATACAAAATTAGAAGAAGAAAAAATAGTTGTTACAAGAAAAGTATTTTATGTTGAATACGAACAAACACTAGATAATACTACTCCAACAGTTGCAACAATTTATAAAGATGCTAGTAAAGCTCAAAGAATAGGCCAAGTTAATCTTAGAAAAGGTGTTCTAAGTGATAGTGAAATACTTGCGAAATTTAGTTCTAAAATGAATACATACAATATGGTTTTTAAGCATGTTAAAGATGCTGAATATAATTTTTATATGATAGAAAAGATAAAGTAGAAGAGTTAATGCTTCTACTTTTACATTTTATTTACAAAAAGTTAACATTAGCAAACATTAATTTTTATTTATTTTTTTATTATGATATAATAAATTTAGGTGATTTTATGAAAATAAAAATTCAAGATATAGATATAAATTACATACAATATGGTGAAGGAAAAGACATTATATTATTACATGGTTGGGGACAAAATATTGCAATGATGCGTCCAATAGGTGATTATTTAGCTGATAGATTTCGTATCACTATTTTAGATTTGCCTGGTTTTGGTGAGAGTGAAGAGCCACATGAAGCTTGGACGATTGAAAAGTATTCTTTAATGCTTGAAAAGTTTGCTGAAATGTTAGAAATAAAAAAACCAATCATCATGGGACATTCCTTTGGTGGAAGAGTAGCTATAAGATTTTCAGCCAGAAATCCTATTGAAAAATTAGTCCTATTTGGTAGCCCTTGTATTAGAATTGAAGAAGAATTACCTTTTACAGTAAAAATATTAAAAAAATTAAAAACTTTACCTGGTCTTGATAAATTTGGCGAATATATGAAAAAGTATATTGGTTCAAGAGATTATAAAGCTGCTAGCCCGATTATGCGTGAAACTTTGGTTAATGTAGTTAATGAAGATTTATCAAAATTTGCTCGTGAAATTGAAGAGCCTACATTACTTATTTGGGGTGACAATGATACAGAAGCCCCAGTAAGTGATGCTAAAGAATTAGAAAAAATAATGATTGATGCCGGTTTGATAATATTGCCAGGTACTCATTATGCTTATTTAGAAAATCTTCCACAAATCATTAATATTTTAAATAAATTTTTATAGGAGGTACTATGTTAATTTTATATATAATTTTTCTGGTGTCATTTTTTTATGCTAACTATTATAAAAGTCAAAAATCGCTCCATATGTTACAACAGAATTTATACAATGAAAATAATAGATATATAAAATGGCTAATAAAAAATGATAAACAATTTTTAGGAATAGATTTATTCCTAGCAGCAGCAGTTATAATTGGAAATGTATTATTTATAATTTATAAATTAGAATTCATAACTAATATTTTATTCTTAATTATGATATTATTACTAATTCTAATTGGTAATGATTGGAAAAAGAATATTATGCTGGGGCAGAATAAAAAGAAATTAGTAGTAACTGCCAGAATAAAGAGATTGATTGTTACTATAGTGATACTTTATCTTATACCAATTATTATCTATTTATTAACCAAAAATATTTGGTTATCAGTTTTGATAATAGGATTAATGACATACTTAAATCAATTTGTTATTTTTGTTGCAATGATTATAAATACTCCTATTGAAAAAGGTGTTTATACATATTATAAAACTAAAGCCCAGAATAAATTAAAAAGCATGACTAATCTAAAAATAATAGGTATTACTGGAAGCTACGGAAAAACAAGTAGTAAAAATATTTTAAGTGCTATTTTAAATATTAAATACAATGCCTTACCAACACCTAGAAATCTAAATACTTATAATGGTTTAATAATGACTGTTAATAATCATCTTGATAAATTTACAGATATTTTTATTGCTGAAATGGGTGCATATGTAAAAGGTGAAATAGCTGGACTTTGTAAACTGATAAAACCAAAATATGGTATTTTAACAACTATTGGTACAGCTCATTTAGAAAGTTTTGGTAGTGAAGAAAATATCACAACTGGTAAATTTGAACTTATAGAATCATTACCTAGTGATGGATTTGCAATTCTAAATGGTGATGATCCAAAACAAGTTAATTATAAATTGAAAAATAAAGTTAAAACAATCTGGATTGGTATAGATAATCATGACGTAGATGTTTATGCTAAAAACATAAAATGTTCTCGTAAGGGGACTTCATTTGATGTTGTATTCAAAGGAGATAAGAAAAGTTATCATTTTGAAACTAAACTATTAGGAAATCATAATGTTTATAACATTCTAGATGGTATTGCTTGTGGAAAAGAATTTGGAATTTCAATTGAAGATTTAATAGAAGCTGTAAAAGGAGTCAGCCCTGTTGAACACAGACTTGAATTGAAAAAACTAGGTAATTTTTATCAAATAGATGATGCCTATAATTCTAATCCAATTGGAGCGCAAAGAGCCTGTCAAGTGTTAAAAATGATGCCAGGTACCAAGATAGTAGTAACACCAGGAATGATAGAGCTAGGTGATAAAGAAATAGAATACAATAAAGAATTCGGTAAACAGATTGCTGATGTTGCAGATTATGTTATACTAATAGGTGAAAATCAAACCAAACCAATAAAAGAAGGATTATTAGATAAAGGATTTGACAAAGACCAGATAATAATATTTAATGATGTAAGAGAAGCATATCCCTTCATCAGTAATTTAGCTACTAAAGAAGAAGTATATGCATTATTTGAAAATGATTTACCAGATACATATAATGAGAAATAGGAGAGTGTTAATATGAGAATTAAAGTAGGTGTTGTTTTTGGTGGAGAGAGCGTTGAACATGAAGTAAGTATTATTTCAGCAATTCAAGCCATGAACAAAATGGATGAAGAAAAATATGAGATTATTCCAATTTATATAACAAAAGATAGAGAATGGTATACAGGAGATATGTTGAGAGATATTGATGTATATCAAGACTTTAACTTAATAAAAAAATATAGTAATAATGTAGTTTTATATTATAAAAATGGTAGCTATGTATTACAAAAAAAGAAAGGCTTAATTAAGTCAGTTGTAAAAGATGTTGATATTATATTCCCAATAGTTCATGGTACAAACGTTGAGGATGGTGTACTACAAGGATATTTACAAACTATAGGTGTTCCATATGTTGGATCAAATGTATATGCATCTGTAGTTGGCCAAGATAAAGCTTATATGAAAGATGTCTGGAAAAGTGCTGATTTACCAATGACAAAATATACATGGTTTTATGATGTTGATTATAAACGTCATCTTGATGAAGTTTTAGAGAAAATAAAAAAGTTAAAATATCCACTAATTGTTAAACCCGCAACTACTGGATCAAGTGTTGGAATTAATGTTTGCGATGATGAAGATAGTCTAAAGGAAGCTATTGATGAAGCTATTCAATATGATAGTAAAATTATTGTCGAAGAAGTAGTGAAAAATTTAAAAGAAGTAAATATAGCTGTTTTGGGAAATTATGAAACTCAAAAAGTAAGTGAAATTGAAGAAGTATTATCAACTAATAAATTTCTTACATATGCTGATAAATATATTGGTAGTGGAAAAGGTGGAAAACTAAAAGGACTAAAGAAAGTACCTGTAAAGAGCAGTAAAGGAATGGCTTCTGCCAATAGAAAAATACCTGCTAATATTGATAAGAGTATGAGAGAAGAAATTGAAGATATTGCTAAAAAAGCTTTCAAAGCACTAGGAAGTTCAGGTAATTCAAGAATCGATTTCTTAATAGATACAGAAAAGAAAAAAGTTTATATTAATGAAATAAATTCTATACCAGGAAGTTTAGCTTTTTATCTATGGGATGCTAAAGATGTTAATTTTTCAAATTTATTAGATGAAATGATAAATATTGGTATTAAAGATTATAAAAAACGTGTAAGTAAAACTCATTCTTTTGAAACAAATATCCTTCAAGGATTTGCTGCTAATGGTGGTGTAAAAGGAATGAAGGGTGCAAAAGGAAAATTAAGGTAAGGCAAATAGTTGCCTTTTTTTGTTGAGTAAAAATTATTATTGTGATATCATAAATAACATTAGGAGGGTTTATGGGAAACGTATATAGTCTAGAGAAAAAACAAATAACGCTTAATGACAAAGCAGTTATGATTTTGGAAAAGAAAGCTGATGATTATGAGTGGGTAGAAGTCACATATAAAACAGATGAAAAAGAAGTGTTTATTGGATCATATTTTACTTTCAATTATACTGAACATGAATGGTTAGAATATAGCTCTGATTATATCATAATAATGAAAGATCAATATGGATATTATGATGATGATGACGATAATTTTGGATATCTAGGGCCGGCTGTAAAAGTAATGTTTAGCGTAGCAGAAGAAAGATTTGT
>CAZVUP010000054.1:0-5858 GCA_964630365.1 uncultured Muribaculaceae bacterium
ATTCATTTTACCTTTATTTTATAGGAGTTTCACGAATGGCTAGACTAAATAAACACCAAACAGTTTATATTTGTTTTATCTTCATTCATTTGGATCAACTCCTTTTATTTTATCTCAATAACATCTAAATCTTTTGGAACAATTACGTTATTATCAAAATATTGCTTTGCTTCTTCTTTATAAAGAATATCTTTATCATTTGGATGTGTATCTTCTGTATGATATAAGATAAGATTCTTAATATTTAATTTATTTAAACTTTCACATACGTATTTAACAGTTGAATGTTTTTTCTCATATGGCTTAAATATTTCTTTATCGGCGTCTAAGCAAAATGCTTCATGCATTACATAATCTTTATCTTTAACTACATCATATAATTCTAGATTTAGAGTTTCATCACCTAAAAAGACAAGTGTTTTTCCATTATCAAAGGTTGTTTCGAATCCATACAATTTATTTTTACTTGCTTTTAAATCAATAAATTTATATTTTTGATTATTAATAGTTAATTCTTCTCCATCATTTACTACAATTATATTAATGTACTCATTAATTAAATCAACATAAACATCTGGATATAAATGTTTATAAATATCTTTAATTGCAACAGCAACTTCATCATTACAGTATAAATTAAGCTTTCCTGTATAATTTCCACCTCTATACATACCTGTCAATCTTTTTAATAACCAAAACAATCCTAATAAATGATCAGTATGTGTATGTGATATAAATATATCATGAATATCTGTTAATTTAATACCCGCCAATTTTATATTCTTAACTATATCTGAACTCCCACCAGTATCTATTAAAAAATGATCATTAATTATAAAACATGTATTATATAGTTCATGAACAAACCCATGTCCAGTACCAATCATTGTTAATTTATTCATATTCCAGCATCCTTTCTTTTAATTTAAAATGTGTCGGCATATTACAAGCCAGTACTCTAATTCCTCTCAAAAACAAGTATATTTTAACTTATTTTTTATTATTTTTCTTCCTTTTTTATTAAAACTTGCAAGATCTCAATTCTCGCAAACCACCATTATATAAGGGATTAAGTGATGTAAGTCATAAATACAGGACAGGCAGTTGATATTAGTTTTATTTTCATTCATAAAAACCACTTCTTTCTTTTTTACATTCTTATATTTATATCAGCAGCCTGAGTTTTAACCCAGTTTTCAATAACAGCTAATAGTTTTTCAATATTTTTTGATAATTCACCACAATTGCCAATTCTATTTAATATAACCAATTCATCTTCTAATGTTGATTCATAACCTATAAAATTTAAGATAAAAAAATCTTCTTTTATATCTTTTAACTTATATACTTTCAAACTCATTTCACTAACAAATATTTGTGATGATTCAAATATTTCTTTTGGCATCCAAGGAGAGTTTATAAATTTTGTGAGCTCATTATGAAACCCAACATATGTTCCAAAATCAATATATATTGTATTGTTAGACTTTTTAATACTTTTAATGTTAGATTTATCGAAATACACGATTTCAAATCCTTTTTTTGTTGCTTTACCATCATAAGTATATCCTTGTATCAATAATGTTAAACTTTTCAAAAACTGAATATACTTGATAACTAAATCAATAGTTTGATTATTTAATTTAGTCCCTGCTTGATATCTATCAAACAAAGTAATTGCTAAAAACAATGTAATAAATGCAAATAATATCTGAGATATTGTCATTATAGTAATTAAGTTATTGCCTTCAATAAATAATGGGGTACATATAATTAAACTCATTCCTACTAACAATACAACAAGATGCTTTATTTTCATTTGGATCAACCCCTTTATATTTTTATTTTTTTAAATATTTCTATATTGCCTTTATAACCCATTGATGATATAGGACTTGGATGATAAATTGGAATTACTTTATATCCATTTACATCAAATATTTTACCCACTATATCACTAAACTTTTTATATTTAATATCTAAAATAGATTTAGTTGCTGCATCACCTAAAGATAATACTACTTTTGGTTTTATTATTTCAAGTTGTTTAAATAAATATTGTTTACAATTTTCACTACATTTGTTTAAATACTTTCTGTCTTTTGGATAACACTTAATTGCTTCTAAAAAATATGTATCTTCTATTTTTAGATTAATCTCATCTAATAATTTTTGTAATACAACACCTGAAGGTAATAATTTATGATTTACATCATACCATGCAATACCACTTTTTCTCCAACCATTATTTGCAGGAGCTTCGCCAAGTATTACGATATCATTTCTTTTACCAATTGATACTGTCTTACTATTCGGAAACTTTTCAATCATACCACTACATAAATTACATCTATAAATTTCAATATCAATATCTGATAATTGCACTATTATCACCTCTTTTTTGCCTGGTCTTGACTACCCGTTCTCACCATATCAATTCCTAAGCAATTTTTACTAAAAATCACTCTATTTTTACTAATTTTCATCATTTTTCTATATATTTTAGCATAAACATGCAAGATTTATTTTTGAGTTTTTCCTTGTATTATAAGGATTTAGGAGTGGTCTTGACTAAATTGTTCTCAACCAATTGATATTGGTTTTATTTTCATTCATTTGGATCAACTCCTTTTATTTGTTTTTAAACTTTCATTATATTTTTTTAGTTTGTTTAAATATCTTTTTTTAAATAATTTTCTATTAATTATTCCTAATATACTTTTCAAAATTCTTTTAAGTAATGATATTTTTCTTATTTTTACATCGTTTTTTTCTACGAAATCATACAAATCATCACCAATTTTTATAATTCCTTTATTTATCGCAACAATTATTTTTTCTATTTCATTTCTATTCAAAGTATAATCGTATATAATAAATAAAGATAGAAAACCACGATTATAATTATTAGAAATTTTAACTAAATAATCTCGGTATTTATTTACATCTTCTACAACCATTAAGGTTTGTTCCAACAATTCTTTTGAAAAAACAATTTGATCTATTTTTATAGGTTTCACATTCTTATCTCTAAAAGTAAACTCATCATGTGTAACATCATTACCAATACCTTTTATCTTAAATAATGATGGATTAAAATAATGAATAAATATTTCTGTGCCAATCATATTATCTAAAACAAAATTCAAACCTTCTTTAGTTATAATAGGTCTTTCATTAACAAAATCCCATGTACATCTATTTT
This sequence comes from uncultured Muribaculaceae bacterium, assembly GCA_964630365.1. GTDB lineage: Bacteria > Bacillota_I > Bacilli_A > RF39 > UBA660 > UBA3789. The sequence continues at coordinate 3,206 of CAZVUP010000054.1, forward strand.
CATGCAAATACTCTTTATTGTCATCTGATTTTATTTCATCATAATAGCGTTGAATGCGCCTCATTATAGTAAATCCTTTAGTATACTTATAATCTTTAAAACAAAATGTGCTCCAACCAAATTTTTGAAAAGAGTTTCCTAAATCAAATGAATAAGGATTAAAAATATCTATTCTTTTATTGCTTCCGTGATACCATATTTTATTCATTTAAACTACCACCTCTTTTTATTGATATAAAATTTATTACAAAATAAGTGTCGGCATGTTACAAGCCAGTACCATAATTCCTCTCAAAAGCGAGTATATTTTACCATATTTTTTAATTTTTTATCTCTTTTTTACTAAAACTTGCAAGATGTCAATTCTTAAAAACTCCCATTTTATAAGGGGTTAAGTGATAGTCGCCATAAATACAGGACAGGCAGTTAATGTTTGTACTTGCTGAGTTCTTATTATCTTTCATTTTCTTCACCTTTTTCATCTATTTCTTTCTATTTTAATTGTTCAAAATCTCCTGTTCGACTTACTATAGTATATCCTTCTTTTTTCCTTAATTCTATTCTTTCTTCTGTTGTTCCCATAATTACTTTATCTGCAATATCTATATGTAGAATTCCATCTAAATGGTCTAGTTCATGGCTCAATACTGTTGCTCCAAAACCATCAAATTCATCTTCATGCATATTTCCTTTAATATCATAATATCTTACTTTTATTTTGTAAGGTCTTTTAACTTTTCCAATATACCATTTTTCAACATCTCCTTCATGTATTGAACATGATTGGCAGCCTTCCCAAAATGTTGTAAGTCCTTCTTTTGATATTATTTCAGGATTTATCAAGACTTTAGCTTCATTATAATCTTTTGTTTCTTCTTTTCCTTCATCTGTAAATCTTCTAGTCACAACATCTAAATTTGTATTTTTCACATATACTATTCTTTTTGGAATTCCTAATTGAATAGCTGCCATAGCCATTACCTCATTTTGCACACAATAATCTTGAAGTACTACAATATTGTTATGAAGTTCTGGATCACTAATGTATACTTTTTTAGAAGTTTGCCTTAAATATTGTTCATTATTTTCAATAGTAATTGATTCTAATCTATCCATGACCTAAATCTCCTTTTTCAAATTTTTAAAAAGATGTAAAAATCTCAACCTTAATAATCTAGTATTATCAATATTTTGAGCTAACCTTTCGAAAAATACGGATATCCCAATTGATATTAGTTTTATATTCGTCCATAGAAATCACTTCCTAACTACTAAATTATAACATAAAAGAGTAGATTCCTCTACTCCTCTACTCTATCTTCTTGAAATACTACTTATAATTTCAAAACTATCATCATGATTAAAATATTCTGATTTTTTGTTGATTCATATTTCTGCCTCCTTATGATAAAAAATTATCAAAAGTATTTCTAAAAAAACAGGAACTATCCGTGGAATTTTTATTTTCCTATTAAATTATTATCATCTACATATTGATAATTTAAAGAGTTTAAATCGGATATAACTTTACTACCTGTTTCTTCTTCAAAAAAATCTTTTGTTCTTTTAGCAACCCCTCCACCACGCTTGGCAACTTTTCTATTTTGATTTAATCCTTGAGGTTTTTCGTTTCTAGCAATTTCTCTAGTAGCTAGTTCACCAATATTTGTAATAGCGACTTCCAAATCTGTCATATTATCTCTCAAATTTTCTTTTCGAATTCCTTAATAAGATATATATTCCCCAGCAGTCATACCAGACCATTCTTTATAAATATCGTTAGTAAGTATTGCATATTCAACACCTTCTCTAACTCCATTTTCTTTCCATGTGTTTGTAAGTTTTTTTCTATCGATAATTGCTTTAATTCTTGCATCAATCCATTTTAATGTATAACCTTTTTTAAATAAAAGTCTATCATTTGATCAATACCCTTTGAAGGATCAAATGCCTCATCAATCTTATCACTACCTAGTTTTGCTAACCACATCTTAAATGGTTCTGCTTTTGGTGATGTAATTGATTCAATCAATCTAAAGATTCCTTTAGTATCTAATGTATCTGTTTCTCTCATTTTTCCATCTTGTGCTCTCATTTTCAAACGTACGATTTTTTCGTACAGTTCACTGCCTTCATCAATAAGTTTTCTCTTTAAATCTGTCCAATACCTTTTTGGAATATTAGAATCAGTCAGTGTTTCAATTACATCTACGACACTAAAGTAATAATCTTCTTTTTCAGAATCCCAGATGCTTCTAATTTCTTTTCCTTCAAATAGATTTGTAATTGTAGATAATTTATTATTCATTTAATTCCCCCTAACAACAATTTTTCATCTAATAATATTATACTATATTATTTATAATATCAAACATTTTTTCGATACAAAAACATATAATATGAAAAATTAAAATAAGGGGGGTTCACAGTGCAATCTCACTACTCAACTTCTATCAATAAATGCATATTTTTTTATTTATAAATCATAAAAAAACACTTTTTAGTGAATTTTTTGCAAAAAAGTGTAAGATTTAAATATTAAAATTTCGTTGAAAAATAAAGAAATCATATAAGGGGGTCCACAAAAACGATTACAACCAATTAATATTAGTTTTATTATCATTCATTTGGATCAACTCCTTTTTAATAAATC
>CAZVUP010000055.1:0-5549 GCA_964630365.1 uncultured Muribaculaceae bacterium
CTAATATGGATCGTACTGAGTTAAACAAAGGGAAAACTGGTGTTAAAATTGAAGGAATTGAAGCAATTAACCCAGTTAATGGTAAAAAAGTTCCTGTGTTCTTAGGAGACTTTGTATTAGGTGATTATGGAACTGGTGCAGTTATGGCTGTACCAAGTCATGATCAAAGAGACTTTGAATATGCTAAAGAGCATAATCTTGAGATAATTAAGGTTATTGAATGTGGAGATATTTCTGAACATGCTATTGAAAAGTATGATTACATGGGTCATGACTATAAAATGATTAATTCTGAAGAATTTGATGGTATGGTTGTTGATGAAGCACGTGTAAAAATTGCTGATATGTTAGAAGAAAAAGGTTACGGCCGTAGAGTTAATAACTATAAGATGCGTGACTGGGTTTTTTCAAGGCAAAGATTCTGGGGAGAACCAATTCCTATGATTAATTGTCCGGAATGTGGATGGGTACCAATGAATGAAGAAGATTTGCCATTATTACTTCCAGATATTGCTGAATATGAACCAACTGAAGATGGAGAAAGTCCTCTTGCAAATATAAAAGAATGGGTTAATTGTAAGTGTCCTAAATGTGGTCATGATGCTAAGCGAGAGACTGATACAATGCCTAACTGGGCAGGATCATCTTGGTATTTCCTAAGATTTATGGATCCACACAATACACATGAATTTGCATCAATGGATGCTATGAAATATTGGAATAGAGTAGATTGGTACAATGGTGGTATGGAACATACTGCAAGACACTTATTATATGCAAGATTCTGGGTTCAATTCTTATATAATATTGGTTTAGTACCTAATAAAGAAATGATTTGGACAAGAGTAAGTCATGGTATGGTATTAGGATCTAATAATGAAAAGATGAGTAAATCTCGTGGTAATGTTATTAATCCAGATGATATAATTAAGGAATATGGTGCTGATACATTAAGAGTTTATGAAATGTTTATGGGAGACTATCAGATGGATGCTCCTTGGAGCACTGATTCATTAAGAGGATGTAAAAGATTCTTAGATAAAGTTGAAAGATTAAAGAATAAACTTAATGATAAAGAAGGTTATACACCTGAATTAGAAGTAATTCAAAATAAGACAATTAAAAAAGTTGAGTATGATACTACTCATATGGGATATAATACTGTTATTTCTAGCTTGATGATTTTGACTAACGCCTATGATGATATGGATTCTATTACTAAGGATGATTATAGGTTGTTGCTTATATTGTTAAATCCAACTGCTCCACATATGACAGAAGAGTTGAATGAAGAGTTAGGATTTAAACCTATTTGTGAATCTGAGTGGCCTGTTTATGATGAAGAAAAAACAATTGATACAGTTAAAGAAATTGCTGTTCAAGTAAATGGCAAAGTAAGGGGAACAATTGAAGTCAATGTTAGTGATGATGAAGAAGCTATGAAAGAAAGAGCTATGGAATGTGAAAATGTTATTAAGCATATTGATGGTAAAGAAATAGTTAAAATCATAGTTATTAAAGGTAAAATAGTTAATATAGTTGTTAAATAGTATCAATATTATAAAGAAAGCACATTATTTATATGTAATGTGCTTTTTATTTATTTTAAAATTACATCTTCTTGTATAATTGAAGTATTGTCATTTTGAATCATTTGATTTAATTGTATATTTTGTATTGTTTCATTTAATATTTGTTGTATATCTTCTTTTGATACACTATAGTCACTCATTTTGAATTTCGAATTTTGTCCAATTATAACATACTTTTCAAATAACTGAATCATATAATCAACATTTCTATATAAGGATATGAATTCATCATCAGTAAGTTGTTTTCCTAAATCATATTCCATAGTTTCACGTATCATAGTTAAGTCATCGCTAAAAATAGTATATAAGAAATCTATGTCCATATCCTTTTGAGTGATATTGTCCTTATATGGTTCATGTATTTTGTTGTATTTGCTTGTTATTTTCTCTATAATATTATCTACTTCTTGTTCATTCATACCTAATTGTATTAAATAGTCGCGACTTTTAATAATTATTGCTAATTTTGTTTCTATATTTCCACTTTCTATAGCTCTATTAGAATCCCACTCATTGGGTTCATATTCATAATTTGTTAATAATGTATCTAAGCTACTAATAATATCCGAAATATATTGATTAAAATATTGATTAAGATATTGATTAAGGGTATCATACATTTTGTTTAATTCTTCTTGAGGCATGTTTGAATAATTGGCAAGAATTCCTCTAATGGCGCTATGTCTTCTCTCGTATCCTTTCTCGTAGATTATTGTTCCATCTCTATCTATATTGTAATTGTCAATACCAATTAATGATAAATCTACACCGTAATTGTATTTCCCATCCATATTTCCTATATCTAATAGGTATCCATGTCTGTTAGAAAATGCTCGTATTAGTTGTGGACTAATTTGTAATGCATTTCTCTTTTTTAAAAAATCTAAAATTATAAGAATTGGGTATTCTTCTTCAGCTTCCTGTTTTAATTTTACTTCAGCTATGTCAACAGGTAAGTATTTATATTTAATTTCAAGAGGTTGATCTTGAAGGTTAAATCTAAATGGCTTTCTGTTATTAATACTTGTAGAGATGTGGTCATAATACTCATTTAATTGATCCATAGTTAGTAATGATAAATCATAAATTTCTTCATCTTTATCATAAACTCTTGTTGTAATCACATCTTCATCAAAATCCCAATCTGGTTGTTCTACTGCCCATGCTATACCTCCTTCTAATTTTATATTATAATTTGGCATGCTCCATTCTAGTTTTTCTTCATATAATTGGTGTCCGTGTCTAGTATAATAATCCGGATCATGACCAAATCTGCTAAATCCACATTTTCCATTGGTTTTATTTTTAGTATTGTTATCCCATGTGACATCTACACCATATTTTTTACCATCTATTTCAATAATGTTAAATGCATGAACATCTTTTTGGTTTTGATAATAGTTCTTTATTTCAATTCTATCTAGCATTTCCTTATAAACTTGAGCAAAACCGGCACAAACTAATTTTCCATATAATATTCCATTTAAACTTCTTTCTGTTGTACCTGAAGATTGAATATTTTCATAATTTTCAGCATATTCCATATCTACAACAAGGGCATTATATAGAAACATTGCTTTTTCAAATTCATTCCAATTTGAATCTATTAAACTCTCATTATATTCAAAATATTCTATAATTTTTTTTAATCCACTAGGAGACACAAAAGTTCTATCAACATATTTTTTTTCTTTATACTTTTCTTTTTTTTCATAATCTAATCCACCTATGATGCTAAAAACTACTCGATTGGATTTTATTTTAGAAATTAAGTCACTCGATAAACCAGCAGTATTATCTAATATCAAAATTGTTCTGTTTTTAAATGAATTTATTTTATCGATATCATTTTCATTTAATAATCCTATAATTCTATATTTATCTCTTTCAATTTTTACAAGTTCTGCCATTTTATTCACTCCTATCATTAATGATTATAGCATATTGCAAATTTCCTATCAATTTTTTGACATTTTTCTAAGTGCTTTTATATTATATTTGTATTGGTGAAAATATGAAAGTAAAATTGTTTGATTGTGAAGATGAGGGGGATTTAGAAGAGGATATTAATAATTTTATTGATGATAATGATATAGAAGTTATTGATATAAAGTATCAAGTTGGTGTTGGAGTATTTAGTGAAGAACAGATTTTTTGTTTTTCTGCGATGCTTATTTATACAATAAACAGTTAAAAAATTGCTTTTTATACACATTTTCTGTTATTATTATAGTGGTGGAGTATATGAAGAAAGATGTAACAATGAAGAAAAATTCTTTTGTAAAGGGTGCGTTTATTACAACTCTTGGTATAGTTATTTCTAAAATACTTGGTATTGTATACGTTATTCCTTTTCATGCCATAATTGGTGAGAGTGGTGGGGCTTTATATGGATACGCATATACCGTTTATTTGTTTTTTATGTCTCTTTCTACTGCTGGTATTCCTCTAGCAATCAGTAAGATTGTTTCTGAATATCAAACACTTGGTTATTATAATATTAAAAAGAGAGTTTTTATTCTTGGTAAACGTATTTCATTATTGCTTGGATTTATTTGCTTTTTGGTTATAATGCTTTTTGCTCCATTACTTGCTAAAGCTGTTCTTGGTAATGTAACGGGTGGAAATACAGTTGAAGATATAGCTTTTGTCATAAGAGTTATCGGTACTGCAATTTTAGTAGTTCCAATTCTTAGTATTTATCGAGGTTATTTTGAAGGCCATCGTTTTATGAGCCCACCTTCTATTTCACAAGTTATTGAACAAATAGTCCGTGTTTTAATTATAATATTTGGTAGTTTATTTGCTTTAAAAAGTTTGAATTTATCTTTAACTACTTCTGTTGGAGTAGCGCTTTTTGGGGCGACAGTTGGTGCTTTTGCTTCATATTTATATTTATCATTTAAGTATATAAAAAACAAAAAGAAATTTAATGAAAAAGTTCGTTCTGTTAATGAACCATATATAAGTAATAAAATGATTATAAGAAAGATTATAATATATTCAGTTCCTTTTATTTTAATTGATATATTTAAATCTTTATACAATTATATAGATATGTTTACTGTTGTTAAAGGATTGGTTAACAGAGCCAATTATTCAGCTGTGGATGCTGAAACAGTATATAGTATTCTTTCTACTTGGGCTGCTAAATTTAATATGATTATTTTGGCTGTGTCTACAGGAGTTATTGTAAGCTTAATACCTAATCTTGCTGAAAGTGTTATTAAAGAACAAAAAGATGAAGTTAATAAAAAAATATCTCAAGCTATCAGCATGTTACTATTTTTAACAATTCCAATGACTTTGGGTGTAAGCTTCTTAGCTAAACCAATATGGACTTTGTTTTATGGTAGTAGTAAGTTTGGTCCTAGTATATTAAGTTATTATATATTCGTTGGATTAGCTGTAAGCTTGTTTACGGCAGGTGTTACTATATTGCAATCATTGAAAGACTATAAGGCGGTGTTTGTTAGTCTTGCAACTGGGGTAATGGTTAAATTTATTCTGAATGTTAATCTTTTAATTGTTTTTTATAAAATGAAATTTCCACCTTATTATGGTGTAATAACAGCAAGTATTTTTGGATATGTTACTTCATTTATAGTTTGTTTAATTATACTTAATAAAAAATATGAAATTAATTTTGAGGAATGTGTAAATAATTTTATTGAGGTTTTATGTGGTTCTATATTGATGGCATTGGTTTTGTTTATACTTAAATTTATTGTGCCAATTGCAGTGGCTAATAGACTCCTTAACTTAGTAATTATAATTTTATATACTTTAATTGGAATAATAGTTTACTTTATTTATGTAAATAAGGTTGGGGTAATGAAAAGAATATTTGGAAACAGCATGAGTACTTTATTGAAACGAATAAAAAAATAAATACATTTGTATGAAGTTGTAAGATAAAAGTGTACACAAAAAAAGTGTATGCTTTTGTTTTTGCTA
>CAZVUP010000056.1:0-5418 GCA_964630365.1 uncultured Muribaculaceae bacterium
GGGGCATTCCGCCTATGGACGGTGACGCCCCGGCCGCGGGTGATATAGCCCACGATTTCATCGCCGGGCACCGGGCTGCAGCACTTGGCAAAGCGGACGGGGATATCCAGGTCCTCGCTGCCGGTCAGAACGATGCCGTGGTGGGCCCGGCGCTGGTTCAGGTGCTGTTCATCCAGCTTGTCGGGCAGCTCGGTGGGAAGAACCGGCGCCGCCGGGGTTTCCCTGGCCTTCTGCTCCTCCAGGAGGCGGGAGATGACATAAACGGCAGCCATGCCGCCGTAGCCCACGGCGCCGCAGACGTCCTCAAAGGCGGCAAAGCCGTATTTCTTCAGCAGCGGCTCGTAATATTCCGGCTTGACGAGGTCGCTTATGCGGGCGCCGCGGCGGGCGCATTCCTTATCGAACTCTTTTGCAAGTCTTTTTAATATTACTTCTCTTCTTATTTCATCAGATATTTTAGCAGTTTCTTCTAAAACTTTATTTATATATTCGGCAAGTTCTTCATCGCTTTTAAAATTTACATTTTTCCGTAATTGATTCATTCTGTAATCAGTAAAGTTTTCTGCTGAATCGATTAAGCTTTGAAAGCGTTCTTTTCCGTTATTTAGAATAAATGTATCCGGATCATCGGGATTTGGCAAAGATATAACTTTTACTTCTATACCTTGTTCAAATAACATATTTCCAATATTTAAAGTTGCTTTTACTCCAGCATCATCACCATCGAGACATAAAATAATATTTTTTGATAATCTCTTTAGGAGATTAATTTGTTCTTTAGTCAAAGCAGTCCCCATCAAAGCAACAGTATTTTTTATTCCAATTGATGAGGATCTTATTACATCCATAAAACCTTCCATAACAATAACTGACTTTGCTATACGGCATTCCTCTCTAGCTATGTGGTAATGATAAAGAAGTTCTCCTTTTTTAAAGATATCTGTTTCCTTGGTATTTAAATATTTATTTTGGTTAGATGAATCATAAATTCTTCCACTAAATCCAACTACTCGACCATTTATATCATATAATGGAAACATTATTCTATTATTGTAAACATCATGATTGTCACTTGATAAGCCAATTCTATTTAATGTAACTAAATCATATTCTTTTGATGTTAACAATTTAGTTAAATCATCTTTTGCTTCAAGAGATAATCCTATTTCAAATTCTTTAATTAATTCATCATTTATTTTTCTTGCCAATAAATACTTTTTAGCTGATTTACCAATACTACTATTAAGATTGTTTTGGTAATACTTTAAAGATAGGCTATAGGCTTCATATAATTTATCAAATTTAGTTGACTTTTTAGTAACATGAACAGATCCGGTATCAATTCCTACTCTATCGCCTAAATATTTTAATACTTCTTTAAAATCCATGTGTTCATAGTTCATTAGGAATGTATAAACATTACCTGTTGCATGACAAGAAAAACAGGTATATATTTGCTTTTCTCTGGATACACTCATGGAAGGATTAGTGTCATCATGAAAGGGGCAAACTCCAAAAAAGTTTTTGCCCCTCGCAACAAGTGGTATTCTTTCTCCAATGATATCAACTATATCTACTTTACTACGAATTGTATTCGCAATATTTTCATTCATTGATACCACCACCTTAACAATACATTAAATATTCTATCACAATTGTTTTATTTTTTCTACTCCTTTTATTGGAGAATATTCATCTAACTTTTTTCTACAAAATTCTCTAAATCCCTCTAGATTATTATCTGAGAAATTTTCTATGACTACTCCTTCAAAACTAGCATCAAGAACATGTCTTTCACTTTCATAATATCCTAGTATTTCATTATGATATTTTTCAATGAATCTAACTAGACGAAATAATTCTTGATAATTATCTTCAGTTATTACGTCTTGTACTCTTTGAAGATATAAAGTTATTATTGTTTCTAAAGTAAATATATCATTTAATATTGCTTCATATTTTGTAAAATAATCCATATCTAAATCTAATGTTTTAAACGTAATAAAGTCTACTACTTTGGCAATTTTTTCAGCAAAATATGTACTTCTTGTATCTCTTAGAATTTCCAATCTACTATGTTCTAATTCATCTAAACCAAACTCTATGTATGTTGCTAATGACTCTGATGATGCTATTAGTGGTGCTACTTTAAATTCAGAGTATTCTTTTTCTATGTCTTGTACTGTTTTCATATATATCGCCTCTGGGGTGATATTATAGCATATATGATTTTTGGAGTCAAATCAAAAGGTAGCTATTGCTACCTCAATTACTAACTTTTTAACTTTATATAGTTATTATTAATAATATTAAAATGTTGTCATCATTGAGTAATCATAAGCATTACTGAAATCTGTTATTTCTTTAATAACTATTTTTTTACTTTTTCCTGGTGTTAGATCAGTATCAATGAATTCATAAGTACCAGCAAAATCATTTCCTTTTTTGTCATAAAATGAAATATCAATCATTTGTGGTTCTCCTCCAGAATAAGATATATTTTTTATATTAAATTCAATATAGCAAATGTTTTCTTTTGTATAAATTTTCATATTTGATATTTCGTAATCTTTAAACTTATGTGTTTCTTTTATCTTTGGAGATATATTGGTTTTTTCATAATTACTAACACTTACATTCTTTGTATTAGAAAAATCTATATGACCATATTTAGCTGTATCAACTATAATATCTTCTTTTCCTTGGAGAAAATTTTTTAAGCTAATTATGACTATTGGTATAAGAATTATAGCAATTATCACTGGTATGATTATTTTCTTTTTCTTCATTTTATTAATCTCCTTTTATTTTTTACGCTGGACATTTAGCTCCATTATTATAGCTATATCTATTTGTTGTATATGTAATATTTGAATAAGTATATGTAAATGTCGTATCTACCTCTTTTCCACACCAATATCCTATTGTTTCTTTTTTTCCATTTCCAGCCACTGCTGTTCCTTGATTACTTGATAGTTTATGATATAATCTTCCACCTTTTAAATAAACCTCATTTTTACATGCTGGATATGTAATACCATTTTCTGTATATGTATCATATCCTGGATTAACTATACAGTATAATGATGAGGTTGTAAGATAGGCACCTTTACATATTGTTGCCTTAGCTACTCTTTCAGTAACCCCAGAAGAATTACATATTGCTGGTTTAAATGGTGGATCATAAACATTTACACTAGCGTTAGCACTTTCTGTAACGTCTGTATATCCTGAAATAACCACATCAGCATTAGCAAAAGTAATACTGCTATTATCAGCTTGATTTTCAGCACTACAGTTACCAACTTCTAGTGTTCCTCTATTGTATACACCTATTCTTTTTCCTTCAATATGACCTTTTGTTATTTTTAAGGAACATTTTTTTTCTACAAATATAGCTTGTCCTGAATCGGAATAAAAGTTCCCTCCATTTATTGTAGCTGTTGTAGTACATGATGAACAATTAGCAATATTAGCAGAAATTCCAATTGCTGAAACAAAATCATTTTTAGCCGGCACTGAAGTCTTAAATGTACCACCATTTATTGTAATAGTAGCTGTTCCAGAATTACTATGTGTAAACACTGCATAATAATCTCCAGTAAAAGTTCCATTGTTTATGGTAATACTTCCTCCATCCATTTTTATTGCATCATATCCTTTATAAGTTCCATTATCTATAATTAAATTGCCATAACCACCCAATAAACTGCTCTCTGATGTAATTGTTGGATTACCAGTAATTTTTAGTGTTTTGCCAGCATTAACACTAATTTGAGTAGATGTTTCCTCATTAGTTAAATTATCAAATGTAAGTGTACCATCAGAACTAATAACAAAATCTTTATTAATAGTAATTTCTGGTTCTTTTGTAAAGTGGATACTTTTTCCATTCAAATTCCATTCAGAATTTTTGCTTATTGTTATATCAGTTGTAGTCGTGTCTTTACTTGTGCTTAAGACTTTAATAGTACAGTTTCCACTTCCACTTAAGTTATTGCACTCTGTTTCAGCAGCGTTAATTGAATTTATATAACTTGTATTACTTCCCTTTGTAACTGAGTATATATAATAGTTATACCAAGCATATATTGTTTTATTTGAATTCAATGTTATACTAGTACCTGTATTTAAACTTGTTACTGAATTACTACTACTGTATCCAATATATTCATTATTTCCACTAGGTGCTGTTACAATGCTTGATAGCGTTAAAGATGTACTAGCAGGGGCTATGTATGTATTACTAGACTTTTGTTCATAATTTGTAGTGTTATAAGAGCCCCTCGTAGAGCTTATTGATTCTTTTAATAACATATTATAAACGGTATAGCTATATAGTGTTACTGATTTTGTTTCTGATATCTTACCTGTTGTATTTTTACAAGACAGATAATAAGTTCCGGCATTTGATACTGGAGATGTTGTTGTATATTTTTTATTTGAAGTAACAGATTTATATGATACATTACTTCCTGTTGCGTTTGGTTGTGTTGTTCCTAAGTAATAACCTGCTACTCCTATAGAATCTTCACAACTAATAGATAGTGTTTGGCTTGTTGCCTTAAGATTTTCACTTGATGTTAAGCTTGCTGTTGGTGGCAAAGCTTCTGTTATAGTTATATCAGCAGAACCACACTCTTTTTCATTATAGTTTTTATCTGAAATCCTCTTTACATAGACAGTTGTTGTACCAGTGTTTGTTCTGGATGGGTTTGTAGAACTCCAATCTTCTGTCGTTGATGTTCTATAATTAATTTGTCCTCCTGAACCTCCACTTACAGTTATGCTATGAGCACTACCATCATATGTTCCACTATATGCTTTTAATGTTGGGCATACAGGGTCTGCTTTTGTAACTATTAATTTTCCATTTTCTTTTGTTATTTCATAATTTTTTGTTACATCTGTATTTCCATTTTTTATTGTTACACTACTTAATGTTTTTGTACTGTTTCCGGCATCAGTTTGTGATCCTGTACTTGAACATGTTGCTGTATGATTTGTTACTAAAGAACCACTGCCACTCTTTATTTTACATGTTGTATCTGCAGTTAATGCTGTTCCATCATATGACTTACTTTGATCTGATGCAATATATGTTATTGGTCTTTTAGTTACTGTTAATTTTCCATTTTCTTTTGTTATTTCATAATTTTTTGTTACATCTGTATTTCCATTTTTTATTGTTACACTACTTAATGTTTTTGTACTGTTTCCGGCATCAGTTTGTGATCCTGTACTTGAACATGTTGCTGTATGATTTGTTACTAAAGAACCACTGCCACTCTTTATTTTACATGTTGTATCTGCAGTTAATGCTGTTCCATCATATGACTTACTTTGATCTGATGCAATATATGTTATTGGTCTTTTAGTTACTGTTAATTTTCCATTTTCTTTTGTTATTTCATAATT
>CAZVUP010000057.1:0-4675 GCA_964630365.1 uncultured Muribaculaceae bacterium
TTTGTCCATTCTAAACATTTACCTCTAACTTTTTGAGGATCCAAGTTAATCTTAGCATTTTTAAAACTTGCTCTTTGAACATAAACATCAGTAAAATCTGCATCTGATAAATCAAGTCCGTCGCATATTGTTATATTTAAGTCCTTTTCATAAACTTTTTGTGGATTGATTTTTGCATTTGTATAACCTAAATTAGTATGACATATAACACAACCATCAAAGCATTTATCGCTCATATCAATACCTTCGAAGTTTGCTCCTTCTATATTTTTATCTTCAACAGTTTGAGGATCTACATCAGCATTCGTACCACGAAAATCAACTCTACGAACTCCTCTATCAGCAAATGAAATTCCATCTAAATCAATAAACTTTAATACACGTTGATCTCCAACATCATAATGCATAATACCATCTAAAAGAATCTCTGTAGTTTCCTTTCCTAATTTTATTTTTTCCATAGTATTACAATATTGAATTAATTTTTCTGTATCATTTAAGTCTATTCCTTGTTGTTCAGCGTATTTGTATATAGCTTCATTTAACATTCTTAGTAAATCACGATATTGATCTCCATCCATATTTAATTCTCTCCTCATTTTTCAAACCTCCAATATTTAGTTATATATTATAGCAGACAGATTTAATAATACAAGCATTTTTTTAATTAAACACAAAAAAAGATAGGACTACCTATCTACCAATATTATTTATACTTAAATTGACTCAAAGTTCAATATCATCTTCACTGGTGCCATAACAACGGATATTTTCGAAAATGATTACTTGTTATTGCTATCTGCTTCAAGTAGAAATTTATCAAAATCAGATTCGAATTTTTTATCTTGAATAACTCGGTAATTTTCAAATTCAGATAAGGCTTTTTCTTCTGCAATCTCACGTGAAATTCTTCCAGAATCATTTAATACATCTAAATCATCTGATAGTAGATATTTATCTATTCTATTAGCCCAATCTTCCATTGTCATAGGTATATTATTAAGTGCTCTTCTTTCAGCTAAATCAAGAAAAGCTGTAACTATCAATTCTAAATTTTGTAATTCGTGTTTTGTTAAATAATTTTTTGCAATTACGACATCAGTTTCTAGTATTTTTCCATTTGGACTATTTTTCCATGAAGTTAAGTTCATATTTTCTTTTGTATGGTCTGCTCTTTCATAAATAATTTCAGCTGCAGTATGATGAGTAACTGCATAATGCATTTTATTTTGAACCTTCTTGAAAAATTTAATCGTAGTTGGAGATTTAGCATCATAATCAATGCTTGTTGCATAAATGTCTGTAATTTTTTGATAAAATCTTCTTTCAGATAATCTTATTTCTCTTATTTCAGCCAGTAATGATTCAAAATAATCTTCATCAAAAAATACACCATTTTCCATTCGTCTTTTATCTATTATATAACCTTTTTTAGAAAATTCTTTTAAAATTCTAGTTGCCCATCTTCTAAATTGAATAGCTCTATCAGAATTAACCCTATAACCAACTGAAATAACTGCATCTAAATTATAATACTTAATTTTTCTAGATACTTCTCTTTTTCCTTCTTTTTGAACTACCGAGAATTCCTCGATAGTTGAATTTTTATCTAATTCCAAAGATTTATAAATGTTTTTTAAATGTAGGGAAACATTATCTATGGAACAGTCATATAATTCACTAATAGCTTTTTGTGTTAACCATAAATCACCTTTTTCAAATCTAACTTCTATCCCTTTTTCTTTCTTTTGCCTTTCAAAAATTAAAAATTCAGCACTAGAACTTCTTATTATTAAATTATTGCTTTCCATATAACCTTATCCTCCTTTCATATATCATCAATTAAATAGTAATCGTTATATTAATTATTTTTTATATTTTCATTTTTAAGTTTTGATAAATTCTTTGATAAAGAGATTATTTCAGGTGTTATTTCTTCTAATTCATTATCAACAACAACATAATTCTTTATATCAATATTATCAATATTCATCATCTTTTTTAGTTCATCTTGTATATAATGCATTTGAATGCAATGAGGTGATTTATCAACCGTTGCGAAAATAATTTTATGTATCTTTCCAGTTCTTAGCATACCTCCAACTTTAGTAATTGCCATGTTTATATGTGTTTCTTCAAGGCACAACTCATAAATATTATTAGAAATTTGTTTTAGTTTATCAAATCCTTTAGGTTGAATATTTTTTTAACAGCTTCCAACTATTATTATAGTATCTTCGACATCATATATATTAGATTTCATTAACTCTTTCATAAAAATACTGCCTCCAATTCAATTATATCACATATTAAAACAAAATATGGACGATTTTAATGTGTGGTGGGAGTAATACCACCTTGCTTGCTTATCTTTAAAAATAAAAGTCACACTACTTTTAGTGCGACGATTTTTCCCTATGGTGCCGATAGTAAGAATTGAACTTACCGCTGATCCTTACCAAGGATCTGTTTTACCACTAAACTATATCGGCAAATATGGTGCCGATTAAAGGACTTGAACCTTCGACCTACTCTTTACGAGAGAGTTGCTCTACCACTGAGCTAAATCGGCATCTCTAGTAAAATATAACATAAAAATTACTAAATACCAACTATTAATTACATTTTTACACATACTTTAATTTGTAGTATAATATTCTTAATATGAGGTGATTAACTTGAAAATTAAAAATAACATTATTGCTCATCGAGGCGTATTTGATAATAAACTAGTGCCAGAAAATACAATTCCTGCTTTTAAAAAAGCATTAGAATTAAATTATCCAATCGAATTAGATGTTCAATTAACAAAAGATAATACTCTAGTAGTATTTCATGATGAAGATTTAAAAAGAATGGCTAATAGAAATGAAAAAATAAAAAATTTAGATTATGCTGAATTAAAGAAAATAAAACTACTTGACACTAAAGAAACTATTCCAAAGTTTGAAGATGTTTTAAAATTAATAAAAGATAAAATTCTTATTGATATTGAAATAAAAGATACAAAGAAAATAAAAGAAATATGTGAAATATTAATGGATGAATTAAAAGAATATAAAAACTATGTCATTAAATCATTTAATCCAAAAATAGTTCGATATATAAATACAAACTATCCAGATGTTGAAGTTGGATATTTAATTCACAATAAATATCCTAATAAATTTCTAGATTGGCTATTAAA
Organism: uncultured Muribaculaceae bacterium; assembly: GCA_964630365.1. GTDB lineage: Bacteria > Bacillota_I > Bacilli_A > RF39 > UBA660 > UBA3789. Next base: position 3,188 of record CAZVUP010000057.1, read on the forward strand.
ATCAACTTTAATAATCAACTATTGCAAACCAGATTTTCTAGCAATATCTAAAAAACTATTAAAAACAAAAAGATTTCAAAAACTATCTAAAAAATATCCAATACTTGTTTGGACAATAAAAGATAATAAAGAAATAAAAAATGACAAGTTAATATATATTTGTAATAACTTACCATTTAAAAAATAACTGTATACATAAACAGTTATTTTTTAATTTATTCCTAATAAGTTTAGAACTTTAACCACTATTCTTGGTCTTAACTTAATCCAATATTTTAGTCCTTCCCCTTCCCAATCATCAGAAAAGGCTTTTTCAAACATACCACCATTTTTTAGTATTATTTTTTGAGAAGCAACATTATCAGGTGAACATGATACACATACATCACGCATACCTAATTTTTCACATTCTAAAAGTAACAGCTTTAGTATCTCACTACCATAACCTTTACATCTTTCACTAGGCCTAACACCATAACCTATATTACCTATGTCAATATACTGATGACAGTCAAAAAAAGCATTTATACTACCAAAACCTATAATATAATTTGGATTATCATCATCTATCAAATAATATAGTGGTCTATCAGGATCAGATATTTCAGTAAAATAATTTTCTGGATTTAATTTTGCATTAACTATTGTAAAACAATTTAAATCTTTTAATCCATCAAAACAGTCATAATATTCTCTAACACTAGCATGAATCAATTTAAGCACAATATCACCTCAAAAGTAGTTCATATTATAACACTAATATCTAAAATAATAAAGATTAAAATATTTTTCTATCCAATTTAGTAAGAACCAGCTGTTTACCTAAGCTTTCACTCTGAAACACTTCATAGTCTTCTCTATCTTCATCAAATGGACCAGTTGCTAAAGAAAATCTAGCCCCTGGCTGTAATATATACATACCCGTAAGAGGTCTCCTACCAAAATATCTCTTTACTAATTTCTCATCATAATTACTTAACATAAGACCTTCCATAAAGAATAAAACAGCTTCTTCATTTAAACCAAAACGTTCATAGTTTTCTTCTGTTTTCTCAATACCTTGCATTTTTTTCTCAAGCGTTTCATAACTTTGAGGATTCCATAATTTAAAGTCTTGAACCCATCCATCATTAACATCAACATTAGATAAATATTCCAAAAAAGCATCCATTTTTGTCAATTCAAAATTAGCACGATTAACATTATTAGTAGCAGATTTTACATATCCATAACCATTACCTAAATAGTCAGTATCAAATCTTCCAACATGAAAATCAATGTGATCCACTAACTTTATATCTCCATAAAAGTAACTTGCATTATATATTTTTAACATATACTACCTACCTCCTCCAAAACTTTATCAATATTCTATTATAAATATTTTTCAAAAGCAACTATTTTCATAAAATAAAAATCCAAGCTCAACTTGGATTTTCTTTATTGTAATTTCAACCGCACCACTTTACTTATATTTAAATTCTATAT
>CAZVUP010000058.1:0-4643 GCA_964630365.1 uncultured Muribaculaceae bacterium
ACATAACCACAATTGACTTAAAACCTTACTATTTTCTTTAGCTCTATCTACTAATTCTGTACCAAATTTGGTTCCTGTTAAGTGATAGTTGTCAACTGTTTTTATTACATAATCGAAAGTATATTTAATATCATGTAAATTTCTCCCCTGTCCATCTTCTGTATTATCTCTGAATCGTCTAAAGTCTGCACATATTGTCGTAAGTCTCTGTAGATCTTCAGATTTCATACTACCACTCCTATTATGTATACACTATCATATTATCATAGTTTTTTTCTTTATTCAATAAAAAAAACAATAATAGTTATTGTTTTCTTTCCATTAAAATAGCATCTATTCCACTATAATATCCTTTCCTTATAGCTTTTCTGATAAAGCCATTTTTTTCATACAAATTTATTGCTGCTATGTTGTCTTTTTTTACTTCTAAAGTAATATCTTTGTTTACTAATTCAATTAAATGTTTTAATAATTTATTCCCTTTTCCACAGTTTCTGTGGATAGATGAAATTTCAAATTGATTGATTTCAACTCTTTCATATATTTCACTATAATATATATAACCAATTACTTCATTATTTTCTATTAAAACCAGGAATTTAGCAAAAGGATTATTCTTTACTTCACTTTTAATCATATCTTTAGAAATAAAAGAATTAGTAATTATATCTATGTTATTAAGTGTTAACTCTTGAATCATAATTTGCTTTCTTCAGCTTCCGTTAATTTTAAATAATTTGGATTAACTGCATGTGGATTAATTTCTTCCTTATCCTTAAAGTAATTAACAATTTTGATAATATTAGGAGTGTATGTTACCTTATTTTCAATACTTTCAAATTCATCATTTGTAATTATTTCATAGTCGTTATATTCTTTTATATATTCTTTTAATTTTTCTAATTGTATATGCTGTGGTTTTAATAGTTCTTTGTTTTCTTCATCATAGATAGCCGCAAAGACATAACCTCTTCTGGCATTTATCATCGGTATATGAATACATTTTTTTTGGCTTGAAATTGACATTGCTTCTAAAGAATTAATTGTAGTTATAGGAATATCTAAACTCCAGGCATATACTTTAGCAATCGTTAATCCGATTCTAATACCAGTAAAACTACCTGGTCCATTTACAACTATAATTTTATCTATATCTTTGGCAGTTAAATTATTTTTTTCAAACATGGATACTATTCTTGGCAATGCAACTTCAGAAAGACTTTGTCCATATTCTTCTTTTATTTCAGATAGCAATTCATTATCAGATACAATTCCAGTATATAGATAGCTAGATGATGTATCTATATATAAGTATTTCATAGTATTGCCTCACATAATTCTTCATATTTCCTTCCATATGGAATAATGGTAATAATTCGTTTATTTTCATCTTCTGAAGAATTTTTTATTTTTATATCTAATCTTTTCTCTGGTAAATAATCTGGAATCATATCTGCCCATTCGATTATTGTAATTCCTTTTTTAGTATAATATTCTTCGATTCCTAAATCTTCTACTTTTCCTTCTAAACGATAGACATCCATATGATAAAGTGGCATTTCTCCTGATGTATATTCTTTTATTATGTTAAATGTTGGAGATGTAACTTCTTCTTGAACTTCTAATGCTCCTGCAAACCCTTTAGTAAAAACTGTTTTTCCACTACCTAAATCTCCTGTTAAACATATTACCATATTTGGAAATTTTTCTGATTCAATATTTTGTGCCAATTCAATTGTCTCTTGTTCTGAATATGTTGTTATTTTAAATTCCATTTCTATCACCTAAAGTTTATTATACCAAAAAAAAAGAGTTATACAACTCTTATAAATAAATAATTGACTAAAATTGTCATTAGCTTGCTATTGAAATATCTTTTATCAATAATGATGGGGATGCTGACGTTAGACTAGTAAATTCTAATTCTGAACCTATTTCTTTAATATTATTTAACAATTCAAATATTGTTGTTGTCATAACTGAGGAATTTATTCCACAGATAATTTTACCATTTTTAATTAAAAAACCAAAAATTTGAATTGATATTGCTCCTGTAACTGTGTTGATTGATGTTCCCATAGATCCCATATAGTCTACTATATATATGCCATTTTCAATAGATTCTATTAATTCTTGACTACTCTTCCGTCCTGGTTCGACATACATGTTTCTAGTACCAATTCCTCGGAAACTATTACCAGTTGGAGTAACGCCTTTTAATTTTGCTTCCTTAATATCATAAAGAAATGTCTTTAATTTTCCTTGATCTACTATTGTCTTTTTTCTTGTATCTGTTCCTTCATTGTCAAATAATTGATATCCTGGGTATTTATTGTTTGTCGGATCTTCGATTATTGTTAGCTTTTCACTAAAAACTTTTTTATCTAATTTATTTTCTAGACAAGACACTTTATTTCGAATGTTAGTTGCTGATAACATATTTACTAAATTGGAAAATATTCTTCCAGCAACATTTGAATCTAATAGTATTGTATATTTACCTGTTGTTATTTTCTTTTTGTTGCTTTGGATAGTAACTTTTTCTGCAACATCTCTTATTATTTTTTCAAAGTCGATTTTTTCTTTTGATGTTTCTATTACTTTTCTATCATAACTAGTAAAATCAGAATTATTCTTAGCTATTGCCTCAGCACTGAAATAACAAATGTGTGAGTCTGTAGAAATATCTACACCATTTGAATTAATAATTCTGGTATTGGTATACGATTCTGAAAAATAGAAGGACATTTTTTCAACGCCTGGATATTCTTTTCTTATTTCAGACAATTCTTTTAATCTCCTAATTTCACAGCTTATATCAAAATCTAATGGTTCATTATGAGGAATTGGTTTTTTATTATCTAAATAATCATCTTCATATTTTGAATCAGTTACTTTGGCCTTTAAAGTCAACAAATCGATGATATCGCTGTCAAGGTAATTACTATTTACAGTAACTGTTTTACCCTTGTATTCTGCTTTAATACCATAATTAGTATTGTTACCATCATCAAATGACTCCATTTCTCCATTGATTAGTTCAACACTACTTTCAACAACTGTTTTTTCTGAAATCTGAATATTAGTTATTTTCTTTTTTTTCGCTTCTTCAAAAAATCTTTGATACTCCATTATTCTTTACCCCCAACTAGTATTTTTGATATTTTTATTGTTGGTTGACCGATAGTTACAGGTATCATTCCACTTTTACTACCACAATATCCAGCGGATATTTCCAAATCATCGGATACCATCTCGACATTATTTAAGATATCTTTACTATTGCCAATTAAAGTAATACCTTTTAAGTACTCTTTTAACTCACCATTTTTTATTAATCTAGCAGTATCGACTGCAAAGTTAAAATCACCAGTTGCTGGATTAACACTTCCGCCACTCATCTTTTCACAAAATACACCCAAATCAATACTTTTTATCATATCTTCTATCTTATCTTTACCAGGTTTTATATAAGTATTACTCATTCGTGATGTAGTCGCATAATTATAGTTTTGTCTTCTTCCACAACCATTTGATTTAGAGTTCATCTCTTTACTATTGAAATCATCTATTAAATAGCTTTTTAATATACCATTTTCAATTAAAACGTTTTCCTTAGTTTTATTTCCTTCATCATCAATAAGAGAACTTCCCCAAGCATTTTCGATTGTTCCATCATCTATTAATGTAACTTTATCTGTGGCAACTTTCTTTCCTAAATCATCAGAAAAAACTGATAGGTGAGGTGCTACAGATGTTGCTTCTAGACCATGCCCACATGCTTCATGAAATATTACGGCTCCAAATCCAGGAGCAATCACTACTGGCAATTCTCCACCCTTGAAATCAATACTATCTAATTTTTTTACAGCTGTTTCAGTTGCTTTTTTAATCATTTCTTCAATATTGACTTCTTCTAGTAATTCATATCCCATTCCTTTTCCATAGTCAATAAATTCATGTTCTTTAATATCACCTTTTTGAGTATATACTGTACATATAATACGTGTTAATACTGAATTAGAACATGTATATTTACCATTCGAATTAGCAATAGTAAATTCTTTGTCTGTTTCAACAATTCCTGCGGAAACTTGAACTACCAATTCAGATGTTTTCCTTGCTATTTCATCTATTTCATACAACAATTTCTTTTTATTTTCTGTAGAATACGCATTGTGTGGAATTTTATATTTTTGAGTAAAGTTAGTTTTTGTAGATAGTTTAACTGTTTTTATTTTGTCACCCTTAATATTTTTTAAGAGTTTATTAATAGTTTTTATAATGTTTTTATCAGTTAAATCATTCGTTGATGTATAGTAGCTTTCTCCTGCAGCTATAATTCTAATACCGATCCCATTAATGTTAGATGTATCTATATTATCTAATTTTGAATCTGTTAATCTAAAAATTTTGTTTTCGGCATGTTCAATGTATATTTCTGCATATTCTGCTCCTGTTGATAACGCTATATTTAGATATTTTTCAATTTCTTTTTTTTGCACTTTAATCACCAATGTTAGTATAACACAAAAAAAAGACTAATAAATAGTCTTTAATAAACAAAAAAATTCTTGGCAACTTCCTATCTTCGCATTCACTATTGTCGGCGTTTAGTGGCTTAACTTCTGTGTTCGGGATGG
>CAZVUP010000059.1:0-4534 GCA_964630365.1 uncultured Muribaculaceae bacterium
ATTCTATAACAAACCTTCCCGGAAGCTTTGAAAAAACAAAAGCTGGAATACTTCGGCTGTTAGATGAAGGGATTCCAGTTCAAATATCTTGCCCTATCATAAAGCAGAATAAGGACAGCTTTACAGATGTGCTTCATTGGGGATGGGAAAACAACATTGCTGTGGCCTTGTAAAGTTAGTTTTATTCCTTTATTATCTCTAATCATTAAAGTTTGATTCATCAACCCTTCCAAAGTAGATATTCTTTTACTTAAGTTTGATGATGTTAAATCTAGAATATTAGCAGCAACATTTAATTTTCCTTCTCTAGCAACAACCCAAAAGTCATAAAGTAATTGTATGTCATTTCTTGCTTCTTTCATTGCATTCACCCCTTGAATTGATGTATATAATACGCTTTTTTTATAATTTAGTCAAACACGAATCTTGAATATATTACAACATATAATAAAAACAATATTTTATACATTTAACACCTATTAATGTTTCATATATCAAATATAAAGAAAAAGGAATAGCATTGTTAACAAATAGCTATTCCTTATTGCATCTCTTTGTAAGAGCGTGGGAGATGCAAAGTTAAATGGTTTGTATTCTTTCGAATACATTTCTATTATATCACTTATTTCTATAAATATTGTTTATTCTTCCAAGTATATAATCCATAGAAATATTATATGTCTTGCAAATATAATAAGCAGATATCGTGGTAATTAAATATAATCCTGTTTCATAATGACTATAAGTTGTTTGGGAAATGCCGATTTTTTCGGCAAATTTAGCTTGAGATAAATTCATTTTTTTTCGCACTTTCTTAATTCTTAATCCAATTTCCTTTTTATCTATTTTTATTTGTGTTCCGTATTTATTATTTCTTCTAGTGAAGCCAACAGCATAATCTGTTGAAAAATCATATGTATTACATAGCTTAACCAAATTTTTAAGTGGAATTGGATTATTTGCAGTTTCCCAATCAGAAACGGTTTTTCTGCTAACACCAAATATATATCCTAGTTCCTCTTGTGTCATATCTAGCTCTTATCTGCACCATTTTAAATTATTATCAATCATACTACTATCACCTATAATAATTTTCCCATTTAAATCAATTTTAACCTCGTATGTCTGACGTATAGATTAGAAATGTGATATAATCAATTAAAAAAGGAGTGCTATATGAAAGCAGACTATCAAAAAGAAATAGACAAATTATATTTAATTGAATTAAAACAAAGTAATTTAATATTAAAAAGTATTAATATCAGTTTAAATCACTGGAAGAAGCAAAAAGAAATACAATTAAATTATAAGCCACTTAAAATATTTAAAAAGAAATACAATTTGTGGAAAGAAGAATTAGATAATATTACAGAAAAAATAAATTACTTTGAGGAAAAATTAGAATATGAAAAAAATGAATTAAATCATTTTAGAAATAAATATAATAATAGATAACAAAAAAAAGATCGTCCCAAAGGACGATCAATTTGTATATAGAGGTGTTCCAAAACCTAATATATCTTTACTATTAATAGGATATTTCATTTGTTTACATCTATCACTTGAATTACCTTCAACTGTATATATATAATTACTATCGGTTCGCTCTACTATACCAACATGATTAGCCCAGCCATCACCATTCCAATCGAAGAATATTATTTCTCCTGATTTAGGAATATATCCTCTATCTTTCCATTCTCCCATAGCTTTAAACCAATCAGCTCCATTCTGACAACTTGCAAATTTAGGTATTATATTCGCTTTAATATATCCTGCTTGATTTGCTACCCATGAAACAAAACAAGCACACCATTCTACTCTAGATGGAAAACCATACCAAGACCAATAAGGATCTCCACCTACATTTCCGATTTGACTTAGGGCAATTTTAACAATATCTGAATCTCCTGTACTGCTTCCATAAATTGCTTTAGTCCATAAACTAATAAACTTTTTATCAGATATTTCATTTAACTGTTTTATTTGCAAAGGTGAGAAATTATATTGAACTTGCATATCCGTAATAGTTTTAGGGGTTATTTTAATATGAAGAACTTTTTTATTAACTTGTTTTGGTGGCCCTGTTTTGTCAGTCATATCCTCATATGTCATTTCATCCTTTACTTCATATGTTAAAACATTCATATCCCAAAATACTTGTTTTAATAGTTTTTTCTTTTCTTCATTCATTGTTACTACTTCTGTCTCATTTTTTCCATTAGAAAGTTTTACGGCATATACACTTAAAATATCTTTCCAATCTGCTCTATCTGATTCAATTATATAATCATCATGAGGATTGGAATTTTGAATTTCAGTTATTTTACTCGCAAGTTCATTATTAAGTTCACTTACAATTTCACTCATAGGAACATTATTTTTATCTAGTTTTTCACTAGAAAAGAATATACCAAACACAGAACTGAAAAGCATACCTACTAAAAGAATTACAAGCAAAATTACAAGTACTATCCAGCCACCTGCGACTAAAAATTCTATAAGTTCTTCTGCTATTCTTGCCAAAGCTTTAATTGAGGAAGCAATAAACTTCGCAGTAGCTTTTGCCCCCTCTACTAATTTTTTAGCAGATTCAATCGCAAATTTTTTGCCTGCTTCATATGTTCTTTTAGCGGTATTTAGAACTTTTTTACTATTTTGAATTCTTCTTTCTGATTTTTTTATTTCCTTTTTTGCTTTTTTAATGACATCTTTTTTCTTAAACTCTCTTATTTTGATTTTATATTTATCAGGCTTCTTTTTAAACTTTTTTATAGCTATCTCTTTTATTTCATTAGTAGTTTTCCTAATAGTATTTTTTATTTTTTCGTCACCATAATCAGTAATACTATTATCTTTACCTTTTACGCCAACATCTAAAACTTTCTCTGATAAATGAGCAGCTTTGTTTAATGTTTTAATGCCACCTTTTGCAACTTCTTTTACTTTAATTTTTGTCATCTTCACCAAATTTAGTACTCATTAGTTTATATAGTTTTAAATTTGTTGGAAAATGATTTACAAAAGGTACTAAATTACTACCTACTTTAAGAAGGCCTTCTCCAGCTCCTACATTAGTAATATAATTCATCTGTAAGTCAGAGATAGAAAGTAATTTACCAAGTTCTAATCTATCTGTACTTGCCTGATTTAACATAACAATAAATTCAGAATTAGCAAGCATAGTCCTTGCTGTATGTGATTGTAATAGATCATCTACATTTTGAGTTATTCCTGTTGCATAAGCTCCATACTTTCTGACTCTTTTCCAAAGAGTAAATAAAAAGTTTGCAGAATACTCATGCTGGAACAATAAATATATTTCATCAATAAAAATATAAGTATTTCTTCCTTTTGCTCTATTCATCGTAATTCTATTTAAAATACTATCTAGTACCACAAGCATTCCTATTGGAAGTAATTGCTTACCTAAATCTAAAATGTCATAACAAATAATTCTACTATGAGTATTAACATTTGTATTTTTTGCAAATGTATTTAGTGAACCATCTGTAAATAGTTCAATAGCAAGGGCGATTTGTTTTGCTTCAGGTTCTGGTTGTTTTAAAAGTTCTTCCCTAAAATCTTGAAGTGTTGGTGGTACGCCTTGATAATTTCCTTGCTGATAAATTCTATATACTCTAGCTGTACATCTATCTATAATAGATTTTTCTTTTGGTCCTAAATTAGAACCACCTATTAAGTGCTCACAAAGAGATAGTATAAATTCACTTTTTAAAATTACTGGATTTGCCCCATCTCCATATTCACTATTTATATCCATAGCATTTATATGATTGTTACTAGTAGCCGATATATAAATATGTTCTCCACCTAAAGATTTAACTAAATTTGGATATTCTTTTTCTGGATCAATGATAATAATATCGGCATTAGGTTCTCTAAGAGCAATAGATATTATTTCATTCTTAGCTGTAAACGATTTACCACTACCTGATACACCCAAAATAAAAGAGTTACCATTAAGTAACTGTTTTCTATCGGCAATTATCATATTTTTACTTATTACATTTTGACCATAATATATTCCATTTTCATGATTTATTTCTTGAACATTAAATGGCATAAATGCTCCTAAAGATTCAGTAGTTAATGATCTTAGTGTATTAATTCTACTAACACCTATTGGAAAAGTTGTATTAAGTCCATCCATTTGCTGATAATTTAATATTCCAAACTGGCAATTATACTTTCTTCCAATAGCTTGAAGACTGTCTGTGCTTTCATCTAATTCTTCTTTACTATCAGAAACTTGTACCATTGTTATAACACACATAAATAATCTTTGATCACGTGTTATTAAATCATCTAGTAATTCTCTGCTTTCTTCTCTTTGTTTCTCTAAATCATAAGGAATAACAGCACTAAAATTATTGTTTTTATTTTGTCTTCTTTGCCAATTTGTAATATTAGTTTCAACACCTAATTTCCTATTTTCAACTTCTCTAATAGCTTCATCCATTTGGATTGGTGAAACATCAACTGAAAGCATCATATTTCTACTTAAATCAGT
>CAZVUP010000060.1:0-4489 GCA_964630365.1 uncultured Muribaculaceae bacterium
CTGCATCAGGATTTGGGGGTAGATTTTAGTGAAAAGAGATTTTAATGAATGGTTAAAACAGTTTAAATCGAGTATATCAAATTATAGTTATTATGTGGATTTTGATAAAATATATGAACAAGCTGATAAATATAAAGTTGAATTAAATATATTAAATTCTTTAATTGGAAGTAAATCAATTGAAGAAGATTTTGAAAAAATCATAGTAAAATATCCAGAAACACTAGAAGTAATTCCAATGTTATTAGCTGTTAGATCAAATGAAATCTATATTAAAGATAAAACTGATGAGTTTTTATTTAAGTTTAATAAAATGGTATATTCAGTTGAAGATTACATTAGTTTTATGAGAAATACTGGTTTATTTGAATTATTACAAAACCATATAATTAATAACCTTTATGATTATTTGCTTGGTGTTGAAGTTGGTTTAGATTCTAATGGAAGAAAGAATCGTGGCGGACATTTAATGGAAGACTTAGTAGAAAGTTATATTGTAAAAGCCGGGTACATTAAAAATAAAAACTACTTTAAGGAAATGTATACAAGCGATATTGAGTTTAAATGGAATATTGATTTATCGATATTAAAAGGTGATATTAAAGCAACAAAAAGATGGGATTATGTTATTAAAACAGATAATCAAATCTATGTTATTGAAACAAATTTCTATGCAACTCAAGGATCAAAATTAAATGAGACTGCAAGAAGCTACGAATTGATTGCCAATAAGATAAAAAGTATAAATGGTTTAACATTTATTTGGATTACAGATGGAACAGGATGGAACAATGCAAGGTTACCATTAAATGAAACATTTAATGTACTTGATACACTTTATAATATTAACGATTTAGACAATGGTGCATTGGAGCACTTAATGTAATGGGAATATATTTAATAGATTGAAGCATTAATTGCTTCTTTTTTATGTTATAATCTTTATAAAAAAAGAGTTACTATAATCTTGATTAACAAGTTGTTTGGTATAATTATATTAGTGTGAAGGAAGTGGGATAATGCATATTTCAGCATTAGAGATTAAAAATTTTAGAGGTATAGATATTAATATTAATAATATTGAAAGTGTTGTAACTATTATTGGTCAAAACGATAGTGGAAAAAGCAATATTTGTGCTGCAATACTAAAGGTATTGGATTATGCAAAGAGACGAGTTCCATTTACTGAAACAGATTCAACTCTATGTAATAGGCAAGAAATATTTATAAAGATAAAATTAGAAATTGATGATCTATCATTGGAACAACTAGCACAGTTACATGAAGTAATTCATGAAAAAGATGATAAGAAATATGTTTATATGCAATTGACATCAACTTTTAATACTGACGTATTACTTTATGAAGATGTTTTATTGATTGGTGATCCAGAAAAAGATTATAAAGAATATAGTATTACAAAGCAAAATCCTATTGATAAAGTTTTATCAGTAATTTATATAAATCCAACATATGATACAAAAAGCGAAACAAAACATTTTTTTGAATATAAAGAAGCTAAACATATAGAAGAAAATACCAAACTAAGCGAAGAATTTGAAAAATCACTAAAATTATTGGGGGAAAATATTAAAAATGAAAAAGCACTAGCTGAAATATTAGAAGATATTAATAATTTAGGTAATTTTGAAAAAATGTTTGATGGTATTTCATTTGAATTAACACCAAATATTAGAACTGATAATATATATAAATCATTGGAAATATCAACACTAGACAATAAAGGTAATATTCTTAATAATATAGGAGATGGCAAGAGCAAAATATTCTCAATGCTTTTAAAAGAAAAGACATATAACGATGATAAAAAGAAAATAATAATTGTTGAGGAACCTGAAAATCATTTGTATGTTTTGTTACAAAAATTTTATATTGATTCCTTATTATCTTTCGAACCATGTCAAATGCTTATTACAACACATTCTCCTCATGTTGTTGATTTTGAAAAAACTAATCAAATTATTAAAATTGAACGATATTATGATGATTTGGATGAAGTATATAGGAGAAAAAAATATCAATACAATATTAATAATGAAGAATTTAAAAAATATGGATATTTGATTAACGTAGAAATAGCAGAAATGATGTACTATAATAAAGTGCTATTGGTGGAGGGGGAATCTGAAAAGTATTTTTATAGTCTTTTACTATCAAAAGACAAAACATTTAGAGATTTGATTTTTGATAATAAAATAGGTATTTTTTCCGTAAACGGAATAGCCTTTGAAAAAATAAGAGAATTATTACATTCTCTTGGTATAGAGGTTTACATAAAGACAGATAATGATGTATTTAAAACAAAAGCTAAAGAAGATAAATGGTTGTACGCTGGAATTTCAAGATGTATAAAATATTTGAATGAAGAATCAAAAGAAGAATTGAAAAAAATTCTATCATTCGAAAATCTTGAAAGTGAGAGCTTTCAGTTTAGCAATGAACATATTAGAATACCAATAATAGATGAAAAAATAGATGAAATTTGTATGTTATTTAAGAAAAACAAAATATTATTTTCAAATCATAACCTGGGTTTCGAAAAAGATTTTTTAGATTATATTGATTATAAAGAACCAGATTATGATGACGTGCTAAATAACTTAAAAAATGCTAAATTAATGAACTTACACTCGTTTATTACTGACAATGATATTAATATTTGTATCAATGATAATAACAAAAAATCTATAATACTAGGGTTTATAAATAATGATTGATCTAGAACTAAAAAAGCAATTAGATGAACAACAAGGTGAGATAATTAAAGATACTCATAAGTATTTGTGTGTATCAGCCTGTCCTGGAGCTGGAAAAACATATACTTTAGTAAACAAAGTAAACCAGGAGTTGAAAACCTTAAGTGATTTTCAAGGTATAATTGCATGTTCATTTACTAAAGAGTCTTCAAAAGAGATTAAGGAAAGACTAAGAAAAATAAATAATAATATAGATAATTGTTATATAGATACAATAGATTCATTTATAATGAATTTAATAATTAAACCATTTTTAAATAGATACTTATTTGAAAAAAAAATAATTGATAAGAGAATTGAAATAAAATCTACAATAATTGACAATGATAAAAATTTAAATTTATATACTAGATTATATGATAAAAAAATAGAAGTAAGAAATGATGCAATTGAATATACTAAAAAATGGTTTGAAAGATTAAAACAGGGTATATATAATATTTCGTTTCCAACTTATTTGTTAGCAGAATCAATAGTAAAAATGAAGTTATTTAATCAACTATTTTCAATAAGATTTCCAACAATATATATTGATGAGGCTCAGGATTTAAATTATTTTCAACACAGATTACTTAAAGCGTTAAAAGAAAATACAAATATAAATATTATTTTATTTGGTGATCCTAATCAATCAATTTATCAATTTAGGGGAGCAAGGCCGGAATTGTTTAATTGTTTAACACAAGAAGATTATTATTTAAAAAGGATAACTTTAAGTGTAAGATGTCATCCAAGTATATTATTTTATGCAAATAGAATTTTTGATAATAGTGTTACAAGAACATTTGATGTTTCAAACGTACATCTAATTAATAAACTAGATTTGGCATTATTAGAATGTTTAAAAGATAAAATATTTATTCTCGTAGAAACTAATGATAAAGCTATCGAATTATACGAGCAATATAAAGATGACTTCGATATTTTGTATTCAAAAAAATTGGATAAAATGCCAAATGATTATAACCTAAATCAACATATATTAGATGAATTGATTAAATATTATTTAAATTATGATAATGTGAATGATAGATATAAGTATCCAGTAGAAGATTTGATGAATTTCTTAAGAACTGTTTCGGATAAAGCAAAAGATAAAGACTTTAAAATTAAAAATAGAACTTTTAAAGATTTTATGATGGATTCAATTAATATTTTAAATATTGATGTTTCTGAAGAAACTATTAATACTATTGAACAGAAACTTATGGATGAAAAATACAAGTACTTTTACTACATAGTGGAAAAAAATAATAAGATAATGACTATTCATTCCTCAAAAGGACTTGAAAATGAAAATGTTATTATATATTTGAGCAATACATATAAGATTGATGAAATTTTCAAGAATAAATTATTTGTAGCAATAACAAGAGCAAAAAGTAATGTTTATATTTATTGTGAAGGATTACCAGTCATAAAAAAATATATAACTGATTTGCTAAATTAAAAAATAAGTATTATAGTTAAATGCTTTTTCTTGTGTTTTGTAGATAGCATAATTGTTAAGTACAAAACAATAGGCTCTCGTAATAAGTTTATATAAAATAAAAGAACCGCCTTCCCCCGCACCTATTGAGATTCTGACTTTTGATTTTCTTTTACTATTTATCAATACTTTTTAAAAAGAAGGACTATAGAAATCCTACCACTTTCGGGCGAAGCCCGCGAATTTTTGACCTTTCGTACTCAAGGTCAAAAAAAGGTGAAGA
>CAZVUP010000061.1:0-4485 GCA_964630365.1 uncultured Muribaculaceae bacterium
TAAGCTTGAAGAAGCTGGAGCTACTGTAGAAGTTAAGTAATTAACTTCTTTTTTTATGTAAATTTACTTTAAATTTGTTTTTAATTATTAAACGATATTGTTTTTTTTAATTACTATGATATAATTTAGTTAACATAGGAATGCAGTAGTGCAGTTAAAATTCGGGATTTATTTCGGGTATTTGACAGTGTCTTTAGGAAAAATGCTTACTGGACTCTATGTTAATTGTAATTTTAAGAGAAAGAAAACTCTTGTGATAAGTATAGTTGTGATTTACTGATAATAAATCTGATTATTAAAAAACTCGCCACTTTACAGTGGTTTTTTATTTGGCTTGACAAGAGTTTGTTTTGAGTAATAAAATATAATTGTCAATAGTAGAAGTATTTGGTTTTATTAATATTAATAGTATTATTAAAACGATCATTAATGCTAAGAATCTTATCATACCTATTGATAAATTACAATTTGAAGAAGGAAAACTTCAGAAACAGTGGCGCTACAGTCGGAAATGAAAACGATCTCATTTAGCTAATGAGGTGTAGTTCCTAAAAACCGGTGTAGTAACTATTTATCAGGTAGTTACTATAAAAAATTGAAAATAAATTGTAGTTAAATTTATTTGATGTTTTTTAAATACAAGGTTTTCATTACTTGTATTTTTTTCTTTGCTTTGTTATAATTTTTCTATAGTAGAGTGAGGATAAAATATGGGGAAGTTTAATTTGGGAAATCCTGTAACAAAAATTTCTGACAATATTGATAGGGAATCTTTGTATCTTGATGTTAATAGTATGCAACCAATGGTTGAAGAAATGGAAAAACAATTTGATGAAATAAAAGATTCTTTATTTAATATTAATACTCTTTTAAATAAGGCTGTTGCTAGGAAAATGGTTAAAGGAAAATCAGCTGATATATTTAAAGGCTGGGCTAGAAAATGTAATTCGCAAGCTGTATCAGCAGAAAATAGAAAGTTATCTCTTTTGTCTAAATATAATGATGATAAAAAAAATTATAAAATTAAGCAGTTAGAAGAACGAATAGATGCACTTGAAAAAAAACTATTTTCTATAAAGGATAGTGATAATGATGATAGATGATGTAGCTGATTTAGTTGAAAAATTAGATTTTGAAATAAGTAATTTCGAAAAAGTATTAGAAAAATTAAGAAATAATTTAATTTTAATACAAGATGGTAATAATGGAACATCATATTGGAATGGAGATTTAGCGTATGGATGGTTAAAATCTGCTTTAGCGCATCTTGACCATGATATAGTTTTAGATAATAATCTACGTAGTTGTCTAGACTATTTGAGAGAAAATAAGCAATAGAAGCAAAAATTTTTAAAAAAAGTGTTGACATAAAATATAAATTAATGTATTATATCTTTCGAAAGGGAGAAAACTAAGTATTTTTACGATGTTTCTCCTTCTTTTTTTTGTTCTGGTGATAAAGATGGGGCAGTATTTTGATAATGAAAAATTGAAGAGTAATATGGTGAAAACAGAACCTTTTGTTCTGGGAAATAAATTTATATTTTACACAGATAATGGTGTATTTTCAAAAGACGGTTTGGACTTTGGCAGTAGATTTCTTCTTGAAACAATCCCGCTTGAAGAAATTGGAGGCAAAGTTCTTGATATGGGATGCGGATACGGAGTATTTGGAATTATATTGAATAAAATTACTTCTTGTGTCGTTGATATGGTAGATGTCAATTTAAGAGCACTTCATTTATGTGATATTAATATCAAAGCAAATCATTGTAGTAATATTAAGGCATTTGAAAGTAACGTTTATGAAAATATTAATGAAAAATATGATGTTATTGTTACTAACCCGCCAATTAGGGCTGGTAAGAAAGTTGTATATGAGATGATTTTTGGTGCTAAGGAACATCTAAATGATAATGGTAAACTTTATATTGTTATTAGAAAAGAGCAAGGTGCTAAATCGTTAATTGTCGACTTAAAAAAAGAGTATACTGTAGAGGTTCTTGATAAGAAAAAAGGCTTTTTCATTATTAAGTGCAGTTTTTAATTGTCTTTACTAGTATGCATACATTAAAAATATTGTGGGGTGAAAAATAGTGTCATATAAGATCGTAAAAAGTGGTGACCATAGGAAAAGAAGAAACTTTTCTAGCATTAGAAATTCTTATGATTTAAAGGATTTGCTAGAAATACAAAAGAAGCCATATGAATGGTTTATTAATGTTGGTATTAGAGAGGTCTTTGATGATTTATTTCCAGTAGAAAATTTCTCTGGAACTTTATCGCTTGAGTTTGGTGATTATCATTTTGATAAGCCAAAGTACTCAATAAAAGAAAGCAAAGATCGTCAATCAACTTACTCAGCTCCTTTAAGAGTTGAAGTTAGATTATTTAATCGCGAAACAGGAGAAGTAAAAGAGCAAGAAATTTTTATGGGTGATATGCCTATAATGACTGATAGTGGTACATTTATTATTAATGGTGCTGAACGTGTTATTGTTTCTCAATTAGTTAGATCTCCTAGTGTTTATTTTAATCATGAAATCGATAAGAATGGTCGTGAATTAATTACTTCACAGATTATTCCTAATCGTGGTACTTGGTTAGAATTTGAAGTTGATGCTAGAGATGTTTTATATGTTAGAATTGATAGAACTAGAAAAGTTCCTATTACAACTTTATTAAGAGCATTTGGTTTATCTAGTGATGAAGATATTCTTAATGCTTTTGGAGAAGATGAATATTTAAAAAATACAATAGCAAAAGATTCTACTAAAAATACTGATGAGGCATTAATAGAAATATATGAAAAATTAAGACCTGGGGAACCAGCTACACTTGATTCTTCTAAGAACCAAATTATTACAAGATTTTTTGATGAATTTAGATATGATTTATCAAAAGTAGGTCGTTATAAATTTAATAGAAAATTAAATGTTAGTGATCGTTTATTAAATCAAACATTAGCTGAAGATATTAAAAAAGATGGGAAAGTTGTACTTGAGAAAGGGACTGTTATCACAAAAGCTAATTTTGATATTTTAACTGGTGCTTTAGCGTCAGGGTTTGGATTGGTTGATTCTAAAATTAATGAAGAATTAGATTCTTTTGGAAAAGTTCAAATTGTAAAAATACTTAATCCAACTGATAAAAAGAAAAAAATGTTAGTTATTGGTAATGATCAATCTATAGATATTAAGCGTTTAACTATTAGTGATGTTTATGCTTCTATTTCATATTATCTAAATCTATTACATGGAGTAGGTAATTATGATGAAATTGACCATTTAGGAAATAGACGTATTCGTCAAGTTGGTGAATTATTACAAAACCAATTTAGAATTGGTGTTTCTAGAATGGAAAGAGTTATTCGTGAGAGAATGACTACTCAAGAAATGGAAGAAGTAACTCCTAAGACTTTGATTAACATCCGTCCAGTTACAGCTGCAATGAAGGAATTCTTTGGTAGTTCACAACTTTCACAATTTATGGATCAGACTAACCCTATTGCTGAACTTACTAATAAGCGTCGTTTATCTGCGTTAGGACCTGGTGGATTATCAAGAGATAGAGCTGGTGTTGAAGTTCGTGACGTTAATACTTCACATTATGGTAGAATTTGTCCAATTGAATCTCCAGAAGGACCAAATATCGGACTTATTACATCACTTGCAAGTTATGCTAAGATTGATGAATATGGATTTATTATGACTCCATATAGAAAAGTAGTTGATTCACAAATTACAGATGAAGTTTGTTATTTAACTGCAGATGATGAATTAGATTATATTATTTCACAATCAACAGTTGGTACTGATGAATCTAATAAAATTATTGATGAACAAGTAAATGCTCGTTTTAGGGGAGAAAATATATTAGCAAAACCTGAGCAAGTTGATTTTATTGATGTTAGTCCACAACAAGTTGTTTCTGTAACAACAAGTTGTATCCCATTCTTGGAACATGATGATGCTACTCGTGCATTAATGGGTGCTAACATGCAACGTCAGGCAATGCCACTTATTAAAACTGAAGCTCCATTAGTTGGTACAGGAGTTGAATTTATAGCAGCAAAAGATTCAGGTGTTGAAGTAATTGCTAAAAATAGTGGTGTTGTAGAATATGTTGATGCTAAAAAAATAGAAGTAAAGACAAAAGATGGAAAAGATACTTATACATTGGCTAATTTTGAATTAGCAAACTCTAGTATTTGTTCTCATCAAAGACCAATTGTTCATGTAGGCGATAAAGTAAAAGCTGGAGAAACTATTTTAGCTGATGGTAATTCTACTGATATGGGAGAACTTGCTTTAGGTAAAAATATGACAGTTGCTTTCATGACATTTAATGGTTATAACTATGAGGATGCTGTTATTTTAAATGAAAATTTAGTTAAAGATGATAAATATACATCTCTTCATTTGGAAGACTATGAAATGCAATGTCGTGAGACTAAGTTAGGACCAGAAGAAATAACAAGAGATA
>CAZVUP010000062.1:0-4132 GCA_964630365.1 uncultured Muribaculaceae bacterium
ACCAGTAGCACCAGTAGTTAGAATAATTCCATTTGGAATTTCCATCATTCTTTTTACTTTTTCTAAATTGCTTGGATGAAATCCCAAAGAATCAATTCCTTGTAAACTACGAGTATAATCTAAAATACGAATAACAACTTTTTCACCATAATTAAGTGGTAATGAAGAAACACGCATATCTAAATATTGACCTCCAAAAACACCTTTTATAGCACCATCTTGTGGAAGTCTAGATTCCGTAATATTCATATTAGCCAACAATTTTAATCTTGTCGTTAAGTTCTTTTCATAAGCCTTTGGTACTTGTGTATAGTCTTGACAATCACCATCAATCCTAAATCGTACCATCATTCCATCTTCTCTAGGATCGAAATGAATATCTGAAGCATTATGCTTAGAAGCTGCAATAATAATATAGTCTACTATTTGAGTAACAGGTGACTTTGTAAAATCAAAAGAAACCATGAAACTTTCGGTTCCATTTTGAACTCGCTTGACATCAAATTGAACCATCATTTCAACCCCTTTGTCTACTTTCTATGGTATTTTATATAAATATATTATATAATAATTTTATGACAATAGCAAGGAAAGAGAGAGTAAAAAAATGATGAAATTAAATAATAAAGGTTTTGTTCTTGCGGAAATGTTAATAGTAACAGTTTTCCTAATGGTAATATTTTCAATGCTTTATGCTAATTTCTATCCAATACTAGCAGAATATGAAATAAGGGAAGGCTATGATGATGTTGACAGTAAATATGCAGTTTACTGGTTAAAAAAAGTAATTGAGGATAAAGATTATAATTTTAATAAAGCAAATATAAATAATACAAACACCTATATAGAATTTAGTTGTAATGAAATAAATTTAGCAGAAAAAAAAGCCACCTGTGAAACACTAAAAAAAGACTTAAAAGTTGATACTGTATATATTACTAAGTATCAAATAGACTCTTTTAAATCAACTGTAAATGATAATGATTCATTTTCAGCAGAATTTCAATCATATCTTAATACTCTTCCAGATTATACAAGACCATCTTTGAATAATGCTAAATATCGAGTTATAGCAATTTTTACTCATCATGTAATAGAAAATGATCCTACTAGTGAAGAATATAAAACTTATTCAACAATCGAGGTGAGAAGATGATGAAGAAACTAAATAATAAAGGGTTTACTACCATTGAAGTTATTTTGTGTTTTGTTTTAGTTGTAATAATAACAACATCTCTTTATACAACTATTACTTCATTTAATCAAAAAAGAATAACGGAAGAGTATAAATCAAAAATGTATACTTATAAAAATCTTCTCACTAAAGAAATCCAAGACGATATTTTGAAAAAAGGTTTGATTTCTGCTGTGCCAACATCCACAACATCATCTTATGAAAACCAACTAAAAGTTGTATTTAATTTTAAAGATGGTACCTCAACAACATTAATAGTTATCTGGCACTATGCTAAATCTGAGTTACGTAAATTTGGAGATCCAAGTAAAGACGATTATTATATCATAAAATATGGTAGTGGAACTGATGATGAATTAACAAGATACCCATTACCAGAACTTGGAGAATCTGAATCTAAGTATACCCATACTGTAGGTGGTGTTGAGAAACCATTAATAACAAAGGATTTAAGTATTAATGATGCCAGCTGTAAAATTGAAAATAATGTTTTAGACCTCCACATAGATTTGTATCATGGTGACTTAGGTCATAGATATTCAATTAATATAGTATGTCCAATAAACTACATTGATACAGGTAGTATCAATCCAGTCTAAAACAATAGATTTAATACCAAAAAAACAATAAGAGAAATAATAAGACCAAATAACCTACCAAGTAGAAAGTAACTATATTTAATTGGGGAATCAGTGATGATTCCCTTTACTTGCATATGGATGGATATACTTCCAAAGCAAATAAAAATTAGAATAAAAATAGACCTAATAATATTACTATTTATAAGTGTAGTTGCAAAGACACCATTTGTTAAATCAAATATTCCACAAACAAGAATATAAGTAATTGGAGATAATGTTATATACTTAGTAATAATAGTTGATATTAAGTAGAAAAATAAAGAAATACCATATATAAGCATCATAGTCTGAAAAGAATTATTAATTGCCTTATTAAGTACTGAAAAACTATCTGGAGTAGTATAACTATTAATAAATACTCCAGATTTATTTTTATTACGTAAAAAAATAAGTAAATTACTAATCCATATAGCTAAAAGTATTTTTAAGGCCAATAAAGAATCATGCAATATATAATTAACTGATCCCATAATAAATAGTGGATTTGGAAAATGACTATACATGACACTTTTATTAGCAGTTTCTAAATCAATTAATCCTTTATTATATAAATCTAATGCATATTTTGCCCCACTAGGGAAGCCACTAATCATACTGATTAAAAGAATATAATAGTTTGATACATTAATTTTTAGATATTGATTTAAAAATTCTATTAAACCAAGATCTATTAATAAAGTTGCCATAATAAAAAAGACAAAACTAACAGGAAATAGTTTAGTAAGAAATAATAAAGAATATTCAATAACATTATTAATAATAAACCCTGAATTTAATAAATATAGTAGTAAAAGCGTAATTAAAGTGACAAATAATAGTATACTTTTAGAAGTTTTTTTCATATTTTTCCTTTTATTTGTTATAATTATTTTAAGGTGATAAGATGCATAAAGTATATAATACGTTAAAAAATGCCCTTAAAGAAGATTACAAATTTATATTGTTTATAATCATCTTATACATTATATTCCAATACCCTCTAAATTATTATATAACAGTAGGTGGAGGTATAAGTGATATATCTAGTCGTATTAAAGTAGAGGATGCTTACGAAAGTGAAGGTAGTTTAAATATTAGTTATGTTACTCAATTACCAGGAACTATATTGACGTATGGATTAAGCTATATTATTCCTAGTTGGGAAAGGGAAAATGCCAATTTATACAAATATAATGAAGAAGAAAGCATCGATGATATTGAATTTAGAAGTAATCTTGATTTAACAACAGCCAATGGTACAGCAACATACTGGGCATATACAATGGCAAATAAAGAAGTAAACTTAATAAGTCAAAAACTCTATGTAATAACTACTTTTAGCGAGTATGAAACACCACTAAAAGTAAAAGATGAAATTTTAAGTATTGATGATAATTCTTTTTCAACTATCAACGAATATAAGGAATATCTTCAAACAAAAAGTACAGAAACACCTGTGAAAGTAAAAATAATAAGAGATAAAAAAGAACAAATAGTTGAAGCAAACCTACATGAAATAGATAAAAAATTATTTCTAGGAGTAGGCTTACAATATGTAAAAGAATATAAAACGAATCCAAAAGTAAAAATAAAATTTAAAAGTAGTGAATCAGGACCATCCGGTGGTTTAATTACGACTTTAGAAATGTATAATCAACTTACTGAAAAAGATTTAACAAAAGGTAAAAAAATAGCCGGTACTGGTACAATTGAAGAAGATGGCACAATCGGTGAAATAGGTGGTGTAAGGCATAAAATACTAGGAGCAACAAAAGATAATGCCGAAATATTTTTAGTGCCAAGTGGAAATTATAAAGAAGCAAAAAAGTATAAAGAAGAAAATAAATTAAAGATAAAGTTAATTGAAGTGAAAAACATTGAAGATGCAATTGAAAAACTGGAGAGTTTACAATGAGAATAGGAATAGACTTAGATGATACAATTTGTAGAACATCTGAAATAGTACATGATAGACTAGAAAAATATGCTAAAAAGGAAGAATTAAATCCTCTAGATATCATGAATGATGAAGATTTAAAAAGAGAATTCTTTTCACTTTATCTTGAGGATATATATACTAATGTTGAAATAAAAAGAAATGTTAAAGATGTCTTAAAAAGATTAAAAAGTAAGAAAAATGAAATATACATAATAACAGCAAGAAGAGATAAATATTTAAAAAGCACTAAAACAGTTGCTGAAATTACTACAGAGTGGTTTCAAAATCAAAAAATAGAAGTAGACAAGATTATTACTTCTGCCTATGGAGAAGAAAAAGCCCTTGCTTGTAAAAAATATAAGATAGATTTAATGATTG
>CAZVUP010000063.1:0-4111 GCA_964630365.1 uncultured Muribaculaceae bacterium
TATAAAGTGTTGCTCCTAACATATCTTTCCTAGCAGCTGATATAACCGCATTTTGTTCAGCATGTACACTACGACATAATTCGTATCTTTCTCCACGAGGAACATTTAATTTTTCTCTTAGGCAATAGCCTAAATCATTACAATTCTTTCTTCCTCTTGGAGCACCATTATACCCTGTTGAAATAATTTCATCGTTGTTAACAATAACTGCCCCCCATTGCCTTCTAAGACACGTTGATCTTTCTGTTACAGACTCAGCAATGTCTAAGTAATAGTTAACTTTATCTCTTCTTTTTTGAGTATCATTTTTTTTCATTTTTACCACCTAATTGTATTATAGCAAAATTATATAAATATAAGCAATAAGTAAAAATCAACAAAATAAAAAAACATAGTCATTACTATGATTTTAATTTTTCGTGGAGCGATAACAAAGGTTATTCGAAACTCCTAATAGTAAAGTTGATAAACAACTAATCACTAAAATAATAATAACATACTTTTAATGAATAATAAACAAATTTAAGAAAATATATTCTAAAATGTAGTTAATAACAAAAAAATATGGTAAAATTATTATAGCTTCGTATCATTTAAAATGATACTTTTTTTATGGAGGTAATTATGGTTTATAAAGAAAGTGAATTAAGAAATATGTCTTTACCAATAAGTACTACGGAGCATGAAAAATGCAAGCATGCAATTGAAATGGTAAAAGATGCATTAGTGGATGGCGGATATATTTTGAATAAGAGTTTAAGTAATTATAGTAGTGAAAAAGAAAGTTATGCATATTATTTTGAATTAAGAGATAAAAATTACTCAACTGTGACAATATTACTTCAAGGATCGTATGCTAATAATACAAATGTTAGAACATATAGTGATGTTGATATTTCTATTGTATGTAAACCTATTCTTCCAATTGATTTTAGCTTTTACAAGACTAGCATTTTAAAAGCATTAGTAAATAAATTTGGTATTAATGAAGTAAATAGAAAAAATAAATCTATTAATATTAAAGGAAATACATACCGAAAATCAATTGATGTAGTTCCGGCATTTCAAATTGATTCAAAAGATATAAAAAATGGTATATATTTTTACACAGATAAAGGCATAAGAATTAATAATTATCCATCTAAACAAATTGATAATGAAAACAGAAAAAATGCTGATACAAAATACAATTTCAAAAAATACGTTAGAATTTTTAAAAGTTTAAGATATACAATGGAAAATTGTAATTATGCATATGCATCAAAAATTGGTTCATTTCAAGTTGAATCACTTCTTTGGAATTTACCAGATGAATGTTTTACTGAATATACTTATTATCTCGGATTTGGTGTACAAGCAATAATTAGATACTTACTAGATCACAAATATTATGTAGGTAATTATTATGAATCAAATGGAGTAAAAGTATTATGCCCAACTGATATAGATTCATCAAATATTAGAGGTTTTATTGATGAATTAAATAGATTTTTTCAGTATGATAAGGAGAATTAAGATGGAAAAATTAACAAGTTATTTAAAATATTTAATTACAATAGCAATATTATTATTTGTTTTATTGAATAAAATTTTACCTCAAAAAGAAATAATGGATTTAATTGATATTGCAGTAATTGTTGTAGGAATTGGTTTTACAATATATTCAAAATATATTTGGAAAATAAATCCATTTGAAAAAACTCCAAAAGTTTATGGTAATTATAGTGTTACTTTTATTTCAAATCATGATAAGAAAAAAAGAAAGATGGATATTTCTATTGAACAGACATTATTTAAAACAAAAATAAAGATAATAACAAAGGAGAGTAATAGTATTTCATTAGTTGCTAATATTAAAAAAATCAATGATGAGTGGAAATTGATATATACTTATGAAAACACACCAAATATTCTTGAAAGAAATCATAGTGATATACATTATGGAACTTGTATTTTATCAATAGAAAATAATAAAATAATTGGTGGATATTATTATACTGACAGAAATACATCTGGCGATATTAAGTTTAGCATA
This sequence comes from uncultured Muribaculaceae bacterium, assembly GCA_964630365.1. Classification (GTDB taxonomy): domain Bacteria; phylum Bacillota_I; class Bacilli_A; order RF39; family UBA660; genus UBA3789. The sequence continues at coordinate 2,036 of CAZVUP010000063.1, forward strand.
AAAAAATATAATTTATTGAAAAAATAATAGAAATATGTGTTATAATATTACTCAATTACTTATTTGTGGGGGATAAAATGGAAAAATTAGATGAAATAAGAAAATCTTTAAACTTTTATGTTTGTTCAAATGAATTAAAGAATAAGATTATTGATGAACCAAATAATTATAGTGTAGCTGATCACTTATTTGGTAGTATGATATTAGCAACTGCTATTGATTCTGAGTTTAAAGAAACAAAGAACTTATCAAAAATATATAGAATGTTGCTTCTTTCTGAATTTAGTATTTCGTATCCTAATTATGATTTCGAAAATTTAAAATTAGGAAAGCAATATGCTAAAGAAATATTAGAAGCAAGAGATATGAATACTGAAAGTGGTAAATTAGTATTTAAGTATAAAATGCTAGACCTTTTATTAACTAAATTAATCAAAGAAAAAGAAAATAATATTACACCATCAGAATTAATTAAAGAAGGAAGTGCTATTATATCTTCATTATGCAGTAAGCAACCTTATGAATGTGAAGAAATATTTAAATTCTATTATTTAAACTTTAGATTAAAAAATAAAGTAAGAACTGGATGGGATAGTAAACATTGGAATGTTAAATCAGACAGAATTGAAACTATATCTGAACACGTTGTTGGAACTATAAGTTTAGCAATGGTATTAAACTCTGAATTTGAATATAATTTCGATACTGATAAAGAATTGAAAATGTTAGTTATACATGAAACAGGTGAAACATTAATTGGTGACATTACACCATTCGATGGAATAACTCCAGAGAAGAAAAAAGAAATTGAACATCAAGCTATGAGAGATGCTTTAGGTAATCTAAAAGAGAAAGATAATTTATTAAACTTATTATTTGAATTTGATGATCAAGAAACTCCAGAAGCTAAATGTTCACATTATTGCGATAAAATTGAAGCAGATTTACAAGCAAAAATTTATCAAGATAAAGGAATGCATCACTCATTAGATGATCAAAAAAATAATGTTGTTTTCAATAGTTCAAGAGTTCAACAAATGGTTAAAGATGGTGCAAAAGATGCATTTGATATATGGTATGAATGGGATAAAACTATATATGCAGGTGATAATCAATTTCCAGAATTTGCTAATATATTAAAAATTGCTAGAGCAAATAATTTATTATATTTAGACAAAGTTATAAGAGAAAGAATAAATCTTACAGATGAAGAGCATTCATTTTTATCACAAGAATTAACTGATACTATTAAAGGATTATATAAAGATGATAATATAGATTCTGTTTATTTAACAAATTATCAAGATTCAAAACATAGTAAGGGAACATTAAATATAATTGTTTTATTAGAATCAGGAGCAGATTATTATACTTATGACAGATTAATGGAAAAATTAAATTCTAAAATAGCCGAAGGTAATAAGACAGGTGTCAATGTTGCATTTGATTATGACTATGAAGATAGATATTCAACAACTGCTTTGAATCCTAGTGAAGTTCACAGAGTTGAGCAACTTGTAGAATCTAAAATATTGTTTGATAAAACTGGAAATGTAAGTAGAGTTAAAGAAGCAATGAAAAAATATGGTCATTTATATGGATTCTATTTAGTTGATTATGTTCCACCAGTTGATGAAACTATTTCACTTAAATTAACTAAAATAAAATAAAGATGGCAATGAGATTATCTCTCAAAGTCATCTTTTTCTTTGCTTAAATCTAATTCTTCAATGTCATCATCATCTAAAACATTATCTTCATACATATCATTAACAACATCAATATATTTAGCATCTTTATCATACCAACTATGAAGTTTATCGTGTAAGAAAGATATTAGTTTTTCAAACTTATCTTTCCAATATTCAATAGTATCTTTTAAATCTTGTATTTTAGATTTTAAAAATGATATTTCATTGTCTTTCTCTTTAATCGTATCATTTAAAGTTTTAACTCTTAAATTAAGTGCCTCATTATTTTCAGTAAGAGTTTTAATCTTATTATTCTTATCTTTTAGTTGTTCATGGGCATTAACTAGTGTATTCGATAGAGTTTGTATTTTATCATACTCTTTAC
>CAZVUP010000064.1:0-3562 GCA_964630365.1 uncultured Muribaculaceae bacterium
AGCTAATACGGCGCAGGCTCATCTTCAAGCGAGGCTTTAAAGGCCCCTTTTAATAAAGAATGAAGTATCGTTCTCAATATCATCCGGCATTAGCAATCATTTCTAACTGTTATTCCAGACTCGAAGGTAGATTACCCACGTGTTACTCACCCTTGCGCCACTAAGTGGGAATCCAAATCCAAATTTGAGCAAGCTCGCATTCTTCATTGGGCCACTTCGTTCGACTTGCATGTCTTAGGCATGCCGCCAGCGTTCATCCTGAGCCAGGATCAAACTCTCAATAAAAAATAACTTTATTCAAGTTTGTTTCAATTTTTCCTAGCTACTCAAAATTGACGTTTTGCTTAGTTTTCAAAGATCATTCATCGCAATGCAAAATGTTTTGGTCGCGATGTATCAATAATATAACAAACATTTTTTAATAAGTCAACACTTTTTTTGACATTTTTTTCAAAATGTTTGTACATTATTTTACGCAACTTTTTTGAAGTGTTAATTTGAAATGTGTTGTAATTAAACCAATTTATATAGGTCAATAACTTTTTTTGTTTTTTTTCAAATTTTACACTTTTTTCTTTCAAGCTGCCCCATTAATATAACAAATCAAAAATCGATTGTCAACAATAATTTTTAATTTTTTTTAATTTTTTTTACGACACTCTACGAGGTGTTGAAAAACAAAACCTTTTGAATATATAGTGTTTAAAAAAACTAATTTATATTAATGTTTTTTTGCTATTTTTTCAAACAGCATTGCTAATATATCAAACCAATATTTTAATGTCAATGCTTTTTTTAATTTTTTTTAATTTATTTTTTAATAATTAAAAAAAATAGGATTATTTCCTATTTTTTAACCTTTTGTATAAGCTATAGTAATCATCGACGGTTCCTGGCCTAAAGGCAGCTTCTTTGTTTCTAACTTTGTTTATTAAATTAGTTAATTCAGCTTTTAACGTCTTATCAATTATGTCTGGGTACTCCATTATTTTCTTATGATATTTATATTCTCCTCTATCTAAAACCTTAAAGCTTCCATCAGGGAATACTCTTAAATCAAGATCATAGTCAATATATTTTATTGTATTTTCTTCAATTATATATGGAGATGCCATATTACAATAGTAATAAACTCCATTCTTTTTATATTGACCTATTATGTTGTACCAATTGTTTTTATAAAAATAAAGCACTGCTGGTTCTTTCGTTCTCCATGTTCTACCATCAGACTCCGTAACTTTTGTTCTTTCGTTACCGAATATTAAGTAATCATCATGTATTTCTAAAAGAACTGCCTCATCCCATGATCTATGGATTTTTCCATCATGTTTATATCCGTGTATTTCATACCTTTTGCCTATTACTAATTCATCTGCATTCATGAAATATACCTCGTCCTTTTTCATTATACAGTTTTTTTTCTTTTTTTTCAAATAAAAAAGTCAGTTATTGACTTTTATTTTCTGTTTAATGTATTTATTCCCCAAATACTTACTACAAATACTATACCTACCACTAATGCTCCAACCCAAACATTATCTAGATGTTTAGAAGAAAAACCATTTAGTTTTTCATTCCAATCATTTAATTTATCTATTATACCTAATAATTGTAATCCATATCTATACATATTCTTTAATCTCTCTTTTCTTCTTTATTTTCTTTTTTATTCTCTTTTCTATTTTTTTTTGTTTTTTTTTCTTCTATTATTTCTGCTTCTTCTACTTCTTTAGTTATTTCTTTTATTTCTTTTTTTAAACTTTTAACAGTATTTTCAAACATTATAGTTGATATTATATCCAATAATGAATATACAAATATTAATATTCCTACTATTTTAGTTATAAAAACTGCTCCAGAGAATGGATTAAATATTAATAATATTCCGCATAATACTGTTACTATTGATAATACCATTGTTGTCTTCCAAAGATCATTATCTTTTTTTCTTAGTTCTAAACTATATTCTAGTTTTGCTGCACTATTTATTATTATTATAACTCCAATTACTAGTGGTATTACACTAGCCATTGCTGTTGGATTATTAATTACTATTATTCCTAGTATAGTTGTAACTATTCCATATACAATATTTAATTCGTTTCTTAGTGGACTTTCTATTTCTTTAACATATTTTATTAATGTTAGTACTCCTATAGCTACAAGAATACCACCTATTATATAGGCTATTGCTACTATAGTAGCTTCTGACTGAAATATTAGTAGTAATCCTACTATAGCTAAAATTATTGAACTTAATAATATTGATTTAAAAAATTTTGATAATACACTTTTCATTTTAATTCACTCCTATATCAGTTTTTTAGATAATTTAATAGCTCATGTGCCTTCATGCCATTAATAGCTATATTATATATTAAATCAAAAAAGTAGTTTTCTATTTTATTCTTTATTAATATTTCATGTAATGAAACTAATGTATAAAAACCTTCTACTGTTGTATTCTTTATATAATCTTTTATCTCTGTTTTATTTTTATTTTCACCTAATAAAATTCCATATCTAAAGTTTCTACTTTTTTCAGATGTACAAGTTAGTAGCAAATCCCCTATACCTGAAAATGTTAAAATTGTCATTTCATTACAGTTAAAGTCTTTTAATAGTTTTCTGATATTATTTATAGCTTCAACCATAAACATTGCTCTAGTTGATTCATTAACTTTTAGTCCCTCTAAGATTCCGGTTGCAATAGCGACTATATTTTTTACTGAACCACATATTTCTACGCCGTAAATATCATCTGATATTTCTATTCTTAATGTTTCTGATTCAAATGATTTTTTTACTATAGCAAGTGTTGAGGCATTACTACTAGCTACCGTTAATGCTTGTGGCATTCCTTGGATAAGATCAATCGCAAAAGACGGTCCACTTATAATAGCTATTTTTTCTGTATCAATGCTATTTCTTATAATTTCATGGGCAAACAAATTTGTTTCTTGCTCTATACCTTTGCTTGCTATTACTATATATTGATTTTCAACATACTTATTTAATTCTTTGCATAATGAATCAACAAATGCTATTGGTATTGCAATAATTAATATATCTTTATCTTTGGCACAATCTTCTACGCTAGTAGTTAATTTTACATCTTCTGATAATTTGAACCCTGGTAAAAGCTTTTCATTTTTCCTTGTTTTTTCAAGTAATTCTTTTTCTTCAGTAAATTTAGACCACATTGTAATGTCACAATTATTTTTAAGCAATGCACTACTCAAGGCCATTCCATAGGCTCCCATACCAAATATTCCTACTTTCATATGTCCTCCTATACTTATTATATATTTAATTCTAGCATAATTAATTGGTTTTGCAAATAGGCTTTACATTTATATTAATAATTAGTTCTCATATAAGTTTTAAATCATTTTTGTAAATTTATTAGTTCATAACGAGGCTAATCACTATAAAAATCAACTTTTTTTATTGATTAGCCTCGTTCTTTGTGTTATAATCAACTTGTTCGATTTATTTGACAAATCCATACAGGGGATTAGTTAAATGGTATAATAATGGTCTCCAAAACCACTGTTGGGAG
>CAZVUP010000065.1:0-3464 GCA_964630365.1 uncultured Muribaculaceae bacterium
TTATATAGTAAATTGGAAAACAAAATGTATCAATTTACTAAGTTCATTATACGTGCTATAATTGTTATAGTTCGGAGTGATACTTAATGGATATAGAATTTAGGATTAATGATTTTGAAGGTCCACTTGATTTGTTATTACATTTAATAAAAGAATCTAAGATGGATATTATGAATATAGAAATAGAATCTATTACTAAGCAATATATGGATTTTTTGGATAAACAAGAAAAAATGAATTTAGAAGTATCTTCAGAATACTTAGTTTTAGCTTCTGAATTAATTGAAATTAAATCTAAATTACTTTTACCTAATAATAAAAATGTTGCAGAAGAGGAAGAAGAAGACCCAAGAGAAGATTTAGTTAATAGATTGTTAGAGTATCAAGCATATAAGGATATTACAAGATTATTGCATGAAAAAGAAGAACTTAGAAAAGATATTTATACTAAATCACCTGAAAATATTAAGCAGTATCTTGATGAAGTGAAGGAGATTCATGCTGATGTTTCTTTAGATGATTTAATTAGTGCTTTTCAAAAATATTATCAGCGTAAAATTGATAATAGACCTTTGAATACTAAAGTAACTGTTAAGGAAATTAGTGTTTCATCTAGAAGACGTGATATAAAGAAGGTTTTGAAAGCTAAAAAGAAAGTATCTTTCTTTGAATTGTTTGAAACATTTTCAAAGGAGTATGTAGTTGCGACTTTTTTGGCAATACTTGAAATGGCTAAAGATAAGGAATTAGTAATTACGCAAAAGGAAGCATTTGATGATATAGTTTGTGAGGTGGCCAAAAAATGAATAAGGCAGTTTTAGAGGGATTGTTGTTTGTAGTTGGGGAAGATGGTTTAACTATTGAACAAATATGTGATGTGTTAAATATAGGTGAGGAAGAAGCAAAGTCTATAATAATGGAATTAAAAAAAGATTATGAAGATGAAACTCGAGGACTTAGAATTGATTTTTTAGGGAATAGATTTAAATTGACTACTAAATTTGAACATAAAGAATATTATCAAAAGCTAATTGAAAATCCTGAGACTAATTTCTTGTCACAAGCAGCACTAGAGACACTTGCTATAATAGCTTACAATGAGCCAATTACAAGAGTACAAGTAGATGCAATAAGAGGAGTTGGTTCAACACAAATTATTAGAAAATTAGTTGCAAAAGGTTTTATTAAAGAGAGTGGTCGAAGTGATATGCCAGGTAGACCAATTCTTTATGAAACAACGCATGAATTCTTAGATTATTTTGGATTATCGTCTATAGAAGATTTACCTAATATTGAAGAAATAATTAAGGTTGAAGAAAAAGAAGAAGATAAGAATATAGATTTGTATTCTTCAAAGTATATGGAAAAAGATTTATAAAACTGTAAATTATTTAAGCACCTTGATTTTATATTTATATTTATAATATAATGTAAATATAATAGTGAGGTGTTTTTATATGAAAAGAGTACTTCTTTTTATCAGCGTTTTTGTATTTTTATTTTTACCAACTGTTGTTTTTGGTAAAGTAATTTATGATAAAAAATTAAAAGATTCTTGTGATATGGCAGTTTTGCGTGGTGTCCCAGCCGATGATGGTGGATATAGCGTTTTAGGTTTCTATGAATATCCAGGATTTATGTTAATTAAGTATTCCGAAAATGGGGAACAGCAATGGTCTAAAATATATAATGTTAATACTATCGAAAATACTTATAATATAGATATTAGTAATTTTGATATTGAAAGGAGACTTATTGGTTTTACACAATTAGATAATGGAAATTATATTGTTGTTACTCCAACAACTCGTTGGTTATTATCTGGGGATGGTTCAATATTATCTATTGTACCAATGGATGAAAAGTATAGATATTATACTGGTTTTAGATGTGAAAATAATGGTGATAGTGCCATATGTATTGGAATGGGTGATATTGGAGAAGCTGCTATGAATGGCAATCTTCTTAGGATAAATGGTAGTAATAATACTATTGATAAAAGTTATGATATACCGCTTGTTGATTTGATCCCTTCCGTAAATGATTTACCTAAGGTTGGTATGCCAGTAAGTTTCTTTATAAATAGAGAAGGTAACTATGTATTACAAACTTTAGAAGGCCTAAAAACATATTTATATACTTTTGATGGTAATTTGAAACAATTATCAAAAGATGAAATTTCTATAAATGAAAGTAAGATTGTTGTTGATATCACTAATGAAGATGTGTATGGTGATGTTTATTGGATATTAGGACAGCTTGATAATAATAATTATGTGGGAGCTTATATTAGTTATAAAGGAAGTCATGGATTTTCTAGTGCTAAATACGTAATTCTTGATTCGAGTCTTAAGAGTGTTGTTAAGGAAAAAGAGATAGCGTCAGCGGATTTTGTTATAAATAATATGGAAAATGTTAGTGACGATATTAAGGCGCAATTGTCTAGCTGTGCTTATCTAACTATTGTTGGATTGGCTAATGGTTTTAGGGATGGAAGATATGTTTCAACATTTGATGTTTCTTATATAGAAACTTATCGTAGACCAACTTCTTATTGGGAAAATGATATTACTCCAAAATATGCTTTTGATAAGAATGACATTGGAGCTGTTTATTTAGGCGCAAGTAGCAATTACTGGAAAATGCCTCAAATATCTTTTATGAGACTTGACTCTGAATTAAATAGTTTTGATAATCTTGTTCTTGGTAATACCAGAGCAAGAAGGTATGTTAGTATAGAAAATGATACTATTATCCTTTCTATGCTTAGTTCAATTATAAGGCTTAAAAATGATGATGATATTGTTTTGACTAACTTTATGGTTGGTGATGGTAGTAGAACTACTACTTGTGGAAGACATATTAGAATAGGTAAGAGATTTGTTGCAACTGCTGTTCCTAAAAGTAGTTCAGATGTAGCATTTGAAAAAGATACTTATGAACCTGGTAATGTTGTTAAGATGCAGTTAAGACAAAAAGAAGGCTATTATATTGATAAAGTAATTGTAAGAGATGAAACTGGTAGAATAATTCCGGTTGATTTTAAGGAACAAACTTTTATAATGCCAGATTCTGATGTGACAGTAGAAGTTCAATATAAAAAGATAGAACAAGTAAAAACAGGTATATTTACTTCTATAGTAATATCTTTAGTTTCTTTGGTGTTATTGGCAATATCAAATATAAAATATTTTAGAAATAAAAAAGTAAATTAGAATGAAGCAATTCATTCTTTTTTTTAAATTATAATTATTGATTTTAACTAATTTTATGGTATAATTTTTCTATACCTTGCTTCCATGGCGGAATTGGTAGACGCGGCAGACTCAAAATCTGCTTCTAGCGATAGAGTTCCGGTTCAAGTCCGGATGGAAGCACCAATTGTTTATAAAATCCAAGTTGAGCTTGGATTTTCCTAAATTGAAATTTCAACCGCACCACTAGGTGCGGCTTTTTGATACAAT
>CAZVUP010000066.1:0-3422 GCA_964630365.1 uncultured Muribaculaceae bacterium
CTTAAAAACAATTAAAAAGAATAAAATATCATATCAATGATTATTTATCATATACAGGTAGTTATATGAAGGAATTATTTAAAAAATACAATTAATGTTTATTAAACTATAAAAATAGTAGTTATTAGCTGCTTATCTTTGTGTTGACTTTTAAATTTTTAGATAGTACACTTTTATTGTAGGAGAGTATATTTATGAAGAATAGAAGGACATTTATAATTTTCATATTTTTAATTTCATTATTATTTAATATAACTAATGTATATGCCGATGATTATTCAGATGATATTTATGATGGTGATTATTCACTACAAGAAATGCTTGAAAACTATAATGTTATTACTTTTGGTATGAAAGATTTAGATAGTAATATGCATTCAAGACTTGGTGCTTCAGGAAATGCTAGGTTGTTTCATATTAATTCTAAATTCTTGGTAAATGGGAATGTTAATATACTTCGGTTTGATTTTTGGGGTAATTCTAATGATTTGAAGTCTTATGCAGATTCTGTATCATCTCAAGACTCTAGATTTATATTTTGAGGTTATAGAGCTCCTTATTCTTTTAATTATTTAAATTGTGGTATTGCGGATTCATATAATTTAAGTAATGTACTTTATACAGATGGTCTTTCTTATTTTTATATCAATGGATACATGTCAAATCTTAATTCAAGTGATATATCGAGTGTTGATTATATTAATTTTAATAGATTATATGATAATGTCGTGGATGATCAAAAGAGAATTAAAAAAGGAAAAAAAGTAACTGTGGAAAATAGAATTGCTAATATTACTATAGGTGGAGAGTATTATATTGATGATGTAAATGAAATTGATAAAATAATGTTTGATAATTTTGCAGAAAATGAAGACAAGCTTACTATTATTACTATTAACAATACGGGTAGTATTTATTTTCCAAAGATTTATGAATCAACTAACAATGGGGAAGGTAATTTGGTTTCTTCCAATGATTATATTGGAATGGAAAGACCAAATGATTATTATGCAAGTAATTATGTTTTAGACAAGTATTATGGAAATATTATTTGGAATGTTCCTAATGCATCTTATATAGAATTGCCGTCTGCTCCTTTTATTGGACATATAGTAGCTCCTAGTGCAGACTTATATGGTCCTGAACTTCATTATGCAGGAGCATTCTTAGTTAATAGTTTATATTTAGAAGGAAAAAGTGAAGCTCATTATTATCCGCTATCTAATACTATTTCTTATAAAAGTAATCCTGAGCTGGTAAAAGCTATTACGAAGAGTAGTCAAGGTAGTATTTTATTTAATAATAATGTAAATCCAGAAGAATTAGAAGAAGGAATAGTAGTATCTTTTAGTGTAGAACCAGAAGATAATTATGTTCTAAAAAATATAGAAATAAAAGATGAGGAAGATAATAGTGTTCCATATACAGAAATAAAAACATTAGAATATGAATTTACTATGCCTAAAACAAATGTAACTATAACTCCAACTTTTCAACAGAGAAATATTAAAGATATAATTACTAATCCAAAAACTGGAAATATACTATTATTCATTATTTTTATGATTAGTTTGTTTATAGGTATATCTTTATTTAAGAAAAAAGAATCTACAAAAATATAGATTCTTTTTGCTGTTAAATCAGAGATTCTTTTTGTGTTGACTTTTAATTTTTTAGATAGTACACTTTTATTGTAGGAGAGTGTAGTTATGAATAGAAGATTATTTAATTTATTAATAGTTATGTTTTTGTCTTTCTTTTTGATAACTAATGTATATGCAGATGATTATTCAGATGATATTTATGACGGGGATTACTCTATTGAAGATATGCTACAAAATTATAGTGTTGTTACATTTGGACAAAAAGCTTATGATGAACATGTTACAATGTTAAGAAATACTGCACCAGGTTCTCTTCAAATATTTCATATCGTTGGTAATTTTATTGTAAAAGGTGGTATAAAACTAATATATAATAGTGATAGAAATAACGAATATGGAAGACTTTTTGCAGATTCAAGTAATAGTCTTTTAGGGGAACCAGATTATAGAGCAGATTGTAAATCAATTGATTCTAATAAAATGTCACGCTTTACTTATTTTGCAGGTGATAGATTTGTAAGAGCATTTCCTTGTAGAGATAAAGTTTATTCTTCAGTTCCTTATTTTGATTATTATAATTCACTTGTTACTTTTTCTGGAAATTATATAAATATTGAAAGATTATATGCTAAGATTATTGAAGAACAAAATAAGATAAAAAAAGGTAGATATGTTGAAGTTGAGAATGGAGTAGCTAATATTGAAATTGGTGGAGAATATTATATTAATAATATTAATGATATTGATAGTATAGTTTTTGACAAATTTGAAAATAATGAAAATCAATTAACAATTATTACTATAAATGATAGTGGAAATATTAATTTTCCTGAGATATATGACGGATCTATTAGTGAAAGCAATATAATACCTACTAATGATTTTTTTCAGTCAACCAAACCCAATAATAGTTATCCAGGTAATTATGTTTTAAGTAAATATAAAGGAAACATCATATGGAACATTCCTAATGCTACATATATAAGTTTACCAACAACACCTTTTGTAGGTCATTTAATCGCACCAAATGCTGACGTAGAAGGTGGAGAATTTCATTTTGCTGGGGCTTTTTTAGTAAACAGTTTAGCAGTTGAAGGCAACACTGAAGCTCATTTCTATCCGTTAATTATTACTAATATTCCATATAGAAGTAATTTAGAGCCAGTAAAAGCAAAAACAATTGTTCCACCACAACAAGGTAGAGTAATTTTTAATAATAATGTAAATTTAGAAGAATTAGAAGAGGGAATGGTAGTATCTTTTAGTATAGAACCAGAAGATAATTATGTTCTAAAAAATATAGAAATAAAAGATGAGGAAGATAATAGTGTTCCATATACAGAAATAAAAACATTAGAATATGAATTTACTATGCCTAAAACAAATGTAACTATAACTCCAACTTTTCAACAGAGAAATATTAAAGATATAATTACTAATCCAAAAACTGGAAATATACTATTATTCATTATTTTTATGATTAGTTTGTTTATAGGTATATCTTTATTTAAGAAAAAAGAATCTACAAAAATATAGATTCTTTTTTTGAAGATTATTATTATAATTGAACTTTAGAGTGAAAAAGTTTAATAAAGTAGGAAACAATTTTGTGTTTTCTTTTTTGTTGCTTGAATGTTTTATTGTATATTATAATGATATTAGGTGGATATTATGAAGAAAATAAGTGTTGATATACTATTACCTTGCTTTAATGAAGAAAAAACAATAGGGGAAAGTATTAAAAGAATTCATCAGGTGATGAATACAATCTCGTAACCCATGATCACTCGGCTGCCAAGTGTCCCCCCTCCGCTGATG
>CAZVUP010000067.1:0-3218 GCA_964630365.1 uncultured Muribaculaceae bacterium
ATAAATCTTCATCTAATAAAACTACTACTGGAACTTCTACATACTTTAAATTTGTTATATCGTTGTTCATAAATCATTCTCCTTTCTTAATTTTAGGCAATAAAAAAAACTTGTAATCACTACTTACAAGTCATACTAATAATGACAATAAAATCCCTGTGTGAGATAACTCTCACTAATAGGTTGCTTGAAATAAAACATACATACAACATATTTCAATCCCTTTTATTCTTTTACTTCGTTCTTTGAAATATGTTTTACTTCAAACTTGTTCATCTTATATTTCTATAAGATAGGTTCTAATATAAATCTACGAACATTTACTGAACCTTTATTTGTTAGCGATTCAATCTTTTCTAACAAATCTCGTATGTGTATAATCCTCGGCTGTATTCATTGAACCTTATATATTTGTTATCTTCTAGTATTTGTAGGTTCTTTTTGAATCCAACATTTGTTATACTCAATTTCTTTTGAACTTTCCCAATGCTTATACTTGTGAATTCACATCTTTGGGATTGTTCTGCACATAGTATTTTGTATATCAGTTTTGTTTCAAACTTGATATTTTTATCTCTCCATACTCTTGGATCAATTAATTCTAGTTGCTTTTTTAATCTCATACATTTGACTTCCTCCTTTCTTTTTCTATGTTACCCATTTAATTTTAAAGTGGGTTCATTCGGAAACACATATAATATATCATGCTAATTACATCGTTGTCAACACTTTTACTCAAAAAATTAAAAAATGTTGACATTTTTACCCAATAGGTGTATTATTATGGTGTGAGGTGAATTTCTATGGTAGAAAAAAATATCGGTGAAGTAATTACCGAAGCTAGAGAAAAAGCTAATCTTTCGCAAAGACAACTTGCTAAATTGGCTAATATAAATAACTCTGAACTTTCTAAAATAGAATCGGGTGTTAGAAAAGAGCCTAGTCCTAAAATACTTCGTAAGATAAGTAATGTATTAGATGTTAATTATAGTGATCTAATGTATATGATTGGACTAGGTATAGAAGTCAGTCCTTTAAATCCTTTTATAAAAGATTATTATTCTAAATTAAAAGGAGATGAACTTAATGAGGCTGAAGTTAATGTTTTAGGAAATAAACAAAATCTAGAAAAGTTAGTTTTATCTTGTGAAGAAAAGTTAAATGATAAAAGCATAATAGAAAGTGAAAGAGAGTTATTACAAAATACTATTGAAGATACAAAGTATCAAATCAATACACAAAATGAAATTATTAATTTAATTCAAAGTTTAAAAGTAAAGGAGAGAAATAAAAATGCGAAATAGTAAGATATTAAAAATAGCTGTAATATTATTATCAATATTCTTTGTAGTAAGTTTTGGATTATCACAAATAATTGGAAGTGATTATTTCAAAAATATGTTCTGGGCTTCAACAGCATTACTTGCAGTTGGTCTTATATTAGATCTAAATGCATGGAGTAAATTAGGATTAGACATTGATAAGAATAAATCAAAAACTATTAAAAGAAGTTTTGATGATAGCACAACATTGTTAGTTGTATTTTTCGGAACATTATTATGTTTAGTTGTATTATTTGATACATTTAATCATAATGTTATGAAAAATAATCTTGTCATAATAGGAGCATTTATTATGACATTAGAATTTGAATTATTTATGTATCTATCAGTATGGAATGCTAAAAAAGATACAGCAAATTTATTAAAGAATAATAAATAATTCAAATAAAAAAATAACCTTTTACCTTTTCGTTAGATTAGGTATTAGGTTATTTTTATTTAAAGAATACGTGGCACGTTTTGTGAGTTTACTCATGAAAGTGGCGATAGTATTCTTTCTTTTTTATGAAGTCGCAAGACAAAATAAAAAAGAGCAACATTCACTTACGATAGTTTGTGAAATGTTGCTTATCGGGTTTCAAAAGGGTGTCCCTTTGCACACTATTCCTAGTTGGCATTATGCCGACTTGGTAGTGTGTTACTATCTTGTCTTAAAGATAGTTTCAAACGGAATATCTTAATATTACGATTATTTCAATTTATTAATTATATTTCACAAATTGGATTATATTAGAAACATCAGTTTGTAAATAATTACACAAATGATTTACCATGCGGGTCTTAAAGTCGTAATTTGCCATGAATCTAACACTTTCAGTTGGTGTTATTACATTGTCTTTTACCAAACTATTCACGGACATATCATGTTCTTTAAGATATGTACGTAGTGGATTAAAGGTAATTTGTCCATTACTTTCGTAGTCTTGCTTTTTCACAGTATCTGTATTCCAATCAATTTTATGTGCAACTTCATGAACACCTGACTTTTCAAACTTAATAACATCTTCTACATTGCATCCAAGATAAGAAATAAGATTACCTACGTTAGACAATTTCACATTTTCATTATTAGCAATTTTTTCCGCAATTGTTTCAGTAACAACACCGTCTTCGATAATTTGCTCCATGGAAATACCATGAGCATCTAAATATGAAAATAACGGAGCAAATGTTAGGTTTTCCATTCCATTGTAATCTTCGTCATTACCAAGATACTCTTTTTGAGTTTTCGTTATAATATATTTTTGGTCTTTAGTCACGTCTTTACTAATAAGAACCCCATAATTTATAAATAAATCATCTTCTCCATAAAAATACACGCGTAATGTGTCATCATCACTTGATATATCTATTTTTTCAACATTAATTTGATATTTTTTTATTAGTTCATATGAAACATATTTATTCTCATAATCTAAATCTTCTTCAAGTTCGTCATAGTTGAATATTAATACATCGTCCTTATTTATATTATCATTAAGCTTAATATCGTGAACATATATAATATCAATATCACTATCTTCTTGATTCAATGCTTTATCAGAAAAAGCATTGTTAAATGAATCAAAATCTTCTTTTGAATACTCCCATTTATTGCTTTTTTTTGAATCACATCCAGTTATAGTAAATAACGCTACAAATACTAATAATCCCAATAGTAATTTCTTTTTCATATTATCAGCTCCTAATAATATTATATCATAATATACGTATTTTTATCTTAACTTTTCTATATTTTAAATACATCGGAATATTACTAAAAAGGGAACTGATTTCTCAATTCGTAATATCTTAATATTGCGAACTAAACGATAAATTGCAATTTAGCGAATAGTAACTTAATTTTCTTTTTTATTAAACATATGGCGTACTTTA
>CAZVUP010000068.1:0-2716 GCA_964630365.1 uncultured Muribaculaceae bacterium
ATGAACATATTTTGCTATTTTGTCATTTATATATACAGTAGGAAATCTTAAAGTTAGGCCATTATCTTTTACATATGTTAAATCAAAATCTTTTACTCGTGATGTTGATGTTGGCATTAAATCATAAAAGTAATTATACAAACTTCCTAATCTGTATAGAGTTATATAAGTATCTGTATTATATTTCAAAATACCTGCCTTTGTCTCATCGCCCATGCCTTTAAAGTAATTTATCGCTTCTAGTCTATCAATAGTTAATCTTGTTATTGGTAAATCCTTTTTTATAATATCTTTCATAGCAGACTTTATTTGTTCTACCTTTTCCTCTGAAAGTTTAAAGTTTGTTTCAATATAGATCCCCTTATCAAGAGAATGCATTACTCTAATATCAGCATTTTTTCCATATAGTCTTTTTACTGCATAAATCATGACAAAAATTAAGCCATTAATATGTGTTCTATTTCCTTCCCTGGATGTTAAATCTAAAAATTCTATCTCAGATGATTCTAAAACTTTATGTGATAATTCTTTTAGTGTTCCATTTACACGTGCTAAAAGAATAGGATATTTAAATTCTACTTGATGTTCAGCACTAATTTCTTGTAATGTAGTATCCTTGCTGTAATTATATTTTTTATTGTTAATAGTGACTTCAATTGTTTGAATCACAATATCACCCCTTTATTATCATTTTTAGTATAGCATATTTTGTCAAATTAATATATGAATATTTTTTACTATTGACATTATACTATTTATAGGTGATTTTATGAATTTAATTCCTATTGTAGTCGACAAAGAACGAAATGGTGAAAGAAGTTATGATATTTTCTCTAAATTATTGAAAGATAGAATAATTTTTATATCTGGTGAAATAGATGATAATTTAAGTAATAGTGTTATTGCACAATTACTATATTTAGATTCTATTAGCCATGAAGATATATTTCTTTATATCAATTCACCTGGTGGAAGTGTAACTAGTGGTTTAGCTATTTATGACACAATTAATTATATTAATAGCGATGTTTCAACTATTTGCTTTGGAATAGCCGCTAGCATGGCAGCTGTTATTTTATCAAGTGGCCAAAAAGGAAAAAGATTAATTCTTCCTAATGCTGATGTTATGATTCATCAAGTACTCGGTAGAAGCGAAGGACAAGCAAGTGATATTAAAATTGCAACAGAAAGAATATTGTCTTTAAAAACTAGAATTAATAAAATTCTAGCTAAAAATACTGGTAAAAATTTGACAGTAATTGAAACTGATACTGATAGAGACAACTACTTATCAGCGAATGAAGCTATTAAATATGGAATAGTTGATAAAATAATCAAAAATAAAAAACACCTATAATTAAATAGATGTTTTATTTTAATTATTATTACTTAATTTTTCAAATTTTTCGGCTAATTCTTTTATTTTACGCATTCGATGGTTTAACCCTGATTTTGTTATTTTTTTATTTGTTTCTATGGAAATAATATCTGCTAATTCCTTTAAGGAAGCTTCTGGATATTTTTTGCGATATTCTAGAGCTTCTTTTGTTTTGTCATCCATAAGTGTTAGACCATCATTATCTTCAATTAATTTTATTTGCTTTAGTTGAATGTTAGCAGTTTCTATAACTTTATCAATATTTGCTTGTTCACAATTATTCAAACGATTTGTCTTATTTTTTTGATCTCGGTAAATTCGAACATTTTCGAAGTATAAAACAGCTTTAGATGCTCCTAATATTTTTAAAAAATCACTTATCTTCTCTGCTTCCTTTATATATATCATGTAGCCTTTATCGCGATTTAATATTTTGGCATTTAATTCAAATATATTTAAAAGTTTTTGAATAAAAACCGATTCTTTTGCACTTGAAATTAAAAGTTCCATATGATATCTAGATTTTTTAGGATCATTAATGCTCCCCGAACTTAAGAACGCTCCTCTTAAATATCCTCTTATCTCTTCATTTGCTCCAACGATGTAAGTTGGAACTGTTTCTAATTCTTTTTTATTATCATCTATTATTCCTAAATCTTGTAGGATTGTATCAACCTTATCAATAATTTTCAATTGATATAGATCTTTTTTACTAAAATTTACATTATTTATCTTTGTAACTTCGGTATCTACATTATATAGTCTTTTAATAGCTTGAATTACCCGATCAACTGTAAATTTATTCTCTGTTGTCATTATAATGAAATTACTAGAAATAGTACCATTATTTCTTATATAGGCAGATAACTCAGCAATTAATTCTGATTTAGAGCTTTCAATACTAGAAATTTCTTCTTTTATTGTAACTGTAAAAGACATCTTACTTCCTCATCAAATAAGAGAATATTAAAGAACTTAATTTTAAGCTGTTATGTTTTAATGTATTATCATGATCAATTATTATTAAGTCGTCTTCAATTAATTCAACATTCATCTTTTCTAATTCTTCATAATCTATTAATACTGGATCTTTTTGTTCTTCTGATTCATATTTTTTAGCCATTTTTTCTGATATTTTAGTATTGCTTGCTATTACGACATTTACTTTCTTATCATCTAGGTATTTATCTATTAATTTAACGTGATCTCCTACACTGAATCCATCTGTCTCACCTGGTTGAGTCATAATGTTTGATAAATACATTATAGGTGCCTTAGCATTATTTAGAGCTTCTTTTACTTCTTTGCAAATAATATTTGGTAAAACACTGGTATATA
>CAZVUP010000069.1:0-2277 GCA_964630365.1 uncultured Muribaculaceae bacterium
TTTAACTAATAAAGTGAAATATTGTCTTTAGCCCTTATTTTATCGGCATTTATTTATTTTTATATTTGGGTATCACTTATTCAACATCACCCATGGTGTTTTTACCATTCTTGGACCGTTTTCATCTGTTGCGCCAATGGCATTATCAATCATGTATCCAACACAATCAATTAGCTTTATGTTACAGGTTATATCATCTATTTTTATTTTGGCGGTATTGTTTGGTACAAATTTTGGCTCTGTTGTCATAATTGTTTTACCGGCTGCACTTTGTGGTACTTCATCAAGTGCTCTTTTTCTTTCATATTCGTCTTCAATATTTGGGACAATTAAAGTTTCTACAACTCTTTTTATAAATGTTGATTTTCCTGTCCTAACAGCTCCAACTACTCCTAAGTAGATATCTCCTCCACTTCTTTTGGCAATATTTTTTATAATTTCATATTTTTCCATAGCATTTCTCCTTATTTAGTTAATATGTATGTTTATGGCTAAAAAAAAAGAACAAATTTGTTCTTTTTAATAATCAAAATATGGTGCGAATAATAAAGCTACTATACTAATGGCTATCCATATGATGATAATTATTAGTATTATAGATGCGATACTTACAGGTTTACCTTTTTGTCTACATAGTTCTAATAGTTCTCTAGAATCCTTATCGGGATTTTTTAGTTTTATTTTTTCTACTTCTTTTGTTGCTTTATCAAATAATAATCTATTTGCTATTTTAGCTAAAATTAAGTTAATAATTATATCGGCTATAACTGCGTTGCCTGTCCAGAGAAGAATAGTTAAATATATAATTGTTGATACTATCCACGGTAACCATATTTTTCTATAAAGTAAATATATAGGACCAAAGAATAGTGCGCCTAATGATAATTTTGTATTAGCGTTAGTAATATGATTATATGTTGATTCGCCAACATAGGCTTTTATATAATCATTATCACTGGTTATAGTTGAAGAATTATTATTACTATATTGCTCGCTATAATTATACTGGTCAGAATGAGGAGTATCATATTCTTTTGTACTGCCACTATAAGTTTTACTATAGCTATATTGAGTCTCGTGATTTTCATCATATTCTTTTGTACTACCACTATATGTTTTACTATAGTCATATTGTTGATTATGAGGAGTATCATATTCAGTTTTTATATTGCTATATGATTTACTATATTCATATTGATCATTACGACTGTTTTCTTTAACTCTTTCTCCACAATAGTTACAAATTTCAAGGGTATTATCAATACGGGAATTACATTTTGGACATCTCATTATTCCACCTTCTATTCTGATATCATTATATAATAAAAAAAGCTAAAATAATAGCTTTTTAGAACATTGAATCAATATTTTTTGGTACCTTGTCATTTATTATAGCATTTATTATCTTATCTTCTTTTTCTTTTGTTACTTCTTTACCTGTTAATGTAGCAATATCTTTTATTATTTCTCTTAATGTTTTTTCATCTTTCATATTATTGTTTTGTAATTTATTTGCTAATTGTAAAATGGTTTCTTTGTTTATATTGGTTTTTTTCTCAATTTTATTAAATAAATTATCTTTAAACATAAAACCTCCTACTAAATTATATGTAGGAGGGTATTTATATTTAATTATTTTTTCTTTTTTTGTTTAATTGTTGGCATTTTTTAGTAAATTCATCTAGTGTTATAAGACCATTGTTATATCTTTCTTGAAGCATGGCATATGTTTTATCTGCCATATCATTTTTATTTGTTACACTGAAAAAATCTGTTGATTTTTTTCCTACCATCATTGGTGGTTTGTTATTTATTTTTTCTTTTGGTTTAAATTTTTTATCAAAGTTTGTAGTAAATTTTTGTAAATTATTATTAGAAAAATTATTATTTGTATTATTATTTCCAATTATCATTAGTCTTCTCCATTCCTATTTTTAAATTGTAATATTATTGGTGTTCCAGTAAAATCAAAGTTTTCTCTGATTTTATTCTCTAGATATCTTTCATATGAAAAATGAACTAATCCTTTATTATTTACTCTGAATGTAAATTTAGGTGGTGTAATACCTGTTTGGGATGTGAAATATATTTTTAGACGTTTACCTTTATATGAAGGTGGTAGGTTTAATTGGTAAGCATCTTGAATAACTTCATTAATAAGACTAGTTTTAATCTCTTTTTTAATATTTTCTTTTACTTTTACTATTTCTGGCATAAAAGTATGAATTATTTTTTTAGTTAGAGCAGATAAAAATACTATAGGGGCATATGTTGCGA
>CAZVUP010000070.1:0-2237 GCA_964630365.1 uncultured Muribaculaceae bacterium
AACTTTAAGATTTCCTACTGTATATATAAATGACAAAATAGCAAAATATGTTCATCATCCTCACATGTTTGATGTATTTAAAGAATATAAAGATTGGGCTAGAATAATTGGCATAGAAAACACAGTTGATTTAAATAAACTTGTTTCAACAGGAAAAATAAATGATTTAATAAAGATAGATGAAACTTTACAAAGCAACCGTTTACTAACAATTGCTAAAGAAATTAACAGTAAAAGAAATCAAGTAAAAATTGTTCTACTAGCAGGACCATCTTCATCAGGAAAGACAACTACATCAAGAAAATTATGCATGTACTTAAAAAGTTTTGGATTAAGACCAATAACAATAGGAATGGATGATTATTTTGTAAACAGAGAAGATACACCAAAAGATGAAAATGGTAATTATGATTTTGAATGTCTAGAAGCTATAGATTTAAAATTATTTGATAAACAAATGGCAGAATTATTAGCAGGAAAAGAAGTAATTACTCCTGTATATAATTTCACACTTGGTGAAAAAGAATTTTGTAAAGAAATGCGTCTAGATGAAAAAGATATTTTAATTATTGAAGGAATACATGCTCTTGATACAAAAATATTAACTAATATTCCACGTGAAAAGAAATATAAAATATATATTTCTCCACTTACAGAGTTAGGATTAGATAATCACAATCGTATTTCTACAACTGATAATAGACTCCTAAGAAGAATAGTTCGAGATAATAGAACAAGAAATTATGCTGTGGATCATACTTTAATACAATGGAGTAGTGTTAGAGCCGGAGAGGAAAAGTATATTTTCCCTTATCAAGATGAATCAGACGCAACTATCAATTCTGCAGCAATTTATGAAATAGGAGTATTGAAAACATATGTTGAACCACTACTATATTCAGTAGATAGTGATTCACCTGCCTATGAAGAAGCAAAAAGATTGATTAGATTCCTAAATCTATTTTTACCTATTCCAGCTGATGCAATCCCACAAGATGCTGTTATTAGAGAATTCATAGGTGGCGGTTATTTCCACGAATAAAAAAATATCCACAAAAATTGTGGATATTTTCTTTACGCCAAAAAATGTAAAAAATCATAGGTATTCTTGAAAGAAAATTAAGAACTATTTATAATGAAAATAAGGAGGAATATAAATGATTAAAGTAGCAATTAATGGTTTTGGGAGAATTGGAAGATTATGTTTCAGACTAATGGAAGAAAACCCAGAATTCGAAGTAGTAGCAGTTAATGATTTAACTGATGCAGAACAACTTGCTTATTTACTAAAATATGATACTAATCACAGAAATTATCGCATTGATGAAATTCATGCTGATGGTGAATATATTGTGGTTGGGGAAAGAAAAGTAAAGGTTTATGCTGAAAAAGATCCAGCATTATTACCATGGAAAGATTTAGATGTTGATGTAGTATTTGAGTGTACTGGTTTATTCACATCTGATGAAAAAGCAATGGCTCATATTAATGCCGGAGCAAAGCATGTTATTATTTCAGCTCCTGCTAAGGGAAATCTTAAAACAGTTGTGTATAATGTAAACCACGAAATATTAACAGGAGATGAAAAAATAATTAGTGCAGCATCATGTACAACAAACTGCCTAGCACCAGTTGTTGATGTTTTAGATAAAGAATTTGGCATTGTAAAAGGCTACATGACAACAGTACATGCTTATACTAATGACCAAGCATCTCTAGATATAGCTCATAAAAAAGGACATTTAGCACGTCGTGGTAGAGCTTGTGCTGCCAATATTGTTCCAGCTTCAACTGGAGCAGCATCAGCTATTGGTCTTGTTTGCCCTAATCTAGCTGGTAAATTAGATGGAACAGCAATGCGTGTTCCAGTACCAACAGGATCAGTTGTAGATTTAACTCTAGAGTTAGGTAGAAATACAACTGCCGAAGAAATAAATGAAGTTTTAAAAGCACATACTAATGAAACACTAGAATTTACAATGGATCCAATTGTATCTAGCGATGTAATAGGAAGACGTTGCGGTTCGCTAGTAGATGGTTTATCTACAAATGTATTAGAAGTAGATGGAAAACAATTGGTAAAAGTAGTATCATGGTATGACAATGAAATGAGCTATACTGCCCAAATGGTAAGAACTGCTAAATACTTAATGAAATAGTAAATAAAAAACAATGCAAAAGCTGAAGTTGTAAGATAAAAGTGTACACAAAAAAAGTGTATGCTTTTGTTTTTGCTA
>CAZVUP010000071.1:0-1570 GCA_964630365.1 uncultured Muribaculaceae bacterium
TCATTTTCTTTAATAAAGGACTCATTAATCCAGGAACTTTTTGATATTGTTCAACAATATTTTTTGCTGTAGTTAATCCTACAGTATCAATTATTTCAAATGGCCCTTTGGGTGCTCCTGTCCCTCTTTTCCAAGCAATATCAATGCTTTCAGCATTAGATATTCCATTCGTTAATAAATCCATACCACTTAACAAAAAAGGAACGAGCATAGAATTTAATAAATATCCTGATTTTTCTTTTAAAACAGGAAGAGGCAACATTCTGATACTAACTGCAAATTCCATTATTTCATCAAAATACTTTTTATCAGTTCTATCATGTGCCATTACTTCAGCGGTATTTTTTATCCATATTGTATTAGCAAAGTGAAGTGATAAATATTTTTCTGCTCTTCCTGTATATTTAGCAAACATAGATGGTAATAATGTAGAAGAATTAGTCACAATAATAGTTTTTTCTTCTAACAATGGTGCTAAAGTTTGATAGAATTTAATTTTTTCATCTTTTATTTCTGCCATTGATTCAATTACTAAATCAGCATCTTTTACTGCTTCTTTCATATCTACTTCTAATTTAATACTATTATAAGCATTTTCTACCTTTTTTAAACAATCGGCTTTATTAAAATTATCAATATCAGATATTCCTCTTGCCCAACTATTTTCATCATGAGGATTTAATGATTCTATAGTTTTAATATAATCTTTTTTTAATGCATCAAGCTTAGGTTGTGTTCTTGTTTTGCTATCTTCACTTCTTAACCATATTGTCACATCATATCCACAATACGCTGACTGAAAAGCAATTTGGCTCCCCAAAACACCACCACCAGCAACAACTATTTTTTTATAATTCATATAATTCTCCTTACTTTTTAATATATTTTATTATACCATCTTATTAAAAAAAAAGAATCTTTTTATTCTAAATGGGTCTCAATTTAACGTGTATACGAAAAATCGGCACATATCTATGAATTGAGATTAGCTCAATTACTTGAATAAAATATACCACAAAATTTTGACATTCGCAAATATGTTTTTAAAAGAATTTTTTTATAATTTTATTTAATTAAAGATTGGTTCATAAATGATCGAAAAATTACTAAAAAAAGATGAGATTATTTCTCACCTTAATGTACGTGAATATCTTAATATTCTGATTGTTTTATTTTTCTCTTTTTATAAATAATATTATTAATATAACTGTAATTATAATAATTAATAATGGTGCTATTCTAAAAAATATCCACTCAAATGAGTGCCATAATGTTCCAATAACAGACCATTCAGGATTACCATAATCCCATGTTAAATATGGGCTACCTAATAGTGCTAATAAAACGAAGAAAAATATTAAACATATGTCTATTATTAATAATACCATAATTTTTCTTTTTCTTTTTTGTTTTTGACTAATTGATAATTGTTCATTAATAACTTCCAATTTTTCAGATATTACTTTTAAATCATTTGTTTCTTTTTCTTCTATACTTTCTCCAAGAATTTCACTAACTGGTGTTTCAAAAAGTTCTGATATTGTTACTAGCATTTCAGCATCTGGAACAG